>DASWRY010000083.1:0-80505 GCA_036402915.1 Mycobacteriales bacterium
GTCGCGCTCGCCGTGCTGCCGACCGTCGGCCGGGCCCGCTGGGGAGACCTCACCCGGTCCGAGGCCGCGGGCTGGGCGCTGCGGGCGACGCAGCTCGCCGTCGTGGCCACGTACTTCTTCGCGGCGTGGGCGAAGCTCCGGTTCGGCGGCCTGGACTGGCTGACCGGCGCCACGCTCACCCGCGCCGTGCTGCGCCGCGGCACGTTCCTGTCCGACTGGGTGGTCGACTACCCCGGCCTGCTCGTGGCCTTCCAGTTCTTCATCGTCGCGTTCGAGCTGAGCTCGCCGGTGCTGCTGTTCCTCGCGTACCGGTGGCGGCTGCGGGCCGTCGCGGGGCTGTACGGGTTCCACCTGATGACGTACGCGGCGATCACGATCAGCTTCCTGCCGCACTGCGTGGCGATGACCTCGTTCCTGCCGCTGGAGAAGGTCCGCCCACTGGTGTGGCTCAGCCAGTTCCGCGCAGCCGATCGCGCTCGGCCTGCGGAAGCGCGCACATAGCCGTACCGCCGGGGAGCCGGTCCCGGTGCCGGGAGATCAGCCGGTACGCCGGCCACGCCGCGGCCAGCACCGGGCGCAGGAGCAGCAGGCGGCCGAGCACCCGCCAGTAGGAGCCTGCCGAGACGAGCAGGTCGCCGATGGCCTCGGGGCCGGCCGTCCGGCGCGCGCCCTCGACCCACTGGACGGCCTCCTCGGCCTGGGCCTCGGTGAGCCCGAGGGCGGCCAGGTCGGTGAACTGCCACGCGACGACGTCCGCGGGCGTCGGGATGCGGCGTTCGATGAACCGCGCGCAGCTCGAGCAGAACGCGCAGTCGCCGTCGAAGACGAAGGTCGGTCTCATGTGGGCTCCACCGGGAGGAATCGGACCACCCCGCGGTCGGAGCCGAGGTCCAGGTCGGGGACGTCCGTGGGTTCGCCGACGACGACCGCCGACGCGGTGGCGCCGTCCCAGAGCGGCTGCCCGAGCCGGATCGTCGCACCGGGGCGTACCACCAGGCCCTCCACGGCGGGCGTCGCGGCCAGCACGGCGAGGGACCGGAGCACGGAGTCCCGCGGCTCGTCGGTCCTGATCAGCAGTTCCGCGCGCGGACCCTCGGTGACGTCCGGGGCGACCAGTGCCGGGTCCACCATCGGGCGCCGGGACATGCCGAGCGTGGCGTACGTGGTCGACCCGTCCTCGGCCGGGCCGAAGCGCAGCACGTCGATCCGGTCCACCCCGACGAACGAGACGGTCGCCCGGCCGGAGTCCGCGCCGAGCGCCGACACCAGATGCGCCTCCACCGACACGAGGACGTCGTCGCCGGGGAGCATGCGCCGATCCTAGAGTTCGGTCAGGTGGGTCACCCGGCGGGTCGGCGCGCACGTCGCCTCGACCGCCCGGCACGTGAGCAGCTGCGGTACCGACGACTCGCCGATCTCGACCAGCACCCGGAACCTGCGGTCCCCCGCGCGCAGCACCACGGCGGGGCCGGCGACGTCCTCGACCGTGATCTCGTCCGTGCCGTGGGCCCCGAGCTGCTGCCGGAGGTGATGCTCGGCGAACTGCGCCGTGTCCGCCGTACCGGCCCGGCCCCGGAAGTGCGGCAGCACGATCTCGCCCCGGGCGTACGCGGCGGCGACCTCGGGCCCGGACACCGGGTCGAGCCGGCCGAAGTACAGGCCGTCGGGGAAGCACACCGCGTTGGCGGCGAACCGGTCGCCGCCGAGATGCGTCGTCTCCCACGTGTCGGCGTGGTCGCGGGCGACGGCCGCCGCGACCGGCCGGCCGAACTCGGCGCAGCACGCGTCCCTCTTCCCGTGCGTGCAGACGAGGTACAGCGGCCCGTCGACCCGATCGCCGAAGCCGGCGAACCTCTCGACATCCAGGGTGCCGAGCCGGGCGAGGTCGCCGACCTCGCGGCCCTCGATCCAGCGTTCCGCGGTGTTCACGAGGTAGATCTGGTGGGGGCTGACGCGCCGCCGCCGGGTGGGGCGGCGGATGAGCTGGACCCGGATCCCGGCGGCCTCCGCGCGGACGAGCACCGGGGCGAGCTCGGCGGACTTCAGCGGCCACGGTCCCGGGTGCTCGACCAGCAGCCAGCGGGTGGTCCCGCTGGGTGCGGTCCCGGCAAGCGACTCACCGAGCTGGCGGGCGACCGTGGAGCAGCCGACGCGGCCGGGTGCCCGGGGGGTCGTCTCGTCGGCGGCGAACACGTGGACCGGGCTCGGGCTCACCGGAACCACGCAACCTCCTCGGTGCGGCTGTTCAGCCCAGCCTAACCCAGCGGCGGGTGCGGTCCTGTCGACCCAGCTCCCGTGCCCCGCGCGGTGCCGGCGCCTATCCCGAGCCGTAGGGCCGGGTGATGATCTCCAGGAAGTGACCCGACGGGTCCTGGAAGTACACGCCGCGGCCGCCGTCGTTCCGGTTGATCTGTCCCGGCATCGCCTGACGCGGATCCGCCCAGTGCGACAGCCCGGCGTCGGTGATCCGGCCGTAGATCGCGTCGAAGTCCTGTTCGGTCACCAGGAAGGCGTAGTGCTGGGACTGGACCACGGTGCCCGCCTCGGCGAAGTCGAGCGCGACACCGTGGTCGAGGTGAACGGCGAGGAAGGGCCCGGCCGGCTCGGCGGGTGGCAGTCCGAACAGGCGGGTGAAGAAGTCCGCGGACTCCTGCCTGTCCCGGGCGAGGACGATGGTGTGGTTGAAGGAGATGGTCATCACGACCCCCTCGGCGAACGGCGCCTCCCTGCCTGGCGCGAACCGCCACCGACACGCGACGCCCCGGCATTGAACCCGATCACGAGCCGCTGCGGAAGGGATGGACTTTCTTTCGAACGTGTGTTCGACTGTGTCCGATTCGGCGGACGGAGGTGACCGGGATGAGATGGGATGCGCTGCGGCTCGACGCCGACCCCGGTGCGGACGCGACCCCGGCCCTGCCGATGCCGGTCCGCGGGGCGGTCGAGCGGACGTTCGACACCCCGGAGTTCCGTGGCGTGACGTTCTACGAGATCCGGGCGAAGTCGGTGCTCAACCGGGTGCCCGAGGCGTCGCAGGTCCCGTTCCGGTGGACGGTCAACCCGTACCGGGGGTGCACCCACGCCTGCACGTACTGCTTCGCGCGCAACACCCACACGTACCTCGACCTCGACGCCGGCCTGGACTTCGACAGCCGCATCGTCGTCAAGACCAACGCGGCCGAGGTGCTCCGGCGGGAGCTCGCGTCCCCGCGCTGGCGGCGTGAGCACGTCGCGATGGGCACGAACGTCGACTGCTACCAGCGGGCCGAGGGCCGGTACGCCCTCATGCCCGGGATCATCGGGGCCCTGCGTGACTCCGGGACGCCGTTCTCGGTGCTCACCAAGGGGACGCTGGTGCTCCGGGACCTGCCGCTGTTCCGCGCGGCGGCGACCGAGGCCGGCTTCAGCGCGAACCTGTCCGTCGGCTTCCTCGACCGGGACCTGTGGCGGACCGTCGAGTCCGGGACGCCGAGTCCGCAGGCCCGGCTCCGCGTCTGCTCGACGTTCACCGACGCGGGGATCCGGTGCGGCGTCCTGATGGCCCCCGTGCTGCCGTACCTGACCGACAGCGAGGACTCCATCGACGCCACCGTGGCCGCCATCGCCGCGGCGGGGGCCACGCACGTCACCGGGATCGCGCTGCACCTGCGCCCGGGCGCGAAGGAGTGGTTCCTGGGCTGGCTGGCGCGGGAGCATCCGGCGCTCGTCGGCCCCTACCGGCGGCTGTACGGGCGCGGGTCGTACGCCCCGGAGGGCTACCGGCGCGAGCTGTCCGCCCGGATCACGGCCGCGGCCCGGCGGCACGGCCTCGACCGGCGGGACGCGGCGAGCGGCCGGTGGCTCGAGGCCGCGACGCTGCCCCGCGACCTCGCCTCCGAACCGCCCGCCCAGCTCACCCTGCTCTGAACGGCCACCGGCACCGCGGGCGTGGGCTGCCCTTGATCATGAGTCGCAATTCCGCCCGAAGGCGCGAAAACGGACTCATGATCAAGCACGAAGGGCGGCGGCGCGGGCGGGCTCGGATGCGGCTGCCCCGTCCACGCCACAAAGTTCACGCGCCGGCTGCCGGATCGATCGGCAGCCGGCGCGGAGTCCGGGTGGCGGGCAGGACGCCCGCCACGGTGTCAGCGGGGCAGCTGGTACTCCTTGAGCAGCCCGCGGCTGATGATGGTCTTCTGGATCTCGCTCGTGCCCTCACCGATGAGCAGGAACGGCGCCTCACGCATGAGCCGCTCGATCTCGTACTCCTTGGAGTACCCGTAGCCGCCGTGGATGCGGAACGCGTCCTGGGTGACCTCGGCGCAGAACTCGCTGGCGATGAGCTTCGCCATGCCGGCCGCGACGTCGTTGCGCTCGCCGGAGTCCTTGAGCCGCGCGGCGTTCGTCATCATCAGGTGCGCCGCTTCGACCTTGGTGGCCATCTCGGCGAGCTTGAACGCGATCGCCTGGTGCTCGGCGATCTTCTTGCCGAACGTCTCCCGCTGCTGCGCGTACTGCACGGCCAGCTCGAACGACCGGATCGCGATGCCGCAGGCACGCGCCGCGACGTTCACGCGGCCGACCTCGACGCCGTCCATCATCTGGTAGAAGCCGCGGCCGGGCTGCCCGCCGAGGATCGCGTCGGCCCCGATGCGGTAGCCGTCGAACACCGCCTCGGTGGTGTCGACGCCCTTGTACCCCATCTTGTCGATCTTGCCGGGGATGGTGAGGCCGGGTGCGACCTCGCCGAATCCGGACGGCTTCTCCACGAGGAACGTCGTCAGATTCTTGTACCGGGACTCGGCGCCCTCGTCGGTACGGACCAGCAGCGCGATGAGGGTGGACGAGCCACCGTTGGTGAGCCACATCTTCTGGCCGTCGATGACGTAGGAGTCACCGTCCTTGCGGGCCTTGGTGCGGATCGCCGCGACGTCCGAGCCGAGCCCCGGCTCCGACATCGAGAACGCGCCCCGCACCTCGCCCGTCGCCATCTTCGGCAGGAGGCGCTGCTTCTGCTCCTCGGTGCCGTGCTGGTTCAGCATGTACGCGACGATGAAGTGCGTGTTGATCACGCCGGAGACGCTCATCCAGCCGCGGGCGATCTCCTCGACCACGAGTGCGTACGTCAGCAGGGACTCCCCCAGGCCGCCGTACTCCTCGGGGACCATGAGGCCGAAGAGCCCCATCTCCTTCATCCCGTCCACGATCGCCTGCGGGTAGGTGTCGGAGTGCTCGAGCTCCTGCGCGGCCGGGATCACCTCCTTGTCCACGAAGTTGCGGACCGTGGCGAGGATCTCCTGCTGGATGTCGGTCAGACCGTGGGTCTGCGCGAGCCGGGCCATCTGTCGCTCCCGTTGCACCTCGGGGCACCGGCAGCGCCGGCGCAAATCTGGTTACTCGCGAGTATGTCCGTCTCGGGCCGCCCGTGGCGAGCGCGAGCCTGTGAAAGAGGTCACCGCGGACGGTTCAGGCGCGGGCCTCGAGGACGCTGTTGCCGCCGTCGACCACCAGCATCTGACCGGTCACATAGGACGCGCCCGGCGAGACGAGGAACGACACCGCCGCCGCCACCTCGTCCGGCGTACCCGGACGGCCGACCGGCGTGTTCAGCCCGTACTGCAACTCGGTGGTGGTCGAGGACCCCGTCCGGATCCAGCCGGGCGCGACCGCGTTGACCGTGACGCCGTCCGCGACGACCTCCATCGCGAGTGCCCGGGTGAGGCCGACGAGGCCGGCCTTGCCCGCGGCGTACCCGGCCTCGGCCGGCATCGCGTTGACCGGACCGGTGGTGGCGGCGATGTTCACGACGCGTCCCCACCCGCGCTCGGACATCGACCCGACGAACGCGCGGGACACCAGGAACGCGGTCGTGAGGTTCCGGTCGATCTCGGCTCGCCAGTCCGCGTCGCTCAGCTGCGCGACGGGCCGCAGCACGCCGGGGCTCGCGACCGAGGCCATGCCCGCGTTGTTGACGACGACGTCCACCTCGCCGACGCTGTCCCGGATCGCGTCGGCGAGCGCCTCCACCTCGGCCCCGTCGGTGAGGTCGGCGACGAACCCGGTCGCCCCCAGCTCCGCGGCGCGGTCGTGGATGCGCTTGGTGGTCGAGACGATCGCGACCTGCGCGCCCATCGCTCCGATGCGTCGCGCGATGGCGTAGCCGATGCCGTCAGGACTGCCGGCACCCGTCACCACCGCCACGCGGCCGTCGAGCTGCTCCCCGGAAATCTGCGTCATGCCGGTCTCCTGCCCCCTCGTGTACGAAGCCGGCCCCCAGTCTGCTGTGCGACGGCCCCGTTGTCCGTTCCTGCGGTTCGGCGCGCCGCGCGGGGTGTCTGCCGTACGCTCGAGCAGCCCACACACGAGGACAGGTATGAGCGACAACGACGACTACTTCGCCCAGCGCCCGGCCGAGCCGGGTACCCCGCCGACCCCGGTTACCCCGCCGACCCCGGACACGCCGCCGGCCAGCCAGGCTCCCCAGCCGCCCGTGCAGCAGTACCCGCAGCAGGCGCAGCAGCCGCCGGCGCCGCCCCAGGCCGGCCAGCAGCCGTACGCCGGTTACCCGGCCGCGACGCCCGGGTACGGGACCCCGCCGCAGTACGGCACCCAGCCGCAGTACGCGGGCTACGGGTACCCGTACGCCCCGCAGATGACCAACGGCCTCGCGGTCGCCGCGATGGTCGTGTCCCTGGTCAGCCTGGTGACGTGCCCGCTCATCGGCATCGCCGGGGCGATCATGGGCCACGTGGCGCGGAGGCAGGTCGCCGAGCGCCACGAGGAGGGCGCCGGCATGGCGCTCACCGGGATCATCGTCGGGTGGGTCGCCACCGGGCTGATGGTCGTGGGCGTGCTCATCTGGATCGTCGTCCTCGCCGCGGCCGGCAGCAGCGGGGTCACCGTCTGACCGACGCGGACGGCCGCCCACCCCCCGCGGGTGTGGGCGGCCTTCCGCATGCGGCGGGCGCTCAGCCCTCCGGCGGCGTGAACTGCTTCGTGCGGGACAGCCCGGCCGACCGGCCCTTGCCCGCGATGACGAGCGCCATCTTGCGGCTGGCCTCGTCGATCATCTCGTCGCCGAGCATCGCGGCGCCGCGCTTGCCGCCCGCCTCGGACGTGTACCACTCGTACGCGTCGAGGATCAGCTCCGCGTGGTCGTAGTCGTCCTGCGAGGGGCTGTAGACCTCGTTCGCCGCCTCGATCTGGCCGGGGTGCAGCACCCACTTGCCGTCGAAGCCGAGTGCGGCCGACCGGCCCGCGACGCGGCGGAAGCCCTCCACGTCGCGGATCTGCAGGTACGGGCCGTCGATGGCCTGCAGGTCGTACTTGCGGGCCGCCATGAGGATGCTCATGAGGATGTGGTGGTACGCGTCGCCCACGTCGTAGCCCGGGGGCTGCTCCCCGACGACGAGCGACTTCATGTTGATGCTGGCCATGAAGTCGGCGGGCCCGAAGATGACGGTCTCGACACGCGGACTCGCCCCGGCGATCGCGTCGACGGCGAGGAGGCCGCGCGCGTTCTCGATCTGCGCCTCGATGCCGATGCGGCCGACCTCGAAGCCCATCGTCTTCTCGATCTGGGTCAGCGTCATGTCGAGCCACTCGACCTGCGCCGCGCTCTGGACCTTCGGCAGCATGATGCAGTCCAGGTTGTCGCCGGCGCCCTCGACGACCTCGATGACGTCGCGGTACGTCCAGTGCGTGGTGAGGTCGTTGACCCGGACGACGCGGACCTTGTCGCCCCAGCCGCCCTCGTTGAGCGCGGCGACGATGTTCTTGCGGGCCCCGGGCTTCGCGAGCGGCGCGCACGCGTCCTCGAGGTCGAGGAACACCTGGTCGGCCGGCAGGCCCTTCGCCTTGTCGATCATCTTGGTCGAACTGCCGGGCACGGCCAGGCACGAACGGCGGGGACGCAGCGTCTCGGTCATCACGACTCCGGTGGGTACGGGCAACTTTTCCGGCGAGCCTAACGATCGCTCAGGTCGGACCGCAGATCCCTGTGGGTCATGTCACCATGCCCGGGTGACGGACGCGCGGTGGGTGGCGGTGGTGACGGGTGCGGGCTCCGGGATCGGGGCCGCGGCGGCCGTGGAGCTGGCCCGGCGCGGGCTCGAGGTCGTGCTCGCCGGGAGGGACCCGGCGAAGCTCGCGGCCACCGCGGCGCGGGTCCGGTCGGTCACCGGCCGGGAGCCGGCGGCGTTCACCGCGGACTTCGCCTCGCTGGCGGAGGTACGCGGGCTCGCCGCGGCGCTGCGGGACGCGTACCCGCGGATCGACGTCCTCGCGAACAACGCCGGCGCCCTCGGTGGCCGCCGCACCACCACGGTGGACGGCCACGAGCTGATCATGCAGGTGGACCACCTCGCGCCGTACCTGCTCACCCACGACCTGCTCGAGCCGCTCTCCGCGGCGGGGCACGCGCGCGTGATCGGCACCGCGTCGCTCGCCGAGGCGGTCGGCGCCCTGGACCCGGACGACCTGTCCGGGCAGCGCCTGCCGGTGTACAGCCGCTGGGTCGCGTACGGGTCGGCGAAGCGCGCGAACATCCTCTTCGCGTCCGAGGCGTCCCGGCGGCTGGGCGACCGGGGGATCGTCGCGACCAGCTTCCACCCGGGCGTCGTCCGGACGGGGTTCGGGACGACGAGCCTGTCGTTCGCGATCGGGAGGCTGGTGCCGTTCCTGTACGCGTCGCCGGAGCGCGGTGCCGACACGCTCGTGCACCTGGCGACCCACGGGGACGGGGCGGACTATCCGGGCGGCTTCTTCGCGGGGCGGCGGCTGCGGCGGCCCAGCGCCGGCGCGACGGACCCGGAGGTGGCCCGGCGGCTGTGGGACGCGAGCGCCGAGGCCGTCGGGATCTCACCCGACTGGTGAGACCCGGCTGGGCCGGGCGACCACCACGGCGAGGCCGCCCAGCAGCAGCGCGATCCCCAGCCAGGTGAGCGGCGGCGGCGCCTGCCCCAGGAACGCCCACGCCAGCAGGGCGGCCCCGGGGACCTCGAACAGGATCGTCAGCCCCACCACCGTCGGCGACACCCGGTCGAGGACGTGGTTGTACAGCGAGTGCCCGAGGAACTGCGGCCCCACCGCGAGCGCCGCGAGGCCCAGCCACGACCCGCCGTCGTACCCGGCGAGCGGCGTCCGCGCCGCGAGGCAGAGCACCAGCAGCAGCGCGGCGCACACCGCGTAGCACACGGTCGTGTACCCGGTGGTGCTCACGCGCGGACGGACGCGCGCACCGACGAGCACGTACCCGGCGGCGAACGCTCCCCCGGCGAGGGCGAGCGCGTCCCCGGCGAGGGCGCGCGGCGACACGGACAGGTCGACGCCCGTGACGACCACGATCCCGGCCAGGGCCACCGCGATCCCGGCCCAGGTCGCGCGCGGCACCCGGCCGGCGAGCGCCGTCCAGACGGGCGTCGTACAGGCCAGCGCGGTCGACGTCGCCACGGTCGTGAACGACAGGCTCGGGATCCACGTCGCGAAGTGCGCCGCGAGCAGGACGCCGGAGAGCGCGCACCACGCGGTGGTACGCCGGTCGAGGGCGCGCAGCTCGGCGCGCCGGTGGACGGCCGTGACCGGGGCGAGGACCGCGGTCGCGAGCGCGTTGCGCCAGAACGCCACCGCGAACGGTGGCACCGCCGACGCGGCGATCAGCGGGCCCGACGTGGAGACGGCGAACACCGCGACGACGATGAGGGCCACCGTCGTGGCGCGGGGGGACACGGCCGGCATCCTCCCCCGGTCCGCCCCACCGGCGGACGATGACCCCGCGGGCCCGGCCCGCTACGGTCGTCGCGTGACCGACGAGACCCGGGCGGGCGCGGAGCCCGAGACACCCGCCGAGCAGCCGAGCGACGCCGCCGAGACCTCGGCGGCCCAGCCGACCGCGACGACCGACCCGGAGACGGGGCCGAAGACCCTCGAGGCGGAGCAGCCGGTCGAGGACGAGGCCCGGCCCGGGAAGGCGCCCGCGGAGAAGGCCGCCCCGCGCGAGGCCGCGCCCCGCGAGGCGTCCCGCGAGGCCGCCGGGAAGGACGGGGAGGAGAAGGCCCCCGCGAAAGCCGCCCCCGCAAAGGCGGCCCCCGCGAAGCCCGCCCCCGCAAAGGCCGCCCCCGCGAAGCCCGCCGCCACGGTGCCGCCCGGGCCGGACGCCCACCCCCTCGTCGCCGAGGTGATGAAGAAGGCCCCGCTCGTCTGGGTCGAGCTGCTCGGCATGCCCGCGGCCCCGGCGTGGTGCGTGTGGATCGACGGGGCCCTGTACATCGTCTCGGGCCCCGGCGAGCAGCCGGTCCCGGGCCTCGCCGACGCGAGCCGCGCGAGCGTCGTGGTCCGGTCCGCCGACACACTGGCCCGCATCGTCCGCTGGCCCGCCGCCGTGCGCCGGGTGCAGCCGGGGACCGAGGAGTGGGACGCCGCGGTGCCCACCCTGCTCGGGAAGCGCCTGAACCTCGCCGGCGCCGAGGACGCCGCGAAGCGGTGGGCCGCGGAGTGCGTGGTGAACCGTCTCGAGCCCGCCGCCGACCCGGACCAGGCCGGTGCGAGCCTCCCCGCCACCGGGCACCGCGCCGCGCCCCCGGCGACGCCCGCCGCGACGCGCACCACCGTGCCGTACACGGTCGGCCGGGGCCGCGGTCGCCGCCGCCAGCACTAGTCCGGCACGCGGATCCGCCCCGCCGCCACCGGGACGACCCGGCCCGCCACCGTGGCGCGGACCGCGTGCCCGCCCTCCGCGTCGACCGTGCAGGTGAGCACGCTCGGGCGCCCGACTTCCGCCCCCTGGTGGATCGTGAAGGCGCCGCCGTCCGGCAGCACGCCCGACTCGACCAGCCAGACCCCGTGGCCGACCGCCGCGGAGCCCGTGGCCGGGTCCTCCGGCACCCCCGCCGCGGGCGCGAACACGCGCGCGTGCGCCGTGGCCGTCGCCCCGTCCCACGAGCTCACGGACAGCCCCGTCCCGCCCTCGATCCGCCGCAGGGCCGCGGCGTCCGGCATCGCGCGCGCGACCGCGTCCGGCCGCACCGACAGGTACACGAACGGGTTGCCGCACCCGGCCACCCGCGGCTCCGGCGCGGCGAGGTCGTCCGGCCCGAGGCCCACGGCGGCGAGCAGCGGCGCGGCGTCGACCGGAGGGCCGACGGTGGGCGTACCGCCGGTCAGCGTCACCGGGTCGTCGTCCGTGGGACCGACGACCACGGGCAGCAGGCCCGCGCCGCACTCCTGCACGACCTCGCCGCGCCGGATCCGCCCGGTACGGGCGAGCGTGTGCGCCGCCCCGACGCTGGGGTGCCCGGCGAAGGGCAGCTCGACCGCCGGGGTGAAGATGCGCGCCCGGTAGTCGGCCGGACCGGTCGGCGTGCACACGAACACGGTCTCGGACAGGTTGAACTCCGCGGCCAGGGACTGCATCTGCGCGTCCGACAGGCCGTCCGCCCCGAACACCACCGCCAGCGGGTTGCCGACGAACGGGGTCGCGGTGAACACGTCGACGATCTCGTACGCGAGGGTGGCCACGGCCGGAGCCTACGGCGCGGGGCGCTACCGTCCGCCGACATATACCCTGCCTCCCGTGACGACGGCGACGCGCATCTACCTGGCCCGGCTGGCCGGGATCGCCGTTTTCGACCCCAACGGCGACCAGGTCGGGCGGATCCGTGACGTGGTCGTCCGGTTCCGTCCGGGCAACGCCGCACCGCGCGTCACCGGTCTCGTGGTGGAGATCAGCCAGCGGCGGCGGATCTTCGTCCCGATCGGCCGGGTCATGGCCGCGGACGTCGACGCCGTCGTGCTCAACAGCGGCACGCTCAGCCTCCGCCGCTTCGAGCAGCGCACGGGCGAGACGCTCGTCCTCGGCGAGCTGCTGGACCGGCGGGTGCACATCCTCGACTCCGACCTGCCCGGCGTGGTCGTCGACCTCGCGATGGAACAGACCCGCACCCGCGACTGGCTGCTCACGCGCATCGCGGTCCGCGAGCAGCCCCCCGGCTTCCTGGGCCGGCGCCGGGGCCGGCTCCGTCAGCTCGAGTGGGGCGACATCACCGGGCTGCGCGCCGCCCAGGCGGATCAGGGCGCGGCCAACCTGCTCGCCACGTTCGAGAGCATGCGCCCCGCCGACCTCGCCCACGCCCTGAAGGGCCTGCCCGAGAAGCGCCGCGTCGAGGTCGCGGCCGCCCTCGACGACGACCGGCTCGCCGACGTCCTCGAGGAGATGCCCGAGGGCGACCAGATCGAGATCCTCGAGTCGCTCGCGGTGGAGCGCGCGGCGGACGTGCTCGAGGCGATGGACCCCGACGACGCCGCCGACCTGCTCGCCGAGCTGCCCGAGAACGAGCAGGAGCGCCTCCTCGAGCTGATGGAACCCGACGAGGCCGCGCCGGTCCGGCGGCTCCTGGTGTACACCGAGGGCACCGCGGGCTCGATGATGACGTCGGAGCCGGTGATCCTCCCACCGGACGCCACCGTCGCCGAGGCCCTCGCCCGCGTCCGCTCCCCGCAGCTTTCCCCCGCCCTCGCGGCGCAGGTGTTCGTCTGCCGGCCGCCGATGGACACGCCGACCGGGCGGTACCTCGGGATCGTGCACTTCCAGCGACTGCTGCGGGAGCCGCCGAGTGACCTCGTCGGCGGCATGCTCGACACCGACATCGCGCCGCTCACGCCCGAGGTGCCGCTGCCGCAGGTCACCCGGCTGATGGCGCTGTACAACCTGGTCGCGATGCCGGTGGTGGACACCGCCTTCCGGCTCGTCGGCGCGGTGACGGTGGACGACGTCCTGGACCACCTCCTCCCCGAGGACTGGCGCGACCGGGAACACGCGGACGGGCACGCCGGTGGCTGAGCGCCCACCGGCCCGGCGCCTCGACACCCCGCGGGACGATCGGCGCCGGCTCGTCCCGCACTTCGACCCGGACACGTTCGGGCGGTTCTCCGAGCGCATCGCGCGGTTCTCGGGCACCGCGCGGTTCCTCATGTACATGACGGTGTTCATCGTCGCCTGGCTCGTGTGGAACAGCGTCGCGCCGGACGGGTGGCGGTTCGACCCGTACACGTTCACGTTCCTGACGCTGCTGCTCAGCCTGCAGGCCTCGTACGCGGCGCCGTTCATCCTGCTGGCGCAGAACCGTCAGGCCGACCGGGACCGCGTCCAGCTCGAGGAGGACCGGCAGCGGACCGCCGCCGCGAAGGCGGACACCGAGTACCTCGCCCGCGAGATCGCCGCCCTGCGGATCGCGATCGGCGAGGTGGCGACCCGCGACTTCGTCCGGTCCGAGCTCCAGCGCCTGGTCGAGGAGAAGCGGGACGAACTGCCCAGCCGGGGACGTCGCTCCGACGACTGACATGCCACGGCGGAAGTCCAGCCGATCGGCTCGAGGATCGGGCGGATCCTGCCGATGGAGCACGGGTGACGACTTCCGCGCAGCTGGGCCCGGCCGCCCAGGACAAGACCCGGCGCCGCCGGATCGGTGACGTGCTCCTCGAGCGGGACGTCATCAGCGAGGCGCAGCTCACCCAGGCCCTCGTGGTCCAGGCCGAGACGCCGCCCGGCGAGCGCCGCAAGCGCCTCGGCCTGCTGCTGGTCGAGCTCGGGTTCGCCAGCGAGCGGGAGATCGCCGCGGCCCTCGCCGACGCGCTCGGGCTCGAGCTCATCGACCTGGCGGAGTACCAGATCCCGCCGGAGATCTCCCGGATCCTCCCCCGCCCGGTGTCCGACCGTCACGAGGTCATGGTCCTCGCCCGGCAGGGGCGCAGCATCATCCTCGCCGTCTCCGACCCGACGAACATCCTCGCGGTCGACGACGTGAAGCTGTACACCGGCGCGTCCGACGTCGAGCTCGTCGTCGCCGTCGGGCAGCAGATCCGCGAGGCGCTGGCCCGCGCGTGGAGCCTCGCGAGCGACTCCTCCGAGGTGGGCGCGCTCGCCGAGGAACTGGGCGTCTCGACGGTCGAGGAGGTCCCCGCCGACGCCGGCGTCGACGACGCCCCGATCGTGAAGCTGGTCAACGCGATCCTCTCCGACGCGGCGCGCTCCCGGGTGTCCGACGTGCACATCGAGCCGCAGCGCTCGGAGCTCCGCATCCGGTACCGCGTGGACGGCCTGCTCCGCGACGTGATGACCGTCCCGCGCGGCGCCACCGCGGCGGTGATCAGCCGCATCAAGATCGTGTCGGGCCTCGACATCGCCGAGCGGCGCCGCCCGCAGGACGGCCGCACCCGGATCCAGGTCGACGACACCGCGCTCGACGTCCGTGTCTCGACCCTGCCGACCATGCACGGGGAGAAGGTCGTCCTCCGGCTGCTCGCCAAGGCCGGCGACATCCCGGACCTCGCGGCGAGCGGCTTCGACGAGCAGCAGCTCGCGATGATCCGTGCCTCGCTCGAGTCCCCGCAGGGCCTCATCGTCATCTGCGGTCCCACGGGCTCCGGCAAGACATCCACGCTGTACGCCGGGATCAACGAGGTGTCGAGCCCCGAGCGCAACGTCGTGACGCTCGAGGACCCCGTCGAGATCCAGCTCCCCGGCATCAACCAGGTGCAGGTGAACCCGAAGGCCGGGCTGACGTTCGCCGCCGGGCTGCGCTCGGTGCTCCGGCAGGACCCCGACGTCGTGCTCGTCGGCGAGGTCCGGGACGCCGAGACCGCGGGCCTCGCTCTCGAGGCGTCCCTCACCGGCCACCTCGTGCTGACGACCCTGCACACGAACGGCGCCGTCGAGGCGATCACACGTCTGGTGGAGATGGGCATCGACCCGTTCCTGGTGGCGTCGTCGCTGACGCTCGTCGCCGCGCAGCGCCTGGTCCGGCGGCCGTGCACGACGTGTGCCGAGCCGTACACGCCCATGCCGGACGTGCTGTCCAAGCTCGGGCTCGTCACCGCGGACCTCGTCGAGGGCAACCCGCAGCGCGGCGTGGGGTGCCCGGAGTGCCAGGGGAGCGGGTATCGCGGGCGGACGGGCGTGTTCGAGATCCTCCCGGTCGACGCGGTGATGCGGCGGGTGCTGCTCGAGGGCGCGTCCGAGGCCGCCGTGACGCAGGCCGCGCGCGAGGCGGGCCTCCGGACGCTGCGCGCGGACGGGATCGCGCGCGCGATGCGGGGCCTGACGACCTTCGAGGAGGTGCTCCGCGTGACCCATGCGGACACGGACTCGATCCTGCGGTGCGAGCGGTGCGAGCGCCGCGTCGCGGCCGACATGCTGGTGTGCCCCTGGTGCGCCGCGGAGCTGGACACCGGCCGCTGCCGTTCCTGCCAGAAGCCGGTCCAGCCGGAGTGGCACGTGTGCCCGTACTGCCGGGAACCCACCGCCCACGGCCGTCGCGAGGCGGAGCGCTCCACGTACATCGGCCGGCGGAGCCGGGACGAGTAGTACGGCTAGCCCGCGACCTCGGACGCGTCGTCGCCGAGGGAATCGGCGGCTGCCCGGGTGATCTTCTCCATCGCGGCGCCGAGCGCGGCCAGCTCCGCCGGCTCGAGCAGGCTGGTCATGTGGGTCGCGACGCCGCGCAGGTGCACGGGGGCCGCGGCGCGGAGGCTGTCGACGCCCTCGCGGGTGACCTCGGCGTACGTGCCGCGGAGGTCGTCCTCGCACGGCACGCGCCGGATCAGGCCCGCGCGGACCATCCGGTCGACCAGCCGCGTCACCCCGGAGCGCGAGAGCAGCACCCGCTCCGCGAGCTCGGTCATCCGCAGGCGCCGGCCGGGGGCCTCCACGAGCTGGACCAGGACGTCGTACCAGCCGAGCGGCAGGTGGTTCTCGGCGGCGAGCTCCGCCTCGAGGGCCCGCAGCAGCGTGGCATGCGCACGGAGGAACGAGCGCCACACCGCGAGCTCCCCGTCGGTGGGCGCCACGACTCCGGTCTCACGGCCGCTCATCGACGCGAGCCTACGCGCGTCGGCGGTACCGGCGCGACGGCATGCCCGGCGAGCCGCCTAGCATGGAGGTCATGGCAGCTCCCACGATCGACGCGGTCCGCACCGCGCTGGCGAAGGTCAACGACCCCGAGATCCGCCGTCCCATCACCGACCTCGGCATGGTCAAGGACGTGCAGGTGGGCCCCGACGGCGCGGTCACCGTCGGTGTGTACCTCACCGTGGCCGGCTGCCCGATGCGGGACACGATCACCAAGGACGTCACCGCCGCGGTCGGCGCGGTGCCCGGCGTGAGCGGTGTCGCCGTCGAGCTCGACGTGATGAGCGCCGAGCAGCGCAAGGGCCTCCAGGAGATGCTGCGGGGGGGTGTCGCCGAGCCGGTCATCCCGTTCGCGCAGCCCGGGTCGCTCACCCGCGTGTACGCCGTGGCGTCCGGCAAGGGCGGCGTCGGCAAGTCCAGCGTGACCGTGAACCTCGCCGCGTCGCTCGCCGCCCGCGGCCTGTCGGTCGGCGTCGTGGACGCGGACATCTACGGCTTCTCGGTACCCCGCATGCTCGGGGTCACCGGCAAGCCGACCCAGGTCGAGTCGATGATCATGCCGCCGCAGGCGCACGGGGTGAAGGTCATCTCGATCGGGATGTTCACGCCCGGCAACACCGCCGTCGTCTGGCGCGGGCCGATGCTGCACCGCGCGCTGCAGCAGTTCCTCGCCGACGTGTGGTGGGGCGACCTGGACGTCCTGCTGATGGACCTCCCCCCGGGTACGGGCGACATCGCGATCAGCGTCGCGCAGCTGGTCCCGAGCGCCGAGATCCTCGTCGTCACGACGCCGCAGCAGGCGGCGGCCGAGGTGGCCGAGCGCGCGGGCTCGATCGCGCTCCAGACCCACCAGCAGGTGGTCGGCGTGGTCGAGAACATGTCCTGGCTCGACCTGCCGAACGGCGAGCGGATGGACGTGTTCGGCTCGGGCGGCGGCCAGGCCGTCGCGGACGCGCTGACCCGGTCGCTCGGCGCCCAGGTGCCGCTGCTCGGCCAGATCCCGCTCGACACCGCGCTCCGGGAGGGCGGCGACGTCGGCCTGCCGCTGGTGCTGTCGAACCCCGCGTCCCCCGCCGCCGCGGCGATGATCCGGGTCGCCGACGGGCTCGCGGCACGCCGCCGGGGCCTCGCCGGGCGGCCGCTGGGCCTCTCCCCCGCGTAGCCCTCGGCCCAGTCCCTCGGCCCAGTCCCCCCGCGGGGCCCCGCGCGCCTCAGGTCGCGTCGGCGTCGAACGGCGCCCGCTCGCCGTCGCGCAGGGTCCGGCGCGGCGGGGAGGGGGGCGGCGAGTCCGTACCCAGCTCGCGGACGTCGTCGAACGCGTCCCGCAGCGGGCGTGTGAGCCGCTCCTGCTCGTCCTCCGACAGAAGATGGCGGCGGACGAACGTCCGCGGGTTCAGGTCGTCGATGTCGAGGTCGGTGCCCAGCTCCTCGCGGAGCTCGGAGGTGGCGTTCCTGGCCATCTCGCGGACTCCGCGGAGCATCCGCGCCGCGTCGCCGATGACCTTCGGGAGGCGCTCCGGCCCGAAGATGAACAGGCCGAGCAGCAGCAGCCCGATGATCTCCATGAAGTTGAGGTCCACGGTCAGCTCGTCTCGGTGAGGGTGATCTCCACCGTACGGGTCTGGCCGCCGCGGACGTACGTGACGGGCACCCTCGTACCGGCGGCGAACTTCCGGATCAGCGCGATGAGGTCGGTGGGGTCGGAGACCCGGCGCCCGTCGAACTCGGTGATGACGTCACCCGGCCGCAGGCCCGCGCGCCGCGCCGGGCCGTCCGGCACGTCCTGGAGGCGGACGCCCCCGGCCGGGTCCGTGTAGGTCATGTCGAGCGTCGCGGCCATGATCGTGCGCTTGGCGTGCCCGGTCGCGATGATCTGCTCGGCGATCCGCTTGGCCTGGTTGATCGGGATGGAGAAGCCCAGGCCGATGCTGCCGGCCCGCGCGGAGGGCGAGGAGGCGAGCGTCGCGATCGCGCTGTTGACCCCGACGACGCGGCCGTTGCCGTCGACCAGGGGGCCGCCGGAGTTGCCCGGGTTGATCGCGGCGTCGGTCTGGATCGCCGCCATGTACGCGGCCTCGTCCCCGTGCTCGCCGCCGGTGACCACCGGCCGGTCGAGCGCGCTGATGATGCCCGACGTCACCGTGCCCTGCAGCCCCAGCGGCGAACCGAACGCCACGACCGGGTCCCCGACGAGCACCTTGTCGGAGTCGCCGAACTGCACGGCCGGCAGGTTGTCCCGCCGGATCCGCAGCACGGCGATGTCGGAGTTGGGGTCGCGGCCGACGATCGACGCCGATGCGTACGTGCCGTCCTGGAACACCACCCGCAGGTTCCCGCCCGCGGCCGCGGGCGCCGCGACGTGGTTGTTCGTGACGATGTACCCGTCCTTGGAGACCACGAAGCCGGACCCGTTGCCGCGGCTGCCCGCCGTGCTGATCTCGATCGACACGACGCTGGGCTGCACCCTCGCGACGATGCCGGCCACCGAGTTGGGCGGGCGGTCGGCCAGCGCGGGCGCCCGGCCCGGATCGTTGCTGCCGAGCGTCACGGTGGCCCCGTGCACGAACCGCGCCGCGGCCGCGAAGCCGAGCGCGCCGCCCAGCGTCCCCGCCAGCAGCGCCGCGATCAGCGCGACGGACAGCAGCGGGCCGAGCCCGCGGCGCGCCGGGGGCGGCGGAAGGTCGGGCGGGGCGGGCGCCTCCGCGGGCGGGGCCCCCGGGGCGATCCAGGCGGGGTTCGACGCGGGATCACGCCACGGGTCACGCTGCGCGCCCACGGCCCACCACGGCGAGGGCTGCGGCCGCGCCGCCGGATCCGGGCTCCCGGGCACGTCCGAGGACGCCTGCGCCGGGTTTCCCTGTGCAGCGGACGGGGCCTCGGCCGGGTCGGCCGACGGTACCTGCGGCGTGGCCGGCGCCGCGGCGTCCGGAGCCCAGGGGGACGCGGCGGCGGGGGCCGGCTCGTCCGCCGTGGTCCCGTTCCGCGGCTCGGTGGGACGCTCGTCGCTCACGTGCACGCTCCTCGGAACCGGGTGGGCGGGCTCTCAGTCGAACGGATTCGCCCAGGATCCCACCCGGGCGATGCCGCGGCCCAACCGGGCGAGCACGCCGTCCCCCGGAGTGTGCGGCAGGGCCGCCACCAGCCGTGGCCCGAGCGGCTCCGGGGCGTCGAGGAGGAGCGTGTACACCGCCTCACCCCCGGCCCACACCAGCGTGCGGTGCAGCCCGTCGCGGGAGTACACGGTGGTACCGGCGACCCGGTCCACCCGGAACCCGTGCAGCGACCGCGCGTCCAGCCGTCCCCGCTCGGCGAACAGCGACACCGTGAAGATCCCGTCGCTGTACGCCACCTGCACGACGGGGTGCCCGCCGACGGTCCGTTCCAGGGCCCGGTACCGCTCCATCCCGCCCGGCAGCAGGTCGGGCAGCTGCCATCCCGCCCGGCGGAAGGCGGCGAGGGCCGCGCCGTCGAGCGCGCGGACCGGGGCGTCGTCCCGGTCGACCCGGCTCTCCGCGGGCACGGCGGCCGCCGCGCGCCCCACGTCGAGCCGCACGAAGGCCGTGGCCCGCACGATGTCGCCGCCGGTGTCGTACAGCTCACGCCGCAGCAGGAGCCCCGTCTCGTCGTCGAGCCAGAACCTCCCGGCCACCCGGCCCCCGTCCAGCGCCCGGGCCTCGACCACGGTGGCGGCCCGTCCCGCGCCGCGGTCGGCGCCGCGGACCGCGAGCGTGTAGTGGTGGCGGAGCGCGGCGAGCGCCTCGCCGTCGAGGTCGACGGTGTCCGCCCCGGGCACGGTGTGCGCGGAGACGTGCGCCGGGGTGCGCGGCTCCACCCAGGTGCCCCGCGCCGGGTCGTGCCGCACCTCGAGCACGGTCACCGCACCGGCGGAGGACCGGCTGGAGAGCCACTTCTCGCCCGAGTACGTCTCCGTCCGCTCCGCCGTGGCGGCCCGGCGCAGGTAGCTGATCGCGTCCTGCTCGGCGGCCGACAGCACTCGCTGCGACGGGGACGGCACGGGCACCGCGGGCGGCGGGCCTCCGATCGCGCCCAGGCCGGCGGAGCACACCGCGGCGCCGACCGCCCCCGCGCCGACCACCAGGACAGCCCTGGCGGCGGTCGAGTCCAGCAGCGTCACGCCGTCACCGGCCGCCCGAGGCCGTGAGTCCGGCGAGCTCGGCGGCGACGTCGGCGCCCGGGACGCCGACGGCGGTGCGGCTGTGCTCCACGGTGTACGCGTCGACGGCCGGCACGATCGGCTGCACCCGGTCGGGGGAGCCGAGGGCCAGGACGGTCGCGAGGCTCACGGCGAAGGCGGCGAGGCCCCCGGCGGCCACCCCGGCCACCCCGGCCACCCGCCGGCGCGCCGGTCGGCCGGCGGGACGTCCGGCGGGACGGGCCCCGACCGGGCGTGCCCCGTCCCGGCGTGCCCCGTCCCGGCGACCCCCGTCCCGGCGAGCCGGGGCGACGGGTACGGGGGGACGAAAGCTCGCCGCCAGCCGGAGCTGCGGCAGCTCCGCGACCCTCGGGTTGCCCGTCCCGGTGCCGTCGGGCAGGGCCAGCAGGCGCGCCGCCAGCCCGGCGGGCACCTCGGGGCCGCCCAGCCCGGACAGCCGGGCCTTGATCCGGCGCTGCGCCTCGACCTCCGCGCGGCAGTCGTCGCACCGGGCGACGTGCCCGAGCGCGCGCTCGCGCGCCACGTGGTCCAGCGCGCCGTCGACGACCGCGGCGACGAGGCCGCCCAGGTGCGGGTCGCGGCGATGTCCGGACGTGCTCACCGTGCCTCCTCACCGGCGCGGCCGGCACGGCGCGGTGCGCGGTGGGCCAGCGCCTCCCGCAGCTGGACGCGGCCGCGGTGGATCCGGCTCCGGACCGTGCCCAGCTTGATCCCCAGGGTGGTGGCGATCTCCTCGTACGACAGCCCCTCGATGTCGCACAGCACGACCGCGACGCGGAACTCGGGCGCCAGGGCGTCGAGCGCGGACTGGACGTCGTCGTCGAAGCGGTCGTCCGTGTACGCCTGCTCGGGCGTCCGCCCGGGGCCCGCGATCCGCTCGGCGTCGTCGGGGAGCGCGTCGAACCGGATCCTGGCCTTGCGGCGCACCGAGTCCAGGAACAGGTTCGTGGTGATGCGGTGGAGCCAGCCCTCGAACGTCCCGGGCTGGAATCCCTCGAGGGAGCGGAACACCCGGACGAACGCGTCCTGGGTGAGGTCCTCGGCGTCGTACCGGTTGCCGGTCAGCCGGTACGCGAGCCGGTAGACGCGCGGCGAGTGCTCGCGCACCACCTCTTCCCAGGTGGGCGGCGTCCACCCGGCGTCGGGTCCGACCGTCGCGTCGGTCACCGGGCTCCCCCCTCCCGCGAGACAGGCGGTCATGCGCACGTACCGGCCATGGTGCGCCGTCCTCCTCGTGGGTACATCCTCGCAGGGAGGGAACCTTCGCCCCTCGGCCGGTACAACGCGCGTCCGCCGTGGCGGGTTCCCGGTGTGGCGGCACGTCCGCGCGGCCCCGGTCGCCTACGCTGGGGCGACAGTCCAGACAGCCGGGAGGTGCGCGATCGCCGGGCCGAGTGGTGCACTCTCCGCGAGCATGGAGTTCGCCGAGTCGTACGTCGCCGAGGACGCCGTCCTCGCGACGGCGCGCGCCCGGGCGTCCGAGGTCGGCTGCGTGCCGATCGGACCCGGAGGCGGGGCCGCGCTGCGCGTGCTCGCCGCGACGCTGGGGGCCCGCGCGGTCGTGGAGATCGGCACCGGTACCGGCGTCAGCGGCGTCTGGCTGCTGCGCGGCATGCGGCCGGAGGGCGTGCTGACCAGCATCGACGTGGAGTCGGAGCACCAGCGGCTGGCGCGGCAGACGTTCGCGGAGGCCGGGTTCGCGTCCTCGCGTTTCCGGCTCATCAACGGCCGCGCGCTGGACGTGCTGCCGCGGCTGGCGGACGCGTCGTACGACCTCGTGCTGGTCGACGCGGACAAGACCGAGTACGCGGACTACCTCGGGGCGGCCCTGCGCCTGCTGCGCCCGGGCGGCGTGATCGCGATGGACAACGCGCTGTGGAGGGGCCGTGTCGCCGACCCGGCCGCGCGCGACCCCGAGTCGGTGGCGCTGCGTGAGGTCGCGAAGCTGGTCCGGGACCGCGAGGACCTCGTCCCCGCCCTGCTGCCCGTGGGCGACGGCCTGCTGGTGGGGGTCAAGCAGCCGGCTTAGGGGACCACCTGCTCGCCCTTGCCCAGCACGACGATGCCCGAGTCGGTGACCGTGTAGAGCTTCCGGTCCCGCTCGAGGTCCACCCCGATCTGCACGCCCTCGGGGATCACCACGTTCTTGTCCAGGATCGCGCGGCGCACCACCGCGCCCCGGCCGATCCGTACCCCCTGCATGAGCACCGAGTCGGTGACGTGTGCGCCCTCGGTCACGTAGACGTCCGGCGACAGCACCGAGTGGTGGACCTCGGCGTTGGTGATGATCGACCCCATGCCGACCATCGACTCGTGGGCGTGGCCGCCGAGGACGAACTTCGCGGGCGGCAGCTGCGGCGGGCTGGTGAGGATCGGCCACTGCCGGTTGTACAGGTTGAACACCGGGTGGACCGAGATCAGGTCCATGTGCGCGTCGTAGTACGCGTCGAGGGTGCCGACGTCACGCCAGTACCCGCAGTCGCGGTCGGTCGCGCCGGGGACCTCGTTCTGCGCGAAGTCGTACACCTCGGCGGCGCCCTGCTCGACCATCATCGGGATGATGTTGCCGCCCATGTCGTGCACGGACCCGGAGTCCCCCGCGTCGATCCGCAGCGCCTCGATCAGCGCCTCGGTGGTGAAGACGTAGTTGCCCATCGACGCGAACGTGGACTCGGGGTCGTCGGACAGGCCGGGCGGGTCGGCCGGCTTCTCGAGGAACTGCGTGATCCGTCTGCCGTCCTCGGCGGTGTCGATGACGCCGAACGCGTGCGCCTCCTTGCGCGGCACCCGGATCCCCGCGACGGTCACGCCCGCGCCGGACTCGATGTGCTGCTCGACCATCTGCCGGGGGTCCATCCGGTACACGTGGTCCGCGCCGAACACCACGATGTACTCGGGCTCGTCGTCGTACACGAGGTTGAGCGACTGGTAGATCGCGTCCGCGGAGCCGGTGTACCAGCGCGGGCCGAGGCGCTGCTGCGCCGGGACGGGGGTCACGTAGTTCCCGAGCATCGTGCTCATCCGCCACGTCGTCGTGATGTGCCGGTCGAGCGAGTGCGACTTGTACTGGGTGAGCACGCAGATCCGCAGGTAGCCGCCGTTGACGAGGTTGGACAGGACGAAGTCCACCAGCCGGTACTGGCCGCCGAACGGCACGGCGGGCTTCGCGCGGTCGGCCGTCAGCGGCATCAGCCGCTTGCCCTCGCCGCCCGCCATCACGATGCCCAGCACGGAGCGCATCTGCCGACCACGTCGCATGAGCAGACCCTAGTGTGATCACATGAGCGTCGCAGTGCTGACGAATGAATACCCTCCGACCATTTACGGCGGAGCCGGGGTACACGTGGACTTCCTCGTCCGCGAGCTGCGCAAGCTGACCGAGGTCGACGTGCACTGCTTCGGCGAGCCGCGCCCCGGGGCCACGGCACACGTCCCGCCCGCCGAGCTGGCCGGCGCGAACGCGGCCCTGCGCACCCTGGCCATCGACATCGAGATGGCGGCCGCGGTCACGGGCGCGGACGTCGTGCACTCGCACACCTGGTACGCCAACCTCGGCGGGCACCTGACCTCGCTGCTCCACGGCATCCCGCACGTCGTCACCGCGCACTCGCTCGAGCCGCTGCGGCCGTGGAAGGCCGAGCAGCTCGGCGGCGGGTACGCGCTGTCGAGCTGGGCGGAGCGGACAGCGTACGAGGCGGCGGCCGCGGTGATCGCGGTGAGCAACGGGATGCGGTCCGACGTGCTGGCCGCGTACCCGGCCGTCGATCCCGCCCGCGTCCACGTCGTGCACAACGGGGTGGACACGGACTTCTACGCGCCGGACCCCTCGACCGGCGTGGTGCGGGCGCTCGGGGTGGACCCGGACCGGCCGTACGTGGTGTACGTCGGGCGCATCACCCGCCAGAAGGGCCTGCCGCACCTGCTCGCCGCCGCCCACCGCCTCGACCCGGGCGTCCAGGTCGTGCTGTGCGCGTCCGCGCCGGACACGCCGGCGATCGCGGCCGAGGTGTCGTCCGGCGTCGAGGCGCTGCGGGCGGAGCGCGGCGGCGGCGTCTCCTGGATCGAGGAGATGCTGCCGCGCGAGCACGTCGTCCAGCTGCTGTCGCACGCGACGGCGTTCTGCTGTCCCTCGGTGTACGAGCCGCTGGGGATCGTCAACCTCGAGGCGATGGCGTGCGGGACTGCCGTGGTCGCGAGCGACGTGGGCGGGATCCCGGAGGTCGTGGTGGACGGCGAGACGGGGTACCTGGCGCACTACGACCCGGCGGACGTGGAGGCGTTCGAGGCGGCGCTGGCCGGCGGGCTCAACGCCCTGGTGCGGGACCCGGCGCGGGCGGCGGCGATGGGCACGGCGGGGCGGAAGCGGGCGGTGGAGCACTTCGCGTGGGACGCGATCGCGCAGCAGACGCTGGGGATCTACGACAGCGTCCGGCGTGCGGGGGTCCCGGCGCCGTGAGGTGGCGCGGCCGCTCGCCGGGCGGGATCCCCCGGGGTGATCAGGCCGCGGCCAGGCCCTCCAGCCAGCGCACCAGCGTCCGCACACCCCACCCGGTCGCGCCCCTCGCGAGCTCCCCGTCCGCCTTGTCCGACCAGGCCGGCCCGGACATGTCGAGGTGTGCCCACCGGTCCGCCGCCGCGCCCGCGAACTCCCGCAGGTACAGCGCCGCCGTCACCGCGCCCGGGTTCCCGGCCGCGTTGTTGAGGTCCGCGACCTCCGACTTCAGTTCTGCCACGTAGTCGGGGTGCAGCGGCATCCGCCACACCCGCTCCCCCGCCTGCGCCGCGGCGGCCGCCAGGGAGTCGGCGAGATCGTCCGAGTCGCTGAACAGCGCCGCCGTCCGCTTTCCCAGCGCGACGCTCTGCGCGCCGGTGAGCGTGGCCAGGTCCACGAGCACGTCCGGCTTCAGCCGCGCGGACGCGTACGCGAGCGCGTCCGCGAGCACGACCCGGCCCTCGGCGTCGGTGTTGAGGATCTCGCTGGTCCTGCCGCCGTGGTGGCGGACCACGTCGCCGGGGCGGTACGCGGAGCCGCTCGGCATGTTCTCGGCGATCGCGAGGAGCCCGGTGACCTTCACGGGCAGCCGCAGCGCCGCGGCTCCCAGCACGGCGCCGAGGACGGCCGCCGCGCCGCCCATGTCCTTCTTCATCAGCCCCATGCCGGGACCGGGCTTGATCGAGATGCCGCCGGTGTCGAACGTGATCCCCTTGCCGACCAGGACGGCGTGCCGCCGCGCACCCCGCGGTGCCCACGTCAGCTCGACCAGGCGCGGCCCGCGGACCGATCCGCCGCCGACCGCGAGGATGCCGCCGAAG
Organism: Mycobacteriales bacterium; assembly: GCA_036402915.1. Lineage (GTDB taxonomy): Bacteria > Actinomycetota > Actinomycetes > Mycobacteriales > HKI-0501 > JAVEDU01. The sequence goes on from DASWRY010000083.1 coordinate 25,368, forward strand.
CCCTCCGCCGCGAGCCGGTCCGGCTCCCGGACCACCGCGGTGACGCCGTGGGCGGACGCGGCCTTCACGGCGGCCTTGGCGAGCCAGTCGGGGGACTTCACCGAGCCGGGGGTGTTGACGAGGTCGCGGGCCGTCCAGGTGGCCTCGGCGACGGCGCGGGCGGCCGCCACCTCGTCCTCGTCGACCTCGGCCGCGACGATGTCGATGCGCTTCAGCGTCGGCGGCTCCGCGTCGGCGGCCAGCGTGTACCGGTAGGCGGCGAGCAGCAGGCCCTCCACCAGTCCGCGCACCGCGCCGGACGCGAGCCCGTCCGGCAGCTCCAGGGCGGCGCGGGGCTTCGACGCCACCGCGCGGGCCAGTGCCGCGCCGGCGGCACGCCAGCCGGCCTCGTCACCGTCCCCGATGCCGACCAGGTGCACCACCGACGGCGTGAGCGTGGGCCGCGGGAGCGACTGCACGGTTCCGGCCTTGCCCGTGTGCCCACTGTCGGCCAGGAACGCCTCCAGCACCTCGCGGAGGTCCTCGGGCACCGCGGAGACGAGCATCCCGCCGGCGCCGACCGGGAGCGCGAGGACCGGTGTCCTCCCCCGGGCGGCGACCCGCCGCACCTCCGGCAGGCGGCGTACGGGTACTCCCGGAAGGCTCACGAGCGGCACTGGCGGTACTCCCTCGGGTCGGCGCTGCTCTGGGGACGGTACCCCGCACAGCACGCAGCCCCGGCCGTCACCACGTCGGTGGGGCCGGGGCCGCGGTGGAGCTCAGGTGACGGCTCAGCCCACGACGTTCTTGAGGGCATCGCCGAGGTCGCTCGCCTCCTCGGCGGACATCTCGACCACCAGGCGGCCACCGCCCTCGAGCGGAACGCGCATCACGATGCCGCGTCCCTCCTTGGTGACCTCGAGCGGACCGTCACCCGTCCGCGGCTTCATCGCCGCCATGTTGTGCTCCCCTCGACCAGTGACCGCCGATCGCGCGATCACGACGTCCCGACCGCGGGGCACCGAACGGTGGCCGCAGTGTCATCGGTGTCATTCTCTCGCATGATCGGCTCCCGGCCCAAACCGGGGGACGGTACGGCATGCCCACGGGGCCCCGGCCGGGGGGTCGGCGCCCGGTGTACGGCAGGATCCGGGGGCAGCTCCCGCCACGGAAGGGTCCACCGTGTCCGACCTCCTCACCGTAGAACGTGCCGACGGCGTCGCCACCCTGACCATGCGCCGCCCCGAGTCGATGAACTCCCTCTCGGTGGCACTCAAGGAGGCACTGCTCGCCGCGCTCACCGAGGTGCGGGACGACGACTCCGTGCGGGCCGTGGTGCTGGCGGGCGAGGGGCGTGGCTTCTGCGTGGGGCAGGACCTCCGCGAGCACGTCGCGCTGCTCGAGGCGGGTGACCCCGCCCCGCTCGGCACCGTGCGGGCGCACTACAACCCGATCACGCTCGGGATCGCCGAGATGCCCAAGCCGGTCGTCGCCGCGGTCCGCGGGATGGCCGCGGGCGCGGGGGCCGCGTTCGCGTTCGCGGCGGACTTCCGGATCGGCGGGCCGTCGACGCGGTTCCTCATGGCGTTCGCCAACGTCGCGCTCGGCGCGGACTCCGGTGCGTCCTGGACGCTGCAGCGCCTGGTCGGGTACGCGAAGGCGACCGAGCTGCTGCTCCTCGCGGAGCCGTTCGACGTGACCGAGGCGGACCGGCTCGGGCTCCTCACCCGGGTGGTCGGCACCGACGACGACGTGCTGCCGGCCGCGCAGCGGCTCGCCGCCCGCCTCGCCGCGGGACCGACGGTCGCCTACCGCGAGATCAAGGCGTCCCTCGCCCACGCGGCGAGCTCGACGCTCGCGGATGCGCTCGAGCGCGAGGCCGTGGCGCAGGCGGTGACCGGCGCGACCGAGGACCACCGGAACGCCACGGCCGCGTTCGTCGCGAAGGAGAAGCCGACCTTCACCGGGCGATAGGCACGTGACAGCCCGCGAGGTGGTCGTCCACCATCCCGGTCGCCTGCATCAGGGCGTACGCCGTCGTGGGGCCGACGAACGCGAACCCGCGGCGCTTGAGCTCCCGTGCCATCGCGACGGACTCCGGGGCGGTCGCCGGCACGCCGCCGACGGGCCGGGGCCGGGGTGGCGGCGCGTACGACCAGAGCAGGGCCGCCAGCCCCTCGTCCAGCGCCAGCGCGGCGCGGGCGTTGCGCACCGCCGCGTCGATCTTGGCGCGGTTCCGGACGATGCCCGCATCGGCGAGCAGTCGCTCGGTGTCCGCCGGGCCGAACGCCGCCACCGCCTCGAGGTGGAACCCGGCGAAGGCGCGCCGGAACGCCTCCCGCTTCCGCAGGATCGTCAGCCACGACAACCCGGACTGGAACGCCTCGAGGCACAGCCGCTCGAACAGCCCGTCGTCGCCGGTGACCGGCCGGCCCCACTCGGTGTCGTGGTACGCGAGGTACTCGGGCGCCGTCCCGGCCCAGGCGCAGCGGGCGAGGCCGTCGCCGCCGACGAGCAGGCCGCTCACCGGCCGAGCCCGCGCGCGAACGTCGCGAGCGACCGCCGGGCGGCCGCCTCCGCCAGCGGGCGGGCGAGCGCCCACGCGAGCCTCCCGGCGCGGCCGCCGGGCAGGTGCAGCCACTCCCGCAGGCCGACGCGCGTCCCCGCGTCGACCTCACCGAACGTGAACGCACCCGGCCCGCGCACCCACCGCCCGACGTGGAGCACCTCGACGGCGCGCGGCGGGTCGTACCGCACGATCTCGAGCACGTCGAGGAAGCCGAGCGGCCCGACCCCGGTGAACGCCTCCACCACGCTGCCCGCCGACCGCCCGTCACCGCGGGCGATCCGGACACGCGTGAGCGGGATCCAGGTGCCCTGGCGCTCCCAGTCGGTCGCGGCCGCGAAAACGACATCCCGCGGCGCGGCGACGACCCGGTCCGCGGCGAGCACCCCGGGCCCGCGGTCAGACGGGCTCGGCATCGGCCTCGGCTGCGTCCGCGGCCCGCAGGGAACGGACCTCCTCGCGGAGCGCCCGGATCTCCTCGTCACGGACGCCGAGGTCGTGGGCGAGGCGCTCGAGCACCACGTCCACCTGGTCCATCCGATACCCGCGCGCCACGACGTCGAAGCGGACCGCGGCGATGTCGGCGGGCGTCACGCCGGCGTCCTGGGGAAGGTCGTAGGGGGCCGCGTCGGGGCTCGCCGGGTCGAGGCCGGTCGCCTTCCCGAGCGTGAAGGCGACCGCGCCGAACACGATGAACCCCAGGACGAGGGCGACGGCCAGGGTGAGCAACAGGTCTCGCACGCGGGCATCGTGTCACGCTGGGCCCGACCAGGACGACCGGAGGAGGCGCGGTGACGGCGAGCGGTGGGGTGCTCAGGCTCGGGAAGAGGACGTTCGGGCCGCGAGAGCTCGTGGTGATGGCGATCGTCAACCGGACGCCCGACTCGTTCTTCGACCGCGGGGCGACGTACGCCGACGACACCGCGATGGCGGCCGTCGACCGCGCCGTCGCCGAGGGGGCGGGCATCGTCGACATCGGCGGCGTGAAGGCCGGTCCCGGCGACGAGGTGGACACCGCGGAGGAGCTGCGGCGGACGGTCGGTTTCCTCGCCGCCGTCCGGGAGCGCCACCCGGACCTGGTCATCAGCGCCGACACCTGGCGCGCGGAGGTCGGGGCCGCGGCGGTCGCGGCGGGCGCCGACCTGCTGAACGACACGTGGGGCGGGCCGGACCCCGAACTCGCCACCGTGGCGGCGGAGACCGGCGCGGGTCTCGTGTGCGCCCACGCGGGGGGCCTCACCCCCCGGACCCGGCCCCACCGGGTGGCGTACGGCGACGTGGTGCCGGAGGTGGTGCGGACCCTCACGGGCCTCGCGGAGCGTGCCGTCGAGGCGGGCGTACGGCCGGACGGGATCCTGATCGACCCGGCGCACGACTTCGGCAAGAACACCCGCCACTCGCTCGAGCTCACCCGCCGCCTGGACGAGCTGGTGGCCACCGGCTGGCCGGTGCTGGTCGCGCTGTCGCGCAAGGACTTCGTCGGAGAGACCCTCGACCTGCCCGTCGAGGCGCGGCTGGAGGGCACGCTCGCCGCGACGGCGCTGTCCGCGTGGCAGGGTGCGCGGGTGTTCCGGGCGCACGACGTGGCCGCGACGCGGCGGGTGCTGGACCTGGTGTCGGCGGTGCGGGGGGACACCGGGCCCGCGGTGGCGCGGCGCGGACTCGCCTAGGTCGCGGGTCCGCCCTCGCATGCGTCGAGGGCGTCGCCGACCGTCTTCGCGACGTACAGCAGGTCGAGCGCGGACTCCCGCACGAACCCGTCGGCGGCGAGCTGCCGCAGCCAGTCCAGCAGCGGCGCGTAGAAGCCCTCGGGGTCGAGCAGCACGACCGGCTTGGTGTGGAACTCCAGCGCCCGGGACGTCCAGACCTCGAACAGCTCCTCCAGCGTCCCGAGCCCGCCGGACAGCGCGAGGAACGCGTCCGCCCGGTCGTCCATCCCGGCCTTCCGCTCCCGCATCGTGCCGGTGACGACCAGCTCGTCCGAGTCCGTGTCGGCCACCTCGCGGTCGCGCAACCCGGCGGGGATCACGCCGACCGTCCGCGCCCCGCCGGCGCGGGCGGCCCGCGCCACGGCGCCCATCATGGACACCTTCCCTCCCCCGGTCACGAGCGTGTGACCGCGCCGCGCCAGCTCCGCCCCGACCTCGGCGGCCAGCTCGACGTACCGGACCTCGATGCGCTCGCTCGACGCGCAGTAGACGCAGATCGCCGCCACGCGCTCAGGCCTCCGGCGAGGCGGCCGCCTCGCGCTGCTCCGCAGCGGTCTCCGCGACCGAGTCGCACTCCGCCGCGCTCCCCCACTCCTGTGACTGCACGATGTGCTCGACGGCCTCCTCGACGTCGTCGGTGACCGTCACGAGGCCGAGGTCCGCGGCGCCGATCATGCCCGCCGGGAGCATCGTGTCCCGGATCCACTCGAGGAGCCCCGACCAGTACGCCGTGCCCAGCAGCACCACCGGGAACCGCGTCACCTTGCCGGTCTGCACCAGCGTGAGCGCCTCGAACAGCTCGTCCATCGTGCCGAAGCCGCCCGGCAGCACGCAGAAGGCCTGCGAGTACTTCACGAACATCGTCTTCCGCGCGAAGAAGTACCGGAAGTTGATGCCCACGTCGACGTACGGGTTCAGGTCCTGCTCGAACGGCAGCTCGATGCCGAGGCCGACCGAGATGCCGCCCGCCTCACAGGCGCCCTTGTTGGCCGCCTCCATGGCACCGGGGCCGCCGCCGGTCACCACGGCGAACCCCGCCTCGACGAGCGCGTGGCCGAGCTTCTCGCCGAGCGCGTACTCGGCGCTGTCGCGGCGGGTCCGCGCGGAGCCGAACACGCTCACGGCCTTGCCCAGCTCGGCCAGCTGCCCGAAGCCCTCGATGAACTCGGCCTGGATCCGCAGGACCCGCCACGGGTCGGTGTGGACCCAGTCGGTCGGTCCGCGGCTGTCGAGCAGGCGCTGGTCTGTGGTGCTGCTCGGCACCTGGCGGCGGCGCAGGGTGACCGGGCCCTTGTGGCGCTCGGCCTCCGATCCGTGGTGGGCGTGGGCGGGCCGGCCGGCCCCGTTCTCGCGGGTCATGGGCGCCACCGTAAACCGGGACGGCGACGATCGCCGGGCGCGCCCCGCCGGTCCGGGGGTGTCGTCCCCCGCCGAGGCGGGCGACGGCCGGCCGGCGGCGGCGTTCCACCTGGCGCGGTCCGCTGCGCCGCGCCGCCGACCGGCTCAGCCGAGGTACGCCCGCAGCGCCGCCGCGCCCGCCGTGATCGTCGGGATGTCCACGTACTCCTCGCGCGTGTGGGCGAGGTTCGGGTCGCCGGGCCCGAAGTTCAGCGCCGGGATCCCCAGCTCCGCGAACCGCGCCACGTCCGTCCACCCGTACTTCGCCACCGGCTCCCCGCCCACCGCCGCGAGGAAGGCCCGGGTCGCGGGCGCGGCGAGTCCCGGCAGCGCCCCCGGCGCCGAGTCGGTCACCTCCACGTCGAAGCCGGAGAGCACCTCGCGGACGTGCGCCTCCGCCGCGGCCTCGTCCCGATCGGGCGCGAAGCGGAAGTTCACCGTGACCTCGCAGGCATCCGGCACGACGTTGCCCGCCACGCCGCCGGAGATCTTCACGGCGTTCAGCCCCTCGCGGTACACGCAGCCGTCGAGGTCGACCGACCGCGGCTCGTACGCCGAGAGCCGCCGCAGCACCTCCCCCGCCGCGTGGATCGCGTTCGTCCCGAGCCACGAGCGCGCCGAGTGGGCCCGCCGCCCGGACGTCCGCACGACCGCCCGCAGGGTGCCCTGGCAGCCGGCCTCGACGAGCCCGTTCGTCGGCTCGAGCAGGATCGCGAGGTCGGCGTCGAGCAGGTCGCGGCGGTTCCGGGCGAGCCGGCCGAGGCCGTTCCGGGACGCCTCGACCTCCTCGTTGTCGTAGCAGACGAGCGTCAGGTCGTACCGGGGCTCGCGGACCGTGGCGGCGAGGTGCAGCAGCACGGCGACCCCGGACTTCATGTCGGTGGTCCCGCACCCGTACAGGCGGTCGCCCTCGACGCGCGACGGCACGTTGTCCGCGATCGGCACGGTGTCGAGGTGGCCGGCGAGCAGCACCCGCTCGGGCCGCCCGAGCGACGTGCGGGCGACGACCGCGTCCCCGTCGCGCACGACCTCGAGGTGCCCGAGCCCGCGCAGGGCGTCCTCCAGCAGGTCCGCGAGGGCCCGCTCGGTACCGGACACGGACGGGACGTCCACCAGCGCGGCGGTCAGGGCGACGGGGTCGGCGGCGAGGTCGAGAGGCATGCCCCGCAGGTTAACGAGGCGCGAACGCGCAGAACTCGTTCCCCTCCGGGTCCGCCGTCACCCACCAGCGGATCTCGTCGTCCGGCCCGCGCAGCACGGTCGCGCCGCGGGCCTCGGGGCAGGGCGGGGTCGCCGGTGTACACGTCCCGGTCACGGCCGGCTCCGCCGCGTCCGCGTTCAGGTCCTCGAAGACCGCGTCCGGCAGCGCGATCACCCCTCACTAGGCTTCGGGCCATGACCGTACCGACCCCCGCCGACACCTCCGCGCCCCTCGCCGCCTGGGGCGTCGGGATCGCCACGCTGACCGACGACGACCGCGTGCTCGACACCTGGTACCCCGCCCCGAGCCTCGGCCCGGACACCGCCCTCGTGGCGAAGCTGGGCCTCACCGGCGGCGGCACGGTCCGCATCGACGACGCCGAGGCCGAGGGGCTGCTGGGCCTCGCCGGCGGCGCGCTGCTCGGTCCCGACCCGGCCCGGGGCGTCCGGCGGCAGGTCGTCGTGACCCACGTCCGGGACCTGTCGGCGGGGCCGCTCGACACGCACGACGCGTACCTGCGCCTGCACCTGCTGTCGCACCGGCTGGTGAGGCCGCACGGCCTGTCGCTGGACGGCCTGTTCGGCGTCCTGCCGAACGTGGTGTGGACCTCCGCGGGCCCCTGCGCGGTCGAGGACTTCGAGAACACCCGCCTGCGGCTGCGCGCCGCCGGGGTGACCCTCCAGGTGTTCGGGGTGGACAAGTTCCCGCGGATGACCGACTACGTCGTCCCGGCGGGGGTGCGCATCGCCGACGCCGACCGGGTCCGCCTCGGCGCCCACCTCGCGTCCGGGACGACCGTGATGCACGAGGGCTTCGTGAACTTCAACGCGGGCACGCTCGGCGCCTCGATGGTCGAGGGCCGCATCTCCGCGGGCGTCGTCGTCGGCGACGGCTCCGACATCGGCGGCGGTGCCTCGATCATGGGCACGCTGTCCGGCGGCGGGAAGCAGGTCATCTCGATCGGCGCGCGCTGCCTGCTCGGCGCCAACGCGGGCATCGGCATCTCGCTCGGCGACGACTGCGTGGTCGAGGCCGGCGCGTACGTCACGGCGGGCTCGAAGCTGACCCTGCCCGACGGGCGGGTCGTCAAGGCCCTCGAGCTGTCCGGGCAGTCCGGCCTGCTGTTCCGCCGCAACTCCGTCTCGGGTGCGCTCGAGGCCGTGGCGCGCCGGGGCCAGGGCATCGCGCTCAACGCCGCCCTGCACGCGAACTGACGCCCGGCGGCCGGGCGCCCCCTCAGGAGAGGCGCCCGGCCGCCGCCGCCACCCGCTCGTCGGTCGCGGTGAGCGCGACGCGCACGTGCCGCTGCCCCGCCGGTCCGTAGAACGTCCCCGGCGCCACCAGGATCCCCCGCTCGGCGAGCCAGGACACGGTGTCCCAGCAGTCCTCGCCGCGGGTCACCCACAGGTACAGCCCGGCCTCGGAGTGCTCGACCGTGAACCCGGCCGTCGTCAGGGCGTCGCGGAGCGTCGTGCGGCGGGCGGCGTACCGCTCCCGCTGCTCGGCGACGTGCTCGTCGTCCCCGAGGGCGGCCACCATCGCGGCCTGGACCGGGGCGGGCACGATCATCCCGGCGTGCTTGCGGACCTCGAGCAGCCGCGCGACCAGAACCGGGTCGCCGCCGACGAACGCGGCGCGGTACCCGGCGAGGTTCGACCGCTTGGACAGCGACCCGACCGCGAGGACGCCCTCGTACGACCCGCCGCACACGTCCGGGTGCAGCACGCTGACCGGGTCGGCCTCCCAGCCGAGCTCCAGGTAGCACTCGTCGCTCACCACGACGGCGCCGCGCTCGCGGGCCCACGCGACCACCTTCGCGAGGTGCTCGGCCGGCAGGACGCGCCCGGTCGGGTTGGACGGCGAGTTGACCCACACCATCGCCACGGGCGCGGGGCCGAGCGCCGCGGTGGAGTCCGCGCGCACGAGCTGCGCACCGGCGAGGCGCGCGCCCACGTCGTACGTCGGGTACGCGAGCTCCGGGATCACCACGGTGTCCTCGGGCCCGAGCCCGAGCAGGGTCGGCAGCCAGGCGACGAGCTCCTTCGAGCCGATCGTCGGCAGGACGCCCAGCTCTCCCGCGCGGGCGCCGCACCGGCGGGCGAACCACCCGGCGAGCGCCTCCCGCAGCTCCGGCGTCCCGGCGGTCAGCGGGTACCCGTGGGCGTCGGACGCCGCGGCGAGCGCCTCCCGGACCACCGGCGGGGTGGGGTCGACGGGCGTGCCCACCGAGAGGTCCACGACGCCGCCCGGGTGCGCCCGTGCCGTCGTCGCGTACGGCGCGAGCGTGTCCCAGGGGAAGTCCGGAAGCGACCGCGCCGCCCGCCCGGAGTGGGCAGGCGGCGCGGTGGGGTGCTGGGGCGTGCTCAGTGCTCGTCCTTGGCGGGGACCGCGGCGACGATGGGGTGGTCCTTGTCGATCTTCCCCATCTTGGAGGCGCCGCCGGGAGACCCGAGGTCGGCGAAGAAGTCGACGTTCGCGGTGTAGTAGTCCTTCCACTGCGCCGGGACGTCGTCCTCGTAGAAGATGGCCTCGACCGGGCACACCGGCTCGCACGCACCACAGTCCACGCACTCGTCGGGGTGGATGTAGAGCATCCGGTTCCCCTCGTAGATGCAGTCGACGGGGCATTCCTCGATGCACGCCTTGTCGAGCACGTCCACGCAGGGCTCGGCGATGACGTAGGTCACGGGACAGTCCTCTCGGCGATCCGACAGCGCAACACTGCGGGTCGGGGACAACACTTCGGAACGGGTACAGCTTTCTCAGTATCTCGCTTCAGGAGATCGTGTCTTCCCCCGGGGGGTGGATGGTTCAGGTGGCCGGATCCGTCAACGCGAGTGACATCGGGCACCGTGTCGTTCTGCGCCGCCGGACCGGTGTGTCCGACGGGCGGCCGCAGTACTCGGACGTGCTCGGCGAGCTCCTCGCGCTGACGGATACGGTCGCCGTCGTGCGCAAGAAGGACGCTACCGAAGTCCACGTCCCGCTCACAGAGGTGACCCGGGGGAAGCGCGTCCCGCCGGCCCCGCGGCGGCGCCTCTCCGACCTCGCGCTCGAGCGTGTCGCGGCCCTCGGCTGGCCCGGCACGGAGACCGCCGAGGCCGGCGGGTGGCTGCTCCGCGCGGGCGGCGGCTTCACCGGCCGCGCCAACTCCGCGCTGCCGCTCACCGACGACGCGGATCCGGCGGTCGCCGTCCGCTGGTACGCGGCACGCGGCCTGCCCGCCCTCGCCCAGGTGCCCACGGCCGCAGACCTGCACGACCGGCTCCTGGGTGACGGCTGGGAGCCGTTGCACGGCGCGCTCGTGCTCACCGCGCGCCGCGACGACGTGCTGGCCGCCACCCCGGGCCGGGACGACCTGCCCGGAGTCGAGGTCGCGGCGACGCCCGGCGACGACTGGCTGGCGCTCTGCCACCACCGCGGCGGGATCCTGCCGGACGCGGCGATGGGCGTGCTCACGGCGGGCGCGAGGCCGGAGTTCCACACGCTGCGCCTCGCGGGGCAGGCGGCCGCCGTGTGCCGGACGGCGACGGCCGAGGGCTGGCTCGGGCTCACGGCGGTCGAGGTCGCCCCGGAGCACCGGCGGCGGGGCCTCGCGACGCACCTGCTGCGGCACGTCACCGAGCGCACGGATGCCGCTGAGCTGTACCTCCAGACGGAGCACGGCAACACGGCCGCGCTGGCGCTGTACCGGCGCGCGGGGTTCACCGTCCACCACGAGTACCGCTACCTGCGGGCGCCCGGCTGACGGGGCTTCACCCTGGCGGCCTGTGCCTGCCAGGCCCGGCTGGTGGGGTCCAGGCCGAGCGCCACCGCGAGCAGCACCCCGCCGCCGCCCCCGAGGGCGAGGAGCCCCGCGCACAGGCCGAGCTGGGCGGCCGTGGACCCGGGGTCGTACGACGGGTGCGCGCTGACCAGCGGCCCGGCGAGCGTGACGACCAGCGTCGTCGCGAGCACCGCCCAGAACAGGTCCCCGGCCACCGGCGGCACGCGCCGGTCGCGGGTCCACCGGAACGCGACGACGCCCGCCACGACGACCATGGCGAGCATCGACCACGCGCCCGCCTGGAACGGGTCGGTGCCCGCGGGGAGCGCGAACCGGGCGACGAGGCGCGCCACGACGTTGATCGCGACCAGGGCCGCCACGAGGAGGGCGATGCGGCGGGTCGTCTCGGACTTCATCTCCACCTCCGGCCCGCATCGTAGGGGCTGCGGTACAGCCCGACGAGGAAGCCGAGCGTCCCCGCGAGGAACAGCGCGTACCCGGCCCCGCTCTCCGGCAGGAGCAGGTCGCCCTCGGGCGTCCGCACGACCAGCAGCGACACCGCGCCCAGCCAGCCCGCGGCCGGGAGCAGGCCGCCGAAGCGGTGGCCGGTGACCACGGTGGCGTACACGACCAGCGGCACACCGAGCGCGGCGGCGAGGAGAGGGGCGACGGGGGCCGGCCAGCCCGCGAGCCGGAGCGGGGTCAGCAGGCCCTCCACGAGCGCCGACCCGGCACCCCAGAGAAACGCGACGACGCCCCCGGCGACGCGGAGGGCACGATCCGCCCGGCCCGGCCCGGGCGTGTCCACGTCGCTCACCGCCCGAGCGTAGCGGGGCCCTCCCCGGCCGGGTGCTCGGTGAGGTCCAGCACGAGCGAGAGGGCGGCGGACGGCTCGGGCGCCAGCGGCGGCACCGGCGGCGGGCCCGCGCCGCGGGCGGCCTCGAGCACGTCGGTGATCTCGGCGCCGAGCAGCTCGTGGCGGTCGAGCAGGGCGTCGCGGAGGGCGGCGACGAGGTGCCGGTTCCCGGACAGCAGCTCGAGCACGTACTGCTTCTGGTCCGCGAGCAGCTGCTCGACCGCCTCCCGCCCGTGGGCGTCCCCGAGCACGCGGCCGGCGAGGTTCACGTCGCCGAGCGCGCCCTGCCGCACCGCCGCGTACGAGATCAGCGAGCCCGCCATTCCGGCGGCGCCCACCATCTCGGCGGCGACGTTGGTGGCGTACAGCAGGTCACCGGCGGGCCCGGTCGAGACGTCGCCGACGAAGAGCTCCTCGGCGCACTGGCCGCCCATCGCGATGCGGATCATCGCGGTCAGCTCGGCCCGGGACCGGGTGTACACGTCCTCCCGGTCGGAGTGCGCGAGCAGGCCGAGGGCGTTCCGCCGCTTGACGATCGTCAGCACGTCGAGACGCCGCTCCGGTGCCAGCAGCCACGCGACGACGCAGTGGCCGGCCTCGTGGGTCGCGATGAGCCGCCGCTCCCGCGCGGTGTACGCGACGGGCTGCCCGAGCCCGACCTCCTCGACCAGCCGCGCCTCCTGGACGTCGGCCCAGGTCATCGCGTGCTCGCCGCGGTGCACCGCCAGCACGAGCGCCTCGTCGAACACGTGCTCGAGCCGTGCCGGCGACCAGCCGCCGGTGAGCGCGGCGAAGGCGTCCCGGAGCTCCGGGTCGTCCAGCTCCGGCACGTGCGCGCGGCGCGCGAGGAAGTGGTCCGCGAGCGCGCGGCGCCCCGCCCGGTCCGGGTTGTCGAACGACAGCGTGCGGTCGAACCGGCCGGGCCGCAGCAGCGCCGGGTCCAGGCCCGACGCGCGGTTGGTCGACGCGATGAGCAGGATGTTCGCGGGCCGCAGGGCCGGGTTCCGCAGCGCGAGGCGCCCCGGCAGGAGCCGGTTGGCCCGCTCCGCGAGCCGGGCGAGGGCCTTGCGGCGGCGGGACACCGTCTCGAACGACTGGAGCTGTACCAGCAGCTCGTTCACCACCGGCCCGGCGAGGTCCGCGGTACCGAACGGGTGCGCGGCCGTCGCGGGGAGCGCGTACGAGGTCGGCAGGTGCGCGGTACCGCTGCACCCGCTGAGCCCGTGGGCGGTCGCCTCGAGGCCCCGCCGCGCGCCCGCGATCGCGTCGAACTCGTCGATGAAGCCGATCGCGCCGCCCTCGCGCTCGGCGAGACGGCGCAGCTCGCGGAAGTACGCGCGGATCTTCTTCGCGGTGGCGCCGTAGAACGAGGACTGGAAGCTGGTGGCGGACGCGAACAGGAACGGGACCCCCGCCTCCTTCGCGACGGCCTTGGCGGTGTGGGTCTTGCCGGTGCCGGGCGGCCCCTCGAACAGCAGCCCGCGCCGCGCCCGCCCGCCGGTGACCCGCGCGAACGTCTCGTGGGCGAGGAACAGGTTCAGCGACCGGACGACGTCCTCCTTCACGATGTCGATGCCCACCACGTCGTCCAGCGACACGTCGAGCTGCTCGGGTCGGATGACCTCGTGCGGCGAGCGGCCCGGCAGCACGAACCCGGCCACCAGCACGCCGATCAGCAGCGCGAAGAACACGAACGGCAGCACGACCGGCGCCCAGTCGGTGACCACGGCGAGCGCGCCGGGCGTCGTCAGGAGGGCCAGCAGCGGGTACCCGACCACGGCGGTGCCGGCGACCGTGAGGACCACGAGGGCGCTCCACCGCCGCCGGCGGTACGCCCGGCGAGCGCGCCCGACGTCCGCCGACCGCGCGTCGACGACACCGGGCGCCCCGAGGAACGCGAGCGTGGCATCCCCCCGACCCGCCCGCCGCCGAGCCTCCCGTGACATCGACGGCACCGGCGACCACGCCCCTCGCGTCCGGGGCGCCCCGGGCGCCGACGACGTGCCCGTCCACAGGGCACGTCACCGACTGTGACGCCAACAGGCGCGCCTGGCCAGGGCCGACGGGCAGGTTCACCCTGATGGACCACGGCAGGGTGACGTTCGGTTACTTCAGGGTCACTCAGGTGGTACCGGCGAAGAGGTCGTCCTCCCAGCCGTCCGCGGTCCCGCGCTCCCCGGCGGCGAGCACGTAGTGCTCCCTGCCCAGGGCCCCGTCGCCCCCGAGCCGGGCGATCGTGAACAGCCAGTCGTCGGCCGCGATCTGCGTGGCGTGGGCGCGCATGGCCGCGAGCTTCTGCGCCGCGTACGCGGTGCCGTCGACCTCCGCGGCGATCTCCTCGTCGGGCGTGCCGAACGGCAGCTCGGCGACGTCGGTGACCCCGCCGAAGGGGTTCTCCGCCGCGTCCGCGAACTGCTCCAGCCCCGCCGCGAGCCCGGACCGCGGGACGGCGGTCCAGTACACCTTCCGCACCTCGTCCGGCGTCCCGCGCACCATCTCGACCGCCCGCATGGCGACCCGGTGCGCCTGGATGTGGTCGGGGTGGCCGTAGAAGCCGTTCGGGTCGTACGTCACGACGACCTGCGGCCGGACCTCCCGGATGACCTCCACCAGCAGCGCCGCGGCCTCGTCGAGGTCGGCCTGCCAGAACGCCCGCGGGCTGTCGTTGGCCGGCAGCCCCATCATGCCGCTGTCCCGGTACCGCCCCGGCGCGCCGAGGAACCGGTGGTCGGTGACCCCGAGCGCACGGCACGCCTCGGCGAGCTCCGCGATCCGGTACCCGCCCAGCTGGTCGGCGCGGTCCGCGGCGAGCTCGGCGTACCGCGGGACCCGGACCTCGCCCTCCTCGCCGAGCGTGCAGGTCACCAGGGTCACCCGCGCGCCCTCGGCGGCGTAGCGCGCCATCGTGGCGCCGGTCCCGATCGTCTCGTCGTCGGGGTGGGCGTGGACGAGGAGGAGGCTTCGCGTGGTCATGGCACCCGAGCGTACGGTCCGCCGACTTGGCAGGATCGCGAGCATGACCTTCCCGCGACTCGCCGCCCGGACCCGGAACTTCACCCTGGGACAGCCCCGCACCCCGCTCGTGTCCGGCGACGGGCACCGGGTCCTGTTCCTGCGGGCACCGTCCGGGACCGATCGCGTGCACGGTCTCTGGCTGCTCGACGTGGCGACCGGCGAGGAGCGGTGCGCCGCGGACCCGCGGCACCTGGAGGACGACGGCGAGCTGCCCGCCGAGGAGCGCGCGCTGCGGGAACGCCGTCGCGAGTCGTCCGCCGGGATCGTGGCGTACGCGTGCGACGACGCGGGGACCGTCGCGGTGTTCGTGCTGTCCGGGCGGCTGTACCGGGTGTCGCTGACCGACGGCTCCGCGCCCGTCCCCGTGCCCACGACCGGGCCGGTGCTGGACCCGCGCCCCGACCCGGCGGGGCAGCGCATCGCGTACGTGACCGGCGGCGCCCTGCACGTCGTCGCCCCGGACGGGACCGACGTGTGCCTCGCCGCCGAGGACGGCGTGACGTGGGGCCTCCCGGACTTCGTCGCGGCGGAGGAGCTGGGCCGGTTCCGGGGCCACTGGTGGTCGCCGGACGGCACCGCGGTGCTCGCGGCGCGGGTGGACACCTCGGCCGTGGCGATGTGGCACCTCGCGGACCCGGCGTCCCCGGCCGCCCCGCCCGCCGAGGTCCGCTACCCGGCCGCGGGCACCCCGAACGCCTGCGTCACCCTCCACGTCCTGTCCCTCGCGGGCGGCCGGGTCGAGGTCGCGCTGCCGGGTGCGGAGTACGTCGCGACCGCCGGGTGGCCGTCGGCCTCCCCCGGGCCGCTGGTCAGCGTGCTGAGCCGGGACCAGCGCACGCTCGACGTGCTCGGGGTGGACCCGGCGACGGGCGCGACCCGGCTGCTCGAGCGGCGGACCGACGCGGCCTGGGTGGACGCGGTGCCGGGGACGCCGGACATCCTCCCGGACGGGCGGCTGCTCACCGGGGACGCCGCCGGACTGCGGATCGACGGGCAGCGCGTCACGCCGCCGGAGCTGTACGTCCGGGCCGTGGCCGGCCGCCTCGACGGCGACCTGCTCGTCGAGGGCACCGCCGGCGAGCCGGAGTGCAACCACATCTGGCGGGTGCCGGTCGAGGGCGGCGCGCCGGTCCCACTGACCACCGACCGGGGGTACCACTCCGGGCGCGCCGGTGGCCGCACGCTGCTCGTCGTGGCACGCAGGCCGGAGGGCGAGTCGTTCGAGGTGACCGCCGACGGGGCCCGGTGGACGCTGCGGTCACTCGCCGAGCGGCCCCCGTACGCGCCGTCGCCGCTGTTCGCCCGCGTCACGCCGCGGCTGCTTCCGACGGCGGTCGTGTACCCGTCCTGGCACCGGGCCGGTGACCCGCTGCCCGTGCTGATGGACCCGTACGGCGGGCCGCACCACCAGGAGGTCCTCGCGTACCGCGGGCCGTGGCTCTCGGCCCAGTGGTGGGCGGAGCAGGGGTTCGCGGTCGTCGTGGTGGACGGGCGCGGGACGCCGGGGGTGTCGCCGGAGTTCGAGCGGGCCGTGGCAGGTGACCTCGCCGGGCCGGTCCTCGACGACCAGGTGGACGCGCTGCGCGCCCTCGCCGGCGAGCACCCGGACCTCGACCTCACCCGGGTCGGGATCCGCGGCTGGTCGTTCGGGGGGCACCTCGCGGCCCTGGCCGTGCTGCGGCGGCCGGACGTGTTCCACGCGGCGGTGGCCGGGGCGCCGGTGACGGACTGGGCGCTGTACGACACGGCGTACACCGAGCGGTACCTCGGGCTGCCGTCCGAGCGGCCCGACGCCTACGCCCGGTCGTCGGCGCTGACGTCCGCGGCCGACCTGACCCGCCCGCTGATGCTGATCCACGGGCTCGCGGACGACAACGTGGTGGCCGCGCACACGCTGCGCCTGTCCGCCGCTCTCCTCGCGGCGGGCCGGCCGCACGAGGTGCTGCCACTGACCGGCGTCACGCACATGGCGTCGGACGACGTCGTGGCGGAGAACCTGTTGCTGCTGCAGCTCGACTTCCTGCGGCGCGCGCTCCGGATGGTCTGAGACGCGAACGGCCCCTCCGCGCGGACGCGGAGGGGCCGTTCGGCAGGGCAGGCAGCGCGGGGTCGGGCAGCGCGGGGTCGGGCAGCGCGGGTCAGGCAGCGCGGGTCGGGCAGCGCGGGGTCAGGCGGTGGCCTCCGCGCGGGCCTGCGCCCGGCGGCGTCCCGCGGTGCGGCCGCGCTCGGTCTGGTCGAGGATCACCTTGCGGATCCGGACCGTCGCCGGGGTGACCTCGACGCACTCGTCCTCGCGGCAGAACTCGAGCGCCTGCTCGAGCGACAGCACCTTGTGCGGGATGAGCGGTACGAGCACGTCGCCGGAGGACTGCCGCATGTTGGTGAGCTTCTTCTCCTTGGTCGGGTTGACGTCCATGTCGTCCGCCCGGGAGTTCTCGCCCACGATCATGCCCTCGTACACCTCGGTGCCGGGCCCGACGAACATCGTCCCGCGCTCCTGGAGGTTGGCGAGCGCGAAGCCGGTCGTCGGGCCCTTGCGGTCCGCGACGAGCGAGCCGGTGGGCCGGGTGCGCAGCTCGCCGTGCCACGGCTCGTAGCCCTCGTGGATGTGGTGCAGCAGGCCGGTGCCGCGGGTCTCGGTGAGGAACTCCGTCCGGAACCCGATCAGGCCGCGGGCCGGGACGATGTACTCCATCCGGATCCAGCCCGTGCCGTGGTCCACCATCTGCTCGAGGCGGCCCTTGCGCAGCGCCATGAGCTGGATCAGCACGCCCTGGTACTCGGCCGGGGCGTCGATCGTGAGGCGCTCCATCGGCTCGTGGACCTTGCCGTTCTCGATCCGGGTGACGACCTGCGGCTTGCCGACGGTCAGCTCGAAGCCCTCGCGCCGCATGATCTCGACGAGGATCGCGAGCTGGAGCTCGCCGCGGCCCTGGACCTCCCACGTGTCGGGGCGCTCGGTCGGCTGCACGCGGATGCTCACGTTGCCGACCAGCTCCGCGTCGAGGCGGTTCTTCACCAGGCGCGCGGTGAGCTTCTTGCCGCTCTGGCCGGCGAGCGGCGAGGTGTTGATACCGATCGTCATCGAGATGCTCGGCTCGTCGATCGTGATGACCGGCAGCGGCTTCGGGTCCTCGGGGTCCGCAAGGGTCTCGCCGATCGTGATCTCCGGGATGCCGGCGATCGCGATGATGTCGCCGGGGCCGGCCTCCTCGGCGGGCTCCCGCTCGAGCGCCACCGTCTTCAGCAGCTCGGTGATCTTGACCCGCTCGATCGTGCCGTCGGCGCGGCACCAGGCGGCCTGCTGGCCCTTGCGCATCGTGCCCTCGTGGATCCGGCACAGCGCGAGGCGGCCGAGGTACGGCGAGGAGTCCAGGTTCGTGACGTGGGCCTGCAGGGGCGCGCCCTCGGTGTACCGGGGCGCCGGGATCGTCTCGAGGATCGTCGCGAACAGCGGCCCGAGGTCCGGCGAGTCGGGGGTGGTGCCGTCCGCGGGGCGCGTGAGCGACGCGCGGCCGGCCTTGGCGTGGACGTACACGATCGGGAACTCGATCTGGTCCTCGTCGGCGTCGAGGTCGAGGAAGAGCTCGTACGTCTCGTCGACGACCTCGCCGATCCGCGCGTCCGGGCGGTCGACCTTGTTGATCGCGAGGATGACCGGCAGGCGCTGCTGGAGCGCCTTGCGCAGCACGAAGCGGGTCTGCGGCAGCGGCCCCTCGCTGGCGTCGACCAACAGCACCACGCCGTCCACCATGGACAGTCCCCGCTCGACCTCGCCGCCGAAGTCGGCGTGGCCCGGGGTGTCGATGATGTTGATGGTGACCTCGCGGCCGTCGGGCGTGCGGTGCGCCACGGCGGTGTTCTTCGCGAGGATCGTGATGCCCTTCTCGCGCTCGAGGTCCATGGAGTCCATGACCCGCTCGTTGACGTCGCCGGTGTCCGCCTGGTGGGCCGTGAACGCTCCGGACTGCCAGAGCATGGCGTCGACCAGCGTGGTCTTGCCGTGGTCGACGTGGGCGATGATCGCGACGTTGCGCAGGTCGTCACGCGTGGGCATGCGGGGGCACTCGATCCTGTAGGGCGGGGTACGCCGCGCGAGGCGCACGACACTCCCAGTGTACGGCCCCGCCCGGCTAGGGTCGGATCGACCGAGGCCGGAGCTGCCCCCGGGAGGCCACGTGACCGAGTTCGACGCCGCGGCGGCCGCGGTCGGGGCCGCGCTCGACGCGGGCGCCCGGTACGCGGACGCCCGGGTGATGTCCCGCCGGTACGAGTCGATGTCGGCCCGCAACGGTGAGGTCGAGCAGGTCACCCAGAGCGAGGACGCGGGCCTCGGCGTGCGGGCGCTCGTCGGCTCCTCCTGGGGCTTCTACGCGGTACCCGACCTGGCCGACGCCGCCGCCCGGGACGCGGGTACCCGCGCGACCGCGATCGCGCGGGCGAGCGCGCTCGTCCCCGGTCCGCCGGCGGACCTGCTCCCGGTGGCGGCCGCCACCGGCTCGTGGGCCAACCCGTGCGAGCTCGACCCCCTCTCGGTCCCGTTGTCCGAGAAGGGCGACCTGCTCACCGGGGTCACCGCGACGATGCGGCAGCACGGCGCCGATCTCGCGGTCGCGTCGTACGAGATCTGGGACACCCGCAAGTGGTTCGTCTCGAGCGAGGGGCACCGCATCGACCAGCACGTCCGGGAGGTCGGCGCCGGGATGAACAGCACGGCGATCGGCGAGCACGAGACGCAGCGGCGCTCGTATCCCGGCATCCGGGGTCAGTACGGCACCTCGGGCTGGGAGCTCGTCCACCGGATCGACCTGCCCGGGAACGCGGCCCGCGTCGCCGAGGAATCCCGCGCGCTGCTCACCGCGCCCCCGTGCCCCGCCGGCGAGACGACGCTGATCCTCGGCGGCGAGCAGATGGCCCTGCAGATCCACGAGTCCGTGGGCCACGCGGTCGAGCTGGACCGGATCCTCGGCTGGGAGGCGGCGTTCGCGGGCACGTCGTGGCTGGACCTGTCCCGGCTCGGCTCACTGCGGTTCGGGTCGGACCTCATGACGGTCACCGCGGACCCCACCCTGCCGGGTGCGCTCGGGTCGTTCGGGTACGACGACGAGGGGACCCCCGCCACGCCGCACGACATCGTCCGGGACGGGATCTGGACCGGCGTGCTGGCCGGGCGCGACTCCGCCACGGTGGCCGGGCTGCCGTACGCGGGGGCGGTGCGCGCCGACGGGTACGCCCGGATCCCGATGGTCCGGATGACCAACGTCGGGCTCCTCCCCGGGACCGACTCGCTCGAGGCCATGATCGCGGCCACCGACGACGGCGTGTACATGGACACGAACCGGTCGTGGTCGATCGACGACCGGCGGCTGAACTTCCAGTTCGGATGCGAGATGGGGTGGGAGGTCAGGAACGGCCGGAGGGGCCGGATGCTCCGCAACCCCACGTACACCGGGATCTCCCCACGCTTCTGGGGGTCGATGGACATGCTCGGCAACGCCCGCGAGTGGGAGTTCTGGGGCACGCCGAACTGCGGCAAGGGCCAGCCCGGCCAGATCGGCCACACCGGCCACCCGTCGGTACCGGCCCGGTTCACCGGTGTCCGCGTGGGGGTGAGGGGATGAGCGCCGCGCTCGCCGCCGCCGTGCTCGAGCTCGTGCGGGCCGCCGCTCCCGGCGCCGAGGCGGAGGTGACGGCCGGGCACGGGACCCATGCCCTCACCCGGTTCGCGAACTCGTTCGTCCACCAGAACGTCGCCGACACCGCGACCCGCGTCCGGCTCCGCCTCCATGTCGACGGGCGCACGGCGTCCGGGTCCACCGCGGCCACCGACCCCGGCGCGCTCGGCCGGCTGGTGGCCGGGGCGGTCGCCGCCGCACGGATGCTGCCCCCCGACGCGGGCTGGCCGGGTCTCGGCGGCCCGGCGCCGGTGCTGACCCCGGGCAACCGGGACGAGGTCACGGCGGACACGCCGCCCGAGGCGCGTGTGGCCGTCGTCCGGGACTTCGTGGCCGCCGCGGGCGGGCTCGAGACGGCGGGGTACTGCCGCACCGGCACCGAGACGCTGTACTACGCGAACACGGCGGGCCAGGTGGCGGAGTCGTCGTACACCGCGGCCGCCGCCGACGGCATCGCCCGCACCCCGGCCGGGCCGGACGGGCTCCGCGCCGACGGCGTGGCCCGGCGCGGCGGCGTCGCGATCGCCGGGCTCGACGGGACCGCGCTCGGCACGGTCGCCGCCGCGAAGGCCCGCGCGGGCGCGGACCCGGTCGAGCTGCCGCCCGGCCGGTACGAGGTGGTGCTCGAGCCGAGCGCGGTCGCGGACCTCCTCACGTACCTCGGGCTGTACGGCTTCAACGGACGTCTCGTGAACGAGGGCCGGTCGTTCCTCGCGCCCGGCACGGCCCAGTTCGACGCCGCCGTGACGCTGGACGACGACGCGACGGACCCGGCCGCCGTCGGTCCGGGCTTCGACGCGGAAGGGACCCCGAAGCGCCGCACGCCGCTCGTCGCGGGCGGGGTCGCGGGCGGGCCCGTGCACGACCGGCGGACCGCGCGCGAGGCGGGCACGGAGAGCACCGGGCACGCCGTACCCGGGGGCGAGCAGTTCGGCGCGGCGCCGCTCAACCTGTTCCTCCGGCCGGGCGGCGGCGGGTCGGTCGACCACCTGGTCGCGGGCATGGAGCGGGGGCTGCTCGTGAGCGACCTCTGGTACACCCGGGTGCTCGACCCGAAGACGCTCGTCGTGACCGGCCTGACCCGCAACGGCGTGTGGCTGGTCGAGGACGGCCGGGTGAGGAGGGCGGTGCGCAACCTGCGCTTCACCCAGTCGTACCCGGAGGCCCTCGCGGCGGGCGCGGTGTTGGCCGCCGGGTCCGAGCCGGTGAGCGTGCCCGTGTCCTGGGACCTCGGCGTGCTGAGCACCCCGGCGCTGCGCCTCGCCTCCTGGAACATGACGGGCGGCGCCTCGGGCTGAGCACGCGTGCCCCCACGGGACGGGCCCCGATGTGGTGTGATCGAGGGCACACACCGAGGACACCCGGCCCCGCCGGATGCCCGTCCGCCGGAGGTGAGGGTCATGGCAGCACCCGTCACGCACACGGTCGACACCAGCGACGTCCGCAGGGCCCTCGCGACGCTCGAGCACGCCGTGGGCCGATTGCGGGCCCGGTGCACGGACTGCATCGGCCTGGACCGGCTCACCTCCGACGTCCGGCGCGTGGCCGAGGACCTCGACCTCCTCGGCGAGCTGGCGCCCGCGCAGGCGCGCGGCGACGCCCTCCCCCGCGTGGAGTTCGTCCAGGACACCCCGTACGACCCGACGGTGTTCGAGCAGGCGGACGACGAGGGGCTCGGGGGCATGCGGGACGCCGAGAAGCCCGAGTCGCACCGGCCGGGGCGCCGATGACCAGCACGGACACGCCGCCCGCCGGTACCGCGGCCGCCCCCGGCGGCCGCGCCGCGATCACCGCCCGCACGCTGCGCACCGACCGGTGGTGGGTGGCGCCCGCGGTCACGTTCGGGGTCCTGCTCGCGTTCGTCGTGTACTCGACGATCCGCGCCTTCTCGAACGCGGCGTACTTCGTCCCGGCGTACGACTACATCTCGCCGTTCTACTCGCCGTGTCTCGCGGCGAACTGCGCCGACGGCGCGAGCCACCTCGGGCAGCCGCTGGGCGACCTCGGGATCATCTCCCCGGCCCTGGTGGTCCTCGTGGTGCCGCTGGGCTTCCGGCTCACCTGCTACTACTACCGGAAGGCGTACTACCGCGCGTTCTGGCTCTCGCCGCCCGCGTGCGCGGTCGCCGAGCCCCACGCGAGCTACACCGGTGAGACGCGGTTCCCGCTGATCTTCCAGAACGCGCACCGGTGGTTCTTCTACCTCGGCCTCGTGTTCAACGCGATCCTCACGTACGACGCGCTGATCGCGTTCAAGGGCGCCCACGGCGGCGTCGGGGTCGGGGTCGGCACGCTGGTGCTGCTCGTCAACGCCGCCCTGCTGTGGCTGTACAGCCTGTCCTGCCACTCGTGCCGGCACGCGATCGGCGGGCGCCTGAAGCACTTCAGCAGGCACCCGGTCCGGTACCGCCTCTGGACGTGGGTGTCCCGGCTGAACGCGCACCACATGAAGTTCGCGTGGGTCTCGCTCGTCTGGGTGGCGCTCGCCGACCTGTACGTCTCGCTGGTCGCGAGCGGGATCCTCACCGACCTGCGCATCGTCAACTGAGAGGCCGGTGTCCACGGTGGAGCGTCACTCCTACGACGTGGTGGTGATCGGCGCCGGAGGCGCGGGTCTCCGGGCCGCGATCGCCGCGCGCGAGGCGGGGATGCGGACGGCGATCCTCTGCAAGTCGTTGTTCGGCAAGGCCCACACGGTCATGGCCGAGGGCGGCGCCGCCGCCGCGATGGGCAACGTGAACCCCGCCGACAACTGGCAGGTCCACTTCCGCGACACCATGCGGGGCGGGAAGTTCCTCAACAACTGGCGCATGGCGGAGCTGCACGCCCGGGAGGCGCCGGACCGCGTCTGGGAGCTGGAGACGTACGGCGCGCTGTTCGACCGGACGCAGGACGGCAAGATCAGCCAGCGGAACTTCGGCGGCCACGAGTACCCGCGCCTCGCCCACGTCGGCGACCGGACCGGCCTCGAGCTGATCCGCACGTTGCAGCAGAAGATCGTCTCGCTCCAGCAGGAGGGCGGGCCGGACCTGGATGTCTTCGCCGAGTTCACCGTCACCCGGCTGCTCGCGGACTCCGGCCGTATCGCGGGCTGCTTCGGTTACCGGCGGCAGACCGGGGAGTTCGCCGCCTTCGGCGCGCCGGCCGTCGTGCTCGCCACCGGCGGGATCGGCAAGTCGTACAAGGTGACCAGCAACTCCTGGGAGTACACCGGCGACGGTCACGCGCTCGCGTTGGAGGCCGGGGCGACGCTGCTGAACATGGAGTTCCTGCAGTTCCACCCCACCGGCATGGTGTGGCC
The DNA here is from genome assembly GCA_036402915.1 of Mycobacteriales bacterium. Lineage (GTDB taxonomy): Bacteria > Actinomycetota > Actinomycetes > Mycobacteriales > HKI-0501 > JAVEDU01. The sequence continues at coordinate 48,834 of DASWRY010000083.1, forward strand.
ACCGAGCGTCAAGGGCATCCTCGTGACCGAGTCGGTGCGCGGTGACGGCGGCGTGCTGAGGAACTCCGAGGGCGCGCGGTTCATGTTCGACTACATCCCCGACGTGTTCCGGGACAAGTACGCGACCACGGAGGAGGAGGCCGACCGCTGGTACACCGACCAGTCCTCGGCCCGGCGGCCCCCGGAGCTGCTCCCCCGCGACGAGGTGGCCCGCGCGATCAACACCGAGGTCAAGGAGGGCCGCGGGACCCCGCACGGCGGCGTGTTCCTCGACGTGTCGAGCCGGCTTCCCGCCGCGGAGATCATGCGCCGGCTGCCCTCGATGTACCACCAGTTCAAGGAACTGGCCGATGTGGACATCACCGCCGAGCCGATGGAGGTCGGGCCCACCGCCCACTACGTGATGGGCGGCGTGGAGGTCGACCCCGACACGGCCGCGGCCACCGTGGACGGCCTGTTCGCCGCGGGCGAGGTCTCCGGCGGGATGCACGGCAGCAACCGGCTGGGCGGCAACTCGCTGTCGGACCTGCTGGTGTTCGGGCGGCGCGCCGGGCTCGGGGCCGCGTCCTATGTGGACTCCCTGACGTCGCGACCGGCGCTGTCCGAAGAGGACCTCGCCGCCGCGTCGTCGGCCGCGCTCGCGCCCTTCGACCGGGAGGCCGGGGAGAACCCGTTCGCGATCCAGGCCGAGCTGCAGCAGACCATGCACGACCTCGTCGGGATCATCCGCACCGCGGAGGAGATGGAACACGCGCTCGACCGGCTGGCCGACCTGCGCAAGCGAGCCTCGGCCGCGGGCGCCGAGGGAGGGCGGGTGTTCAACCCTGGCTGGCACGTGGCGCTCGACCTGCAGAACATGCTGCTGATCTCGGAGTGCGTCGCGCGGTCGGCCCTCGAGCGCGAGGAGAGCCGCGGCGGGCACACGCGGGACGACTTCCCGGCGATGAGCGCCGAGTGGCGGCGGGAGAACCTCGTGTGCGCGCTCGCCGACGGCGAGGTCCAGGTGCGGCGGCAGCCGCTGCCGCCGATGCCTCGCGAGCTGCTGGACCTCTTCGACCGTGAGGAACTGGCGAAGTACATGACCGACGAGGAGCTGTAGATGGCGTACGCGGCCCACTTCCGCGTCTGGCGCGGCGACGACGGCGGAGGGGCGCTCGAGGGCTTCACCGTCGACGTCAACGAGGGGGAGGTCGTCCTCGACATCGTCCACCGCATCCAGGCGACGCAGGCGCCGGATCTCGCGGTCCGGTGGAACTGCAAGGCGGGGAAGTGCGGATCCTGCAGCGCCGAGGTGAACGGCCGGCCGCGGCTGCTGTGCATGACCCGGATGAGCACGTACCGCGAGGACGAGACGGTGACGATCACGCCGCTGCGGACGTTCCCGGTCGTGCGGGACCTCGTCACCGACGTGTCGTTCAACTACGCCAAGGCAAGGGAGATGCCCGCGTTCGCGCCACCCCCGGGCCTCGCGCCGGGCGAGTACCGCATGCAGCAGGTCGACGTGGAGCGGTCGCAGGAGTTCCGGAAGTGCATCGAGTGCTTCCTCTGCCAGAACACCTGCCACGTCGTCCGGGACCACGAGGAGAACAAGCCCGCGTTCGCCGGGCCGCGTTACTTCATCCGGGCCGCGGAGCTCGACATGCACCCGCTCGACGCGCGGGACGACCGGCGTGAGCACGCGCAGGCACAGCAGGGGCTCGGCTACTGCAACATCACCAAGTGCTGCACCGAGGTCTGCCCCGAGGGCATCAAGATCACCGACAACGCGATCATCCCGATGAAGGAACGCGTGGTGGACCGCCGGTACGACCCGCTGGTGTGGCTGGGGAACACGATCCGCCGCCGGGGGTAGCGGGTCGAGCGCCGGGTGTTCGCGCGCGGATACCCGGCGTGTCCGCGTGCAGATAGCCGGACTACCCGCAGGCACGCGGACACCCGGACTACCGCACGCAGATGCCGGGTCTACCGGCACGCAGATAGCCGAACTACCCGCACGCAGATATCCCACCTGTCCACGCGCGGATACCTCACCTGTCCGCTCGCAGATACCCGAGCTACCCGCACGCGGATACCCGCAACTACCCACAACTACCCGCAGGCACGCGGACACCCCGACTACCCCTGCGCAGATCTCCCACCTGTCCACGCGCGGATACCTCACCTATCCGCTCGCAGATACCCGGGCTATCCGCGCGCGGACACCTCAGCTCTCCGCGAGCGGATAGCCGACCTCTCCGCTCGCCGCCCGCACCTCGGCCCGCCGCTTCAGGTGCGCGTTGCGCGCCGTGACGATGCCGAGCATGTGCCGGTGCAGCACGAGCGCTCCGGCGAGCGCGCCGAGCGGTCCCGCCGGGGCGGTCCACTCCACGACGTCGGTCACGAGCGTGCCACCGCCGGTCGCCGTGAAGGTGTGGGTGTGCCGGAGCCGCCGGAACGGCCCCCGGACCTGCTCGTCCACGAAGACCCCCGGCCGCTCCAGCCGCACCACGCGGGACCACAGGTGCATCGGCAGTCCGAAGTGGCGCGCTCGGAAGCACACGAGGTCGCCCTCCGCGAGCAGGCCCTCGGTGCGCCCCGGCGGCTCCACCCGCTCGCCGGTGTGGGCGAGGGCGGCCGTGTGCTCGGAGACGTCGCGCGCGAGGTCGAACACGAGCTCCACCGGGGCGTGCACCACGGTGGTCGCCCGCAGCACGGTCACGAGGCCACCTTCACGTCAGTCTCTCGCGGAGGACCTCCACCAGCGGGGCGTCCGCCGGCAGCCACGGTACGTCCCCCAGCTCGTCCGCCGCGAGCCAGCGCAGCGAGCGGTGCTCGAGCGCCCGCGGCTCCCCCCGCACGATCCTCGCGACCCACACCCGCAGCACCGCGCGGCCGCCCGGGAGGGGCATGTCCGGGCCGAGGCGGTCCTCCGGGACGATCTCGACGCCCAGCTCCTCCGCGCACTCCCGGACCAGGGCGGCGAGGTCGGACTCCCCGCCCTCGACCTTTCCCCCGGGAAACTCCCACATACCCGCAGGTTCGGTGCGTTCCGCCGCGAGAATCCTTCCTGAACTGTCCAGAATGGCCGCTCCGACCACGGTCCCCGGTCGTACCCTCACCGCACCACCATGTCACGGCGCCGGAAGGACCCCCCACGGAAGGCCCAAAGCGCCACAAGACACACTCTGTTCGACCAGAAGCCCCGGAAGGCCACAAGCCCGAAGGAGACAACGGAGGACACATGCCCACGCTGCTGGCGGCCGAGATCATCGGCGACGCGCTCACCTGCCTCACGGACTGGACGGGGGATGCCCGCGGCATCCGCCGCACGCTGTCGATGACCGACGGCGAGTACGGCGACTTCATCGAGCGCGTCAAGGTGACCAGCGACGCGATGGACCACCACGCCGACATCACCCGCGTCGGCGAGCAGGTCGCGATCTCCCTCGTGACGCACAGCGCGGGGGGCGTGACCGAGTACGACATCGCCCTCGCCTCCCGCATCGACGACCTCGCGAGGATCGCCAAGCAGCGCCGCTACCTGCCCTGACGCCCGTCCCGGGGGGCCGCTACCCCGGCGGATCGCCACCGGGCGGACGGGCACGGTCGGCGGTAACGTCCGCTTCCTCGCGTACCGGTCCGCGTACCGGTGGGGCCTGGGGGTGACGATGAATCCGTTCCGCACGAAGACCGTCGAGCAGTCCATCCGCGACACCGAGGAACCGGGGCACCAGCTCAAGAAGCAGCTGGGCCCGCTGGACCTGACGGTGTTCGGCGTCGGCGTCATCATCGGCACCGGCATCTTCGTGCTGACCGGGAAGGCGGCCGGGATGCAGGCCGGGCCGGCGGTCGCGCTGTCGTTCGTCCTCGCCGGTGTCGCGTGTGGACTCGCCGCGCTCTGCTACGCGGAGTTCGCGAGCACGGTGCCGGTGGCCGGCTCGGCGTACACGTTCTCGTACGCGAGCCTGGGCGAGCTCGTCGCGTGGATCATCGGCTGGGACCTCATGCTCGAGCTGGCCCTGGGCGCCGCGACCGTGGCGGTGGGCTGGTCGAGCTACTTCGCGGACGTGATGAAGCAGGCCGGCATCACGATCCCGGCCGGGCTGTACGGCGACGGGCGGAACCTCGTCGCCGCGGCCGTCGTTCTCGTCCTGACGGCGGTCATCTGCTTCGGCATCAAGCTGTCCTCGCGGATCAACTTCGTCGTGGTGACCATCAAGGTCGCGGTCGTACTGCTGGTGATCGTCGTGGGCGCGTTCTACATCCACACCTCCAACTGGGTGCCGTTCATCCCGCCGCCCGGCTCGACGGGCGCGACCGGGACCCCCGCCGCTCCGTCACTGCTCCAGGACCTGGGGTTCGCGCCCGGCGCGTTCGGCGTGAGCGGCGTCTTCACGGCGGCGGCGCTGGTGTTCTTCGCGTTCATCGGGTTCGACGTCGTGGCGACGGCCGCAGAGGAGACGCGCAACCCGCAGCGCGACCTCCCGATCGGCATCTTCGCGTCGCTGGCCATCTGCACGACGCTGTACGTGCTCGTCTCGCTGGTGATCACCGGGATGGTGAAGTACACGGACGTGAAGGTGGACGCCCCGCTCGCCGAGGCGTTCCGGTCGGTGGGCCTGCCGGTGATCGCGACGATCATCTCGATCGGCGCGCTCGCGGGCCTCACCACGGTCATGATGATCCTGCTGCTCGGGCAGAGCCGGGTCTTCTTCGCGATGAGCCGCGACCGGCTGCTGCCGCCGGTGTTCTCCAAGGTGTCGGAGCGCTTCGGCACCCCGTACCGCACGACGCTCGTCACCGGTGTCGTGGTCGCCGTGATGGCCGCGCTCATCCCGCTGTCCGAGCTGGCGGAGCTGGTCAACATCGGCACGCTGTTCGCGTTCGTTCTCGTGTCGCTCGGCGTGATCGTGCTGCGCCGCACGCGGCCGGAACTGCCGCGCGCCTTCCGCACCCCCGGTGTCCCCGTCGTGCCGATCCTTGCCGTGCTCGCCTCGCTGTACCTGATGCTGAACCTTCCGGCGGCCACCTGGATCCGGTTCGCGGTGTGGATGGTGATCGGCTTCGTCCTGTACTTCGCGTACGGGTCGCGGCACAGCCGGCTCGCCACCGCCGCGGAGACGGGCTACGGCGCCCCCGACGAGGCACCCGCCGCCACTCGCTGACCCGCCCACCCAGCTCGTCCGAGGCCCCTCCGCCCCCGCGCGGAGGGGCCTCGGCGTGTCCGGGTTCGCCCGGTTGCCGACTTCCCGCGCCGTCATGCCGATTGTGACCGATTTCACCCTCGTCATCCCTTAAGCGGTCCCCGGTTCGTTGTCGATGACAACTGTGTCGATCGCCGAGGGTGAAAACGCGATCTTCATCTCCGTGACAACTGCATGCAGCAGGAGCGTCACGGAAAGCAACGACCGTTCAGACACGCCCGCCGCACGCCCACGGCGACGCCCGTCCCCTACCTCTCCAAGGTGATCCCTGCATGAAGCCGATCGCGTTCGAGGACTTCCAGCCCGCTCCCGGCCGCCTCGTCCAGTGGACGATCAGCGGCGAGACGTCCGCCGCCGCCACCGCCGCCCCGGTCGACCCCGCCCCGCTCTCGTACAACCAGCAGCTGCACCTGGCCTCGTACCTGGCGCTGACCACCGCCGGGCAGCCCGGCAACCCGTGGATCGGCGTGGCGTTCGAGCTACCCGGCGAGGTGGACACGGACGCGCTGGGCCGGGCCTTCACCGCGTTCGTCCGGCGCCACGACACACTCCGCTGCGGCTTCCGTGCGACCGGCACGGGCATCGGCCGCGTCACGCTCCCCGCCGAGGCGGTCTCGCTCGCGGCCGGTGAGCCGCGCGACTTCGACACCACCGAGGCGCTGTTCGCCCACCTGAACAGCCTTTTCGCGGGCGGTACGAACCCGTTCGGCTTCGGCCCGTACGTCCTCGGCGTCATCGCCCGTGAGTCCGGTTCCACCGTCGTCATGGCGATGGACCACACCGTGAGCGACGGGTACTCCCTCGCGCTGGCCGTCAACGACGTGCACGAGCTGTACCTGGCCGAGGTGGAGGGCCGCCCGGCCGACCTGCCCGAGACCGGCGACTTCACCGAGCAGGCGGCACTCGAGATCGCCCACGCCGAGTCGCTCACCCTCGAGCACAAGGGTGTGCAGCAGTGGCGCGAGTTCATCCGACGCTGCGGCGGCACCGGGCCGCGCTTCGCGCTCGACCTCGGCATCGAGGACGGCCGGATGTACGACCAGGACGTCCACAACACGATGCTGCTGACCGACGCGGAGGCCGACGCGTTCGACGCGGTCTGCCGCGCGAACGGCAGCAGCCTCTTCCCGGGACTGCTCGCCGCGATGGCGATCGTGCTCCGCGAGATGACCGGGACCGAGGACTTCCGCACCGTCACCCCGCTGCACACCCGCTCGAAGCCGAAGTGGCGCAACGCGATGGGGTGGTTCATCACCTGCGCGCCCCTCGAGTTCACCACCACCGGGGCGTGCGGGTTCACCGGGGTGCTGGCGAATGCGGGCTCCGCGCTGCGGGCCACGCTGCCGAACGCGAAGTACCCGGCGTCGAAGGTCGTCGCGCTGCTGGGCGACGAGTTCCGGCCGACCCGCCGGGACATGTTCTCGATGGTCTCGTACATCGACTACCGCAAGATGGCGGGCGCCGCCCGCCAGGCCGAGTCCAAGCCGGTGACCCTCGGTCAGACGCTGCAGGCCGACGACAGCCACGTGTGGGCGTCGCGGGTCGCGGACGGCGTGCACATCGCGATCCGGTACCCGGTCACCCCGCAGGGCCCGGCCCTGATCGACCAGTACACGGACCGGATCCGGGGCGTCCTGCGCCGCGTGGCCATGACCGGCGAGTACCCGATCCTGACCGGCACCACGGTCGCCGCCTGATCCACCGCACGACCGGTACGACCGCGGGGCCCCCGGCACACGCCGGGGGCCCTTGTCGCGTACGGGGGGGGCGAGAAGCATGGACGGGACGAAGGAGTCCGCCATGACCACCACCCACACCGAACACACCGCGCACGAGCACACCCACGGGCCCACCTGCGGGCACGAGTCCTTCGCGCACGGGGACCACACGGACTACTGCCACGACGGGCACGTCCACCGCGAGCACGCCGGGCACTGGGACGAGTGCTCGGTCTCCTCGCACACCGAGGTCGCCGGGCACGACCACGTCCACGGCGCCGGCTGCGGGCACCAGGCGGTGGACCACGAGGGGCACACCGACTTCGTGCACGACGGCCACCGCCACGCCGAGCACGAGGGTCACTGGGACGAGCACTGAGCCGCCCGGCGCGAGACGACGGGGCGCGCCCGGTGACGTCGGCGGGTGACCGCTGCGAAGACCGCCCTGCCCCGCCGGAGCGTCGTCGTCCCGCCCCTGGCGGTGTTCGCGATCACGCCGTGGCCGGCACGCTTGACCGGTGCCCGGGGGGAGGAGGCACGCTGGGAGCGGCTGATCCGGGCCGAGGAGGCGCCATGACGGGCGTACGGCAATCCTTCCCCCATCCGTCGGCGGCCCGGCTCGAGTCCACGCTGGCGGGGCCGGTGCTGTCGCTGGTCCGGATCGTGGCCGGGTTCCTGTTCGTGTGTCACGGCGTCCAGACGTTGTCCGGCGCGTTCGGCGGCGTACCCGGGTTCCCCGCCGGGGTGCCGGTCGGGCAATGGCCGTACTGGTGGGCGGGCGCCGTCGAGGTCGTGGCGGGCGGCCTGGTGACGGCGGGGCTGTTCACCCGTCCGGCGGCGGTGCTGTGCTCGGGAGCCATGGCGTACGCGTACTTCACGGTCCACCTGCCGATGGGGCTGTGGCCCATCCAGAACCTGGGCGAGATGGCGGCCATGAACGCGTGGGTGTTCCTGCTGATCGCCGTGCTGGGCCCGGGACCGTGGTCGCTGGACGCGGCGCTGCACCGGTACGCGTCCCCGACCGTGTGACCTGCGTCACACTGTGGTGCCCGTCACTCCGCCGACCGGGTGATCGTTCCCGGGGTGAGTACCGCCGACCACCCGGAGCCCACCATGCGCCGCGCCCTCGCCGCCGCCCTCACCGCCACCGCCGTGCTCATCGGCACGCTCGCCGCGGCCGTGCCATCCCAGGCGGCGCCGGGACCGCTCCGCTACGTCGCGCTCGGCGACTCGTACAGCGCCGCGTCGGGGGTGCTCCCACCGGACCTCACCGCTCCGCTCGTCTGCCTGCGCTCGACGCGCAACTACCCGCACGTCATCGCCGAGGAGACCGGCGCCGCGCTCACCGACGTCACGTGCGGCGCTGCCCAGACGAAGGACTTCACCGCCGCGCAGTACCCCGGGGTCGCGCCGCAGGTGGACGCGCTCCGCGCGGACACCCGGCTGGTCACGATGACGATCGGCGGGAACGACAACAACACGTTCATCAGCTCCGTCGTCCTGTGCGGGACGGCCGGGCTCACGACGCTGGGCCAGGGCAGCCCGTGCCGCGACACCTACGGGACCTCGTTCGCCGACGACATCCGCGCCACGACGTACCCGGCCCTGGTCCGGACGCTGACGGCGGTGCGGGCCAAGGCACCGCGGGCCAGGGTCGCGATCCTCGGCTACCCGTGGATCCTGCCGGCGCGCACCGGCTGCTTCGACAGGATGCCGATCGCCGAGGGCGACGTGCCGTACCTGCGCGGCATCCAGGCGACCCTGAACGACGCCGTGCGGCGCGCCGCCGCGGCCACCGGCGCGACCTACGTGGACTTCACCCGTGCCTCCGAGGGGCACGACGCCTGCCGGCCCCTCGGTGTCCGGTGGATCGAGCCCGTGCTCCAGGGCACCAACCCGGTCATCGTGCACCCCAACGCCCTCGGCGAGCGCGCCATGGCGGCGCAGACCGTGGCGGTCCTCGGCCTGGGCTGATCCGGACGGCGGTCGGACGAGCGCAACGCCTGTGCTCGTCTCCGCCAGACCCCGGCTGCGCTCAGACGTTGAAGCGGAACTCCACCACGTCGCCGTCCTGCATCACGTAGTCCTTGCCCTCCATACGGACCTTGCCGCGCGCCTTGGCCTCGGCCATGGAGCCCGCGTCGATCAGGTCGTCGTACGACACGATCTCGGCCTTGATGAAGCCGCGCTGGAAGTCCGAGTGGATCACGCCGGCCGCCTCCGGGGCCGTGGCGCCCGCGGGGACGGTCCACGCCCGCGCCTCCTTCGGGCCCGCGGTGAGGTACGTCTGCAGGCCGAGCGTCCGGAACCCGAGCCGGATCAGCTGGTGCAGACCCGGCTCGCTCTGCCCGATCGCCTCCAGCAGCTCACGGGCCTCGTCGTCCGGCAGCTCGATCAGCTCGGACTCGACCTTCGCGTCGAGGAACACCGCCTCGGCCGGCGCGACCAGCGCGCGGAGCGAGTCGAGGAACCCGGCGTCGCCCAGCTCCTCCTCGTCCACGTTGAACACGTAGAGGAACGGCTTCGTCGTCAGCAGCGTGAACTCGCGCAGCTGCGCGACGTCGATCCCCTTGTCCTTCGCGCCGGCGTACAGCGTCGTACCGCTGTCGAGCAGCTCCACCGCCGCCTTCGCCGCCTCGAGCACCGGCGCGCGGTCCTTCTTGAGGCGCGCCTCCTTCTCGAGACGCGGGACGACCTTCTCGAGCGTCTGCATGTCCGCGAGGATCAGCTCGGTGTTGATCGTCTCGATGTCGTCGGCCGGGTTCACCTTCCCGTCGACGTGTACCACGTTCGGATCCGAGAACGCCCGGATGACCTGGCAGATGGCGCTGGCCTCACGGATGTTCGCGAGGAACGCGTTGCCCCGGCCCTGGCCCTGGCTGGCGCCGCGGACGAGCCCGGCGATGTCCACGAACGACACCGCGGCCGGGATGAGCTTCTGCGATCCGTGGATCTTCGCGAGCTCGGCGAGGCGGGGGTCGGGGACGCCGACGACGCCGACGTTCGGCTCGATCGTGGCGAACGGGTAGTTCGCGGCGAGGACGTCGTTCTTGGTCAGCGCGTTGAACAGCGTGGACTTGCCGACGTTGGGCAGGCCGACGATGCCGAGGGTGAGGCTCACGACTCCCGAGTCTACGGACCCGGGGCGGGGTCACCGCCACCGCGCCCGCGTGGGGTCGCCACGTGCACGTCCGATTCCCGCCAGCCCCGGCCGCCCGAGGGGTGTCAGGATCGTGCCCGTGACCCCGCTTCCCGACCCCGAACACTGCTACCGCGCCGTCCAGAGCCGCGACCCGCGCTTCGACGGCTGGTTCGTCACCGGTGTGACCTCGACCGGCATCTACTGCCGCCCGTCCTGCCCGGCGGTCACGCCCCGCCGCCCGAACGTGCGCTTCTACCCCACCGCGGCCGCGGCGCAGGTCGCGGGATTCCGGGCGTGCCTGCGCTGTCGCCCGGACGCGGCGCCGGGCTCGCCCGAGTGGAACGTCCGCGCGGACCTGGTCGGCCGCGCGATGCGGCTGATCGGCGACGGGGTGGTCGAGCGGGAGGGCGTCGCGGGGCTGTCGCGCCGCCTCGGGTACAGCGAGCGCCACGTCCACCGCCAGCTCGCCGCGGAACTCGGCGCCGGGCCCCTCGCGCTGGCCCGCGCCCGGCGCGCCCAGACCGCCCGGGTGCTCATCGAGACGACCGCGCTGCCGTTCGCAGACGTGGCGTTCGCGGCGGGCTTCGCGAGCGTGCGGCAGTTCAACGACACGGTGCGCGAGGTGTTCGCGACCACGCCGACCCGGCTGCGGACCGGCCGGGGGTACCGCACGGAGCCCGCGCCCGGCACGGTCACGCTGCGCCTGCCGTACCGGGAGCCGTTCGCGGCGGACGCACTCACGGGCTTCCTCGCCGCCCGCGCGGTGCCGGGGATCGAGGAGTGGGACGGCACCACGTACCGCCGGACGCTCGGGCTGCCGCACGGCACCGGCACGGTCGCGCTCACGCCTGCGGAGGGGCACGTCGCGTGCACGCTGCGCCTCGCGGACCTGCGCGACCTCGGCACCGCCGTGGCCCGGTGCCGGCGGCTGCTGGACCTCGACGCGGACCCGGCCGCGGTGGACGCCGCGCTCGCCGCGGACGACGTGCTCCGCGGCCTGGTCACCGAGACGCCCGGGATGCGGGTGCCGGGCGCGGTGGACGGCTTCGAACTCGCGGTCCGTGCCGTCGTCGGGCAGCAGGTCTCGGTCGGCGCGGCACGCACCGTGCTCGGCCGCATCGTGAGCGCCACCGGCGCGTCTCTGTCCGATGTGGACGGTGGGCTGACGCACACGTTCCCGGCACCGGCGGTACTGGTGGACGCGGACGACGCGGACCTCCCGATGCCGGCGGCACGACGCCGCACGATCCGCGCACTCGCGGCGGCAACGGTCGACGGAACGGTGTGCCTCGACCCCGGTGTGTCACGCCGCGAACTGGCCGAATCCCTCTGTGTACTCCCCGGAATCGGCGCGTGGACGGCGTCCTACGTGGCGATGCGGGCACTGTCCGATCCGGACGCATTCCTGTCCACCGATCTCGGGATCCGTACCGCCGCGGCCCGCCTCGGTCTCTCGTCGGACCTGGACGACCGCTCGTCGCACTGGCGTCCCTGGCGCGCGTATGCGGCCGCCCATCTCTGGCACACTCTGGCCCGAGTTTCGGAACGGAGCTGACATGGACGCCGAGACAGCGACCGTACAGACGCCGGTGGGACCGTTCACCGTCGTCGCCGACACCGACGGGGCCGTGCTCGCGAGCGGGTGGACCGGGATCCCGTGCGACCTCGTCCCGCTGATCCACCCCACGATCAGACCGACGACGTTCCGGCGCCGCTGCGACCTCGGTCCGGTCACCAAGGCCGTCACGGCGTACCACGACGGCGACCTCCGCGCGGTGGACGACATCCCGGTACGCCAGGTGTCGAGCCCCTTCATGACCCACGCGTGGGACGTGCTGCGCACGGTGCCGCCCGGCAAGCCCGTGACGTACACGGAGTTCGCCCTCCTCGCGTGCCGCCCGGCCGCGGTGCGGGCCGCGGCGGGAGCGTGCGCCCGGAACGCGGCGGCGCTGTTCGTGCCGTGCCACCGGGTACTGCGGACCGGCGGGGGGCTGGGCGGGTTCCGGTGGGGTACCGACATCAAGGCCTGGCTGCTGGCGCACGAAGCCGCCTAGCGCGCCCGCGCGCGCAGCCGCCTGGCGCGCCCGCGCGCGAAGCCGCCGCTCAGGCGCTCTCCGCCCACGCCGGGTCGTCGGCGGCCGGGCCGATCGCCCGCACCTCCACGCGCGAGCCGGTCCGCCCCTTGACGACGTGCAGGCGGCTCGGGATGCGCTGGCGCAGCTCGTCGACGTGGCTCACCACGCCGACGACACGACCGCCGGCGCGGAGCTCGTCGAGCGTGTCCATGACGAGGTCGAGCGTCCCGGCGTCGAGGCTGCCGAACCCCTCGTCGATGAACAGCGTGTCCAGCATCGCCCCGCCCGACTCGGCCGCCACGACGTCCGCGAGGCCCAGAGCGAGCGCGAGCGACGCGAGGAACGACTCGCCGCCCGACAGCGTCTTCGCGGCCCGTACCGCGCCGGAGTAGTCGTCCGCGACGTCCAGCCCCAGGCCGCCGCGGGTGTTGCGGGGGCCCGCCGCGTCGGTGTGCACGAAGGAGTACCGCCCGCCCGACATCCGCAGCAGGCGCCGGGTGGCCGCGACCGCGACCTCCTCGAGCCGGGCGGCGAGCACGTACGCGCGGAGCGACATGCGGCGGTGGTTCTGGCCCAGGCCGTTGACGACGTCGGCCAGCGCGGCGAGCTCCTCGTGCCGGCGGCGGACCGGCTCGAGCGCGTCCCAGGCGGCCTCGAGCTCGACCACCAGCTGGGCGGTGTCCTCGGCCCGGCGACGGCAGTCCGCGAACCGCCGGTCGGCCTCCCGCAGCGCCTCCCGCGCCGCCCGGGCGGCCTCCGCCGGCGTGGCGGTGTCGACGGCCTCGGTGGCCTCCACGCCGTCGAGCTCCGGGTCCGCGACGGCGGAGCGGGCAGCGGCCTCGGCCTCGTCGTCGCGGCGTACCCGCTCGGCGAGCGCCGTCACGGCGGCCGGGTCGAGTGCGGCCGACAGCGCGGCACCGAGGTGAGCGAACCCCGCCTCCCGGGCAGCCTCCTCCGCCTCGGCCTCCCGCGCGGCGGCGTCCGCGGCGGTGTGGCGTGCCGCGACGGCGGCGTCGAGGACCGCGGTGCCGCGGGCGACGAGCAGCTCCAGCCGCGCGCGGCGGGCGGGCACGTCGGGGTCGTCCCCGCAGGCCGCCGCGAGGCGCGCGCGGCGCGTCTCGACCGCGCCGGTGAGGGCGCGGGCCCGCTCCTCCAGCTCGGCGCCACGCGCGGTGGCCCGGCGGTCGCTCTCGTCCAGGGTCACGGCCTCGGCGCGGAGCGCGTCCAGGGCTGTGGCACGGCGGGGCCGATCGGCCGCGAGCGCCCGGGCGGCGCCGAGCCGGTCCGCCAGCTCCGCGACCTCGGCGGCGAGCTCCGCGAGCGGCCGGTCCCCGGCGAGGGCGCGCAGCGCGGCGACCTCGCGATCGGCGGCCGCGGCCGCGGCAGCTGCCTCCGCGTACGCCTCCTCGGTCCGCTGCTCGGCGGTGTGGGCGGCCCGCTCCGCGGCGGCGTCCACGGGACCGGCGTCGGCGAGCGCGGGCGCGGGGTGGTCCACCGCGCCGCACACCGCGCACGGCTCCCCGTCCACGAGCGCGGCGGCGAGCTCGGCGGCCATGCCGGCGAGCCGGGCCTCGCGGATACCGAGCCAGGTCTCCTTCGCTGCCAGGTGCTCCTCGCGCGCAATCGTCGCGGCGCCGGAGAGCCGGTCCGCGCGCGTGACGGCGTCCTCCAGCGACAGCGCGGCCCGCCGGGCGGCCAGCACCGCGTCGTGCTGCCGGCCGAGGCCGTCGAGTGCCGCCTCCGCCGCGGCAGCCTCGGCGAGCGCTGCCTCGGCCGCCTGTACCCGGCCGGGAAGCGCCTCGCGCTCGCCGCGGGTCGCCTCGCGCTCGGCGGCGAGCGCGGCGAGGTCCGCCCGGACGCCGGCGAGGGTCCGCTCGTCGGCCGCGAGCCGGTCCACCTCGCCGAGCAGCTCGCCGAGGCGGCCGACCTCCTCGCGCCAGCCGTCGACGGCGGCCCGGAGCGGGGCCTCGCCGTCCGGGGCGCCCGGGAGGCCGGCCTCGCCGTCCGGGCAGCCCGGGAGGCCGGGATCGCGGTCCGGGGCGCCGGGGAGGCCGGGATCGCCGTCCGGGGCACCGGGGAGCGCACGCAGGGCCTCCCGGGCGGCCGCGAGCTCCTCCGCCCGCCGTCCCGCCGCGTCCCGGGTCGCCCGTGCGGTCTGCGCCGCGGCCCGGACGGGCGCCGCCCGGTGCGCCGCGTCGCACTCCGCCCGCCGGGCCTCGCGGTCGGGCCGCGTGGCCTCCACCTCGGCGAACGCCGTCTCGGCCCGTGCCCGGCGCGCCACCAGCGCGGCCCGCTGCTCCGCCGCCGTGAGGGCCGCGGTCGCGGCATCGGAGTCCCCGGTGGCGCGCGCGCAGTCGTCCTCGGCCGCCCGCCGGGCGTCGACCAGGCCCGCCACGACGGCCTCGGCCCAGGCGCGGTCGGCCTCGCCGTCGGGGGGCTGTTCCGCGCCCGCCGCCTGGGCGGTACGGGCGACCAGCTGCCCCAGCCTCGTGGTCCGGTCGGTGAGATCGCGGGCACCCTCGCGGCGCTCGTCGGCGAACCAGCGCTCCACGTCGGCGAAGCGACGGGTGTCGAAGAGCCGTTCGAGGAGCTTCTGGCGCTCCTCGGTCTCGGCACGCAGGAAGCGGGCGAAGTCCCCCTGCGGCAGCAGGACGACCTGGAAGAACTGGTCCGCCGTCATCCCGAGCAACCGCTCGATGGTCCGGGCCACCTCGTCGATGCGGACCAGGCCCTCGGCGGACGCGTCGTCCAGCCAGGTCAGCGATGCCTTCGCCGGCTGGGTGGTCGTGCCGTCGCCGCGGCGCTTCGGACGCTGGTACTCGGGGCTCCTGACGAGCCGGATCCGGCGCCCCTGCACGGTGAGTTCGAGGCGCACCTCGGGGTGGGCGTCCGGGGCAGCGTGGTCGCTCCGCAGGCGCTTGGCCTGGTCGCGCGCGCCGGGCACCCGGCCGAACAGCGCGAACGCCACGGCGTCCAGGATCGTGGTCTTGCCCGCGCCGGTCTCGCCGTGGAGCAGGAACAGCCCGTCCGCGCCGAGAGCGTCGAAGTCGACGTCCTGGGTGTCGCGGTACGGCCCGAAGGCGGTGACGGTGAGCCGGTGCAGCCTCATCGGTCGGCGTCCACCGCCGCGAACGCCCGCTCCAGCCACACGTGCTCCGCGGCACTCGGCGCGGAGTTGCGCACGTCGGACACGAAGGACGCCGCCACGTCGAGGTCCGACCGCCCGCGCACGCGCTCCGCGTACGGGGTGTCGTCGCGCTCGGCGCCGGCCGGGCGCCACTCGAGGTGCACCGCGTACGGGAAGCGCTCCTGGAGCCGTCGCATGGGGTCGAGCGGGCGGACGTCGTCGGTCAGCACGACGGACAGGTAGTGGTCCGCGACCGCGTCGTGGTCCGGGTCGGCGAGCAGGTCGTCGAGCGGACCCGACAGCACCGACAGGGGGCGCGGTACGGGCAGGGTGACGCGGGTGACCTCGCGCAGACCGCGGGCGTCGAGGTCCACGAGCCAGACCGACTTCCGGTGGGTGCGCTCCCCGAACGAGTACGCCAGCGGGCTCCCGGAGTACCGCAGGTGGCCGGCGACGACCTGCGGACCGTGCAGGTGACCGAGCGCGACGTAGTCGACGCCGTCGAAGACGAGCGCGGGCACGGTCTCGACGCCGCCGACCGTGATGGTCCGCTCGGACTCCGACGGCTCGCCGCCCACGACGAACGCGTGGGCGAGCACCACCGACCGCGTCCCGTCCGGCCTGGTCGCGAGGTCCGCGCGGACCCGGCGCATCGCCTCGTCCAGCACGCCCGCGTGGCCCCGGGCGTCCGGGACGCCGAGCGCGTGCCGGGCCGTCTCGGGCTCGAGGTACGGCAGGCCGTAGAACGCCACCGGGCCGTGCTCGTCCCGCAGGACGACCGGCTCTCCGGCCTGCGCGGTCCGGGTCCGCAGGTGCAGGCCACCGGCGGCCGCGAACCCCGCGTGGACTCCGAGACGCGCCGCGGAGTCGTGGTTGCCGGGCGTCACGACGAGCGTCGCGCCGGCCTCACGGACCCGCGCGAACGCGCGCCCGCACACCTCCACGGCCTCCGCGCCCGGCACCGCCCGGTCGTACAGGTCCCCGGCGACGACGACCACGTCGACGGCGTACTCGGTCACGAGATCCGCGACGGCTCCCAGCACACGCTCCTGGTCGGCGAGCAGGTCACGTCCGTGGAACGTACGCCCGACGTGCCAGTCGGAGGTGTGCAGGATCCGCATACCGGCACGGTATGGCGGGCGACCGACAATTCCCGGCTGCGCGGGGGCGTGTCGGGCGTGAGGTCAGCCGAAGTCCCCGCCGCCGAAGTCGCCGAAGTCCCCGCCGCCGAAGTCGAACCCGCCGCCGTCACCGCCGCCGCCGTCGAAGCCGGAGTCGTAGCCGCCGCCGTCGCCCCCGTCGTAACCGCCGCCGTCACCGCCCCCGTCGCCGCCGAAGTCCTGCGCCGCGTCGGAGTAGCCGTCGCCGGACCCGTCGCCCCAGCCGCCCATGCCGATGCCGGACATGCCGCCGAACAGCGAGCTGAACAGCAGCGCCGACCCGATGCCCCAGGCGCCGCCGACGAGGGCGGTCTTCCAGAACGGCTCGCTGTACCAGCCCCGCGGCACCGGCCGGCCCGCGATCACGCCGCCCGGGTAGTAGTGGGTGGTCTGCTCGGAGGGGTTCGGGGAGGCGCGGTACGTGCGCCCCTCGACCGCCACCTCGCGGTCCTCGCCGACCTGGCCCGCGGACTGCTGGCCGGTCGTGGCCGGGAGCGCCGGGCCCGGGTCGAGGCCCATGGCCGTCCGGGCGGCGCGGATGTAGTGGAGGCCCTCCAGCGCGGTCTCCCGGGCGAGCCCCGCCTGCGCGGGGGTCTTCGCCTGCTCGAGCTGGCCGCCCGCGGCGTTGTACCGCTCGGAGGCGTCGGCGAGGGCCTGGCGTACCGCCGGGTCGTCCGTGGTCGAGAGGTTCATGACCTGCCCGCCGAGACGCTCGTACCAGCGCCGGGCGTCCGCCAGCGCGTCGTCGAGGGCGTGCACGTTGCGCTGCCCGCGCGACCGGGACATCGAGCGGTACAGCAGGACACCGACGATCACGACGAGGGCGAGCAGGACGAGTTCCACACCACGACGCTAGCAAGGTCATGCCATCGGTGGGTTCTTGTCGTACCCCTCCGCCACGCTTTCGCCATGAACATCACGTCGCTGCTGTCGGTCGTCGTGTGCCTCGCCGCGGGCGTGGCCCTGGGGTGGCTGGCGGCCCGGGCACGTACCGCGGCCGAGACCGCCCGCCTGTCGGCCACGCTCGACGCGGCCCGCGCGTCGGAGCACCGCCTCGAGCAGTCGCTCCGCGCCGTGAGCGCGGATGCGCTGGCGCACCACAGCAGCGAGTTCGCGCGGCTGGTGGCGCCGCTCACCAGCACGCTGACCAAGGTGGAGCAGCAGGTGGCGGCGGTGGAGCGCGAGCGGGTGGACGCGTACGCCGGGCTGCGGGAGCAGGTCCGCGCCGTGCACGAGACGAGCGAGCAGCTGCGGACGGAGACCGCGCAGCTCGTCACCGCGCTGCGCGCGCCCCAGGTGCGGGGCCGCTGGGGGGAGCACCAGCTGCGGCGCATCGTGGAGGCGGCGGGGCTGCTCGAGCACTGCGACTTCACCGAGCAGGCCGTCTCGGCGACGGAGGACGGCACCCTGCGGCCCGACATGGTCGTGACCCTCGCGGGCGGGAAGCACGTCGTGGTGGACGCGAAGGTGCCGTTCAACGCGTACCTCGAGGCGATGGAGGCCCGCGACGAGGCCACCCGCGGCGACCGGCTCACGGCGCACGCGCGGGCACTGCGGGCGCACGTCGACGCGCTGTCGGCGAAGGCGTACTGGACGCGGTTCGACCCGAGCCCGGAGTTCGTGGTGCTGTTCGTGCCGGCGGACACGTTCCTGGACGCGGCGCTGCAGCGGGACGCCATGCTGCTCGAGCACGCGTTCGCGCGGGACGTCGTGCTGGCGACGCCGTCCACGCTGGTCGCGCTGCTGCGGACCATCGCGTACACGTGGCGGCAGGAGGCGCTGGCGGAGAACGCCGCCCAGGTCCACGCGCTGGGCCGGGAGCTGCACTCGCGGCTCGCCACGATGGGCGGCCACCTCACGAAGGTGGGGAGCGCGCTGAACTCGGCCGTCGGGGCGTACAACTCCGCGGTCGGGTCGCTGGAGGGGCGGGTGCTCGTCACGGCGCGGAGGTTCGCCGACCTCCACGTCACGACGGCGGACCTGCGCGGGCCGCGGCAGGTCGAGACGGCGGCGCGGCAGCCGCAGGCGCCGGAGCTGGTGGCCTCGGCGGCGGATGCGCTGGTCGCGCTGGACGACCGGGCGTCGTGGGAGGACCGGGGGCGCGCGGCGAGCGAGTGACGGGAGCGCCGGGATCGGGCGGACGTGCGCGGCGTGGGCTGGTGCCCGCGCGGCGTGGGTTAGCGCGTACGCGGCGAGGACTGGTGCCCGCCCGGCGAGGGCTGGCGCGTGCCCGGCGTGGGCTGGTGCCCGCCCGGCGAGGGTTGGCGCGCCAGGGCGGCAGTGCAGGCGCGGGGCGCTCAGGAGCTGGCGCGCAGGTCCCGCTTCAGCTCGTGCGGCAGGGCGAACACCAGCCGCTCCTGTGCCGAGGTGATCTCCTCGACGTCGGCGTAGCCCCGCTCCGCGAGCCAGGTCAGCACGTCGGTCACCAGGATCTCCGGCACCGAGGCGCCGCTCGTCACGCCGACCGTGGTCACCCCTTCGAGCCAGGCCTCGTCGATCTCGCGGGCGTAGTCCACGAGGTACGCCGCCCCCGCCCCGGCGTCGAGGGCCACCTCGACGAGCCGCACGGAGTTCGACGAGTTCGTGGACCCCACCACGATCACGAGGTCGCACCGCTCGCCGATGTCCTTCACCGCCTGCTGGCGGTTCTGGGTGGCGTAGCAGATGTCGTCACTCGGCGGGGACTGGAGCAGCGGGAAGCGCTCCTTCAGCCGCGCGACGGTCTCCATCGTCTCGTCCACGGACAGCGTGGTCTGGGACAGCCAGACCACCTTGCCCTCGTCGCGGACCTGCACCTTGTCGACGCCGGCCGGGCCGTCCACGAGGTGGATGTGCTCGGGCGCCTCCCCGGCGGTACCGACGACCTCCTCGTGGCCCTCGTGGCCGATGAGCAGGATGTCGTGGTCGGAGGCGGCGAACCGCCGCGCCTCCATGTGCACCTTGGTGACCAGCGGGCACGTGGCGTCGATGGTCCGCAGGTTCCGCGCGGAGGCCTCGTCGTGGACGGTCGGCGCCACGCCGTGCGCGGAGAACACCACGATCGCCCCCTCCGGCACCTCCTCCGTCTCGTCGACGAAAACCGCGCCGCGCTGCTCCAGCGTCTCGACCACGTGTCGGTTGTGGACGATCTGCTTGCGCACGTACACCGGGGCGCCGTACTGCTCGAGCGCCTTCTCGACCGCGACCACGGCGCGGTCGACGCCCGCGCAGTAGCCCCGGGGCTTGGCCAGCAGGACGCGCTTGGTGGATGCGGACATACCCCGATGGTACGGGCCCCGCGCAGTGACCCCCGCCACCGAAGGACCGCGCCCGGCCGGACCTAGAGTGACCCCGTGACCCGTCCCCCGCGCAGCACCCCGGAGGAGCCCTGGCCGGTGCGCGTGGTGAGCATGCGCATCGCCGAGTGGATCTCCCGGCTCGGCGACGTGTGGGTCGAGGGCCAGGTCGCGCAGCTGAACCGGCGCCCGGGGGCTCCGACGGTCTTCCTCACGCTGCGCGACCCGAGCGCCGACCTCAGCCTCCCGGTGACCTGCCATCGCGCGGCCCTCGAGGGCCTCGAGCTCGGCGAGGGCGCCCGCGTGGTCGTGCACGCGAAGCCGGACTTCTACGCGGCCCGCGGCACGCTCTCGCTGCGCGCGACCGAGTTCCGGCTGGTCGGCGTCGGTGAGCTGCTCGCCCGGCTCGAGCGCCTGAAGGCCGCCCTCGCCACGGAGGGGCTGTTCGCGCCCGAGCGGAAGCGGCGCCTGCCGTTCCTCCCGCACCGCGTCGGGCTGGTCACGGGCCGCGCCAGCGCCGCCGAGCACGACGTCCTCACCAACGCCCGCAACCGGTGGCCCAGCGTCCTGTTCCGGATCGTCAACGTCGCGGTACAGGGCGCCGGCGCCGCGCAGCAGGTGATCGAGGCGGTACGCACCCTCGACGCCGACCCGGACGTCGACGTCATCGTCGTGGCGCGCGGCGGCGGCAGTGTGGAGGACCTCCTGCCGTTCAGCGACGAGGCACTGTGCCGGGCGGTGTTCGCCTGCCGTACCCCCGTGGTCAGCGCGATCGGCCACGAGCCCGACACCCCGTTGCTGGACTTCGTGGCCGACGTCCGCGCGTCCACCCCGACCGACGCGGGCAAACGGGTCGTACCGGACCTGGCCGAGGAGCTCCACCGGCTGGACGTGGCCCGCGGCCGCCTCCGCCGGACCGTCACGGTGCGGGTCGAACGCGAGCAGGCCTGGCTCGACGCCGCCCGCTCCCGTCCGGTGCTCGCGAAGCCCGGGGCGGTGCTCGACCAGCTCTCCGCCGAGGTCGAGGCGGACCGTGCCCGGGCGCGCCGGTCGCTGGCCCACCGGCTCGACGGGGCGGCGTCCGACATCGGACAGACCCGCGCCCGCGTCCGTGCGCTGTCCCCGCTCGCGACGCTCGAGCGCGGGTACGCCGTCGTCCAGCGCGAGGACGGCACCGTCCTCCGCCGCGCCGCCGACGTGTCACCCGGCGAGCTGGTACGGATCCGGCTCGCCGAGGGCGAGGTCCGCGCGGAGGCGCGGGAGTAGAGCGGGAGTAATCGGGTGGGGTTCTGTCGGGGCCCCCGCCTACTGTGGTCCGCATGGCCGACACCCCCATCGACGGGCTGACCTACGAGCAGGCCCGCGCCGAACTCACCGACGTGGTCCACCGCCTCGAGGCCGGCGGGACCACGCTCGAGGAGTCGCTCGTGCTGTGGGAGCGCGGCGAGGCCCTCGCCGACGCGTGCCAGGCCTGGCTCGACGGCGCACGGACGCGGCTGGACCTCGCCCGCGGCGTGGCGGAGGAGGCAGGGAGTGCCGGCTGACCCACCGGCGGCGACCGCCGAAGCCGTGACCAGGGAGGTCACCGTGACCGCCGGCCGCCCCGAGGGCGTCGCGCTCCGGATCCGGGGCGCGGTGAAGCGGTACGGCGCGATCACCGCCGTCGACGGCCTGGACCTCGACGTGGCGTACGGCCACTGCCTCGGCCTGCTCGGCCCGAACGGCGCCGGCAAGTCCACCACCATGCGCATGCTCACCGCGCAGTCGATTCCCGACGCCGGGACGATCGAGGTGCTCGGCCTCCCCGTCCCCGCCCGGTCCAAGCAGGCGCGCGCGCAGATGGGCGTCGTCCCGCAGCAGGACAATCTCGACGTCGAGCTCACCGTGCGGCAGAACCTCACGGTGTTCGCCCGGCTGTACCGCGTGCCGGCCCGCGAGCGCCGCGCCGCCGTGGACCGCGCCCTTGCGCTCGCGCAGCTCACCGACCGGGCCGACACCGTGACCGAGGAGCTGTCCGGCGGGATGCGGCGGCGCCTGCTCATCGCCCGCGGCCTCGTGCACCGACCCCGGCTCGTGCTGCTCGACGAACCGACCGTCGGCCTCGACCCGCAGGTCCGCCAGGAGCTGTGGGCGCTCGTCGACGCGCTGCGGTCCGACGGCGTCACGATCCTCATGTCGACGCACTACATCGAGGAAGCCGAGCGGCTGGCAGACGACGTGGCGGTGATGAGCCACGGGTCCGTCATCGCGCGCGGCGCGCCGGGCCAGCTCGTCGCGGCGCACGCCGGGGAGACCGTCCGGGAGTACTACGGCCCGCCGGCGCGGCTGGTCGAGGTCGAGACCGCCGCCCACGCCGGCGGCATGGTCACACGGCGGACGGGCCCGAGTGTGTCGGTGCTCCGCTCCGAGGCGATGCCCGAGTCGCTCGTGCGCGGCCTGGGCGACGGCGTGGCCCGGCGCGCGAACCTCGAGGACGTCTTCGTCGCGCTGACCGGGGAGGTGATCGAGTGAACGCCCCGGCGGTCCCCCGCCTGCGCTTCGTGGAGCCGTCCGCGCTCGGCGGTGTGCTCGTGCACGACCTGACGATCTTCCGGCGCTACTGGGGCTCGACGACGTTCTCGGCGGTGGTCGAGCCGACGATCTACCTGCTCGCCTTCGGCGTGGGCTTCGGCGCGCTGGTGCCGGTCGTCGCCGGGTACGACTACATCGACTTCCTCGGCACCGGTGTCGTGGCCACGGCGGTCCTGTTCACGTCGGCCTTCTCGGGGATGTTCCAGACCTTCATCCGGCGGAAGTTCCAGCACTCGTACGACGCCGTCCTGGCCGCCCCGGTGGACACGCACGAGCTGGTGACCGGCGAGGCGCTGTGGATCGCCGCGAAGGCCGGGGTCTACGGCTGTGCCCCGCTGCTCGTCGCGATGGGGTTCGGCCTGGACCCGGCGCCGGGGATGCTGCTGGTGCCGTTCATCGGGTTCGTGACCGGGATGGGGTTCGGGCTGTTCGGCATCTGGGTGAGTGCCGTGGTGCCGAGCATCGACTCGTTCAACTACGTCATCTCGGCCGTGCTGACGCCGCTGTTCCTGGTGGCCGGCACGTTCTTCCCGATCACGACGCTGCCCGGCTGGGCCCAGGCCCTGAGCAACGTCAACCCGCTGTACCACTGCGTCCAGCTCGTCCGGCACGCCGCGTTCGGCCTGCGGCCGCTCGCCGACCTGGGTCACGCGGCGGCGCTGGTCGCGTTCGCCGCGCTGATGTGGATGCTCGCGGTGCGGTGGATGCGCAAGCGGCTGATCGACTGACGCCGGGTGCCGCCCGCGTCAGCGCAAGGAGGCGGCGAGGTCCTGGAGCTCCGCGTCGTCGGCCGTACCGGTGACGACGACCACCGAGTCGCGCCGCGCCGACACGAGCGCGTGCTCCTGGCCGCGGCCGGGGTAGCGCAGCCACACCTGACCGTTCAGCTCCTCCGCGCCCGTCGACCGGCGGGCGCCGCCGAGCTCGTCCGCGATCATCTGCTCGACGGGGCGGTTGCTCTGCGCAAAGCGGGCGAACCTGCCGTCCGGCGCCACGAAGCCGATGCGCAGCGTGGCGATGCCCTTGGCGACCTGGAAGTCCGCCGCGGTCGTGTCCCAGCCCTTCGGCAGCCCCTGCGCACGCAGGGGCGTGAACTGCCCGGCGGCCTGCGCGTCGCTGTACGCCTGTCCCGAGTCGACCTTGGTCACCGGATCCGCGCCGAGGGCCTGGTACCCGAGGATGACGACGAAGATCGGCACGATCAGCACGCCGAGGCTCAGCGCGACGTCGCGAACCGAGAAGCGGCCGCGGCGACGTTCCCTCGCCAGCGTGGCGACCGGCGCGGTCGCTCCGGGGTCGGCAGCGGGTGGGGTGGGGGTCACGCCTCCATGGTCCGTCATCACGCCACCTCCGGACAGGGCGGGGTACGACGCGGCGCGTACGAGAAGTCACACCGGCATGGCATGCGCCGCGGCGTCTGCCAGGATGCCAGTGCACCCCGTGACCGGTTCGCGTCACCGGTCCACCGGATGTGGGTCGGCGACCGGGGCCGGCGCGCCCCGCACGCCCGTACCGAGGAGGACGCCCCCATGAGCGACGACACCCCCCGCGACCGCGTCACCGCGCCGGGGAGCCGCCGTGAGGCACCAGACCGCAACCTCGCGATGGAACTGGTCCGCGTCACCGAGGCCGCGGCGATGGCCGCCGGACGCTGGGTGGGCCGCGGTGACAAGAACGGCGGCGACGGCGCGGCGGTGGACGCGATGCGCCAGCTCATCGCCGGCGTGTCCATGCAGGGCGTGGTCGTCATCGGCGAGGGCGAGAAGGACGACGCGCCGATGCTCTACAACGGAGAAACGGTCGGCGACGGCACCGGGCCCGCGTGTGACGTGGCCGTCGACCCGATCGACGGCACGACGCTGATGGCCAAGGGCATGCCGAAC
Organism: Mycobacteriales bacterium; assembly: GCA_036402915.1. Classification (GTDB taxonomy): domain Bacteria; phylum Actinomycetota; class Actinomycetes; order Mycobacteriales; family HKI-0501; genus JAVEDU01. Next base: position 72,968 of record DASWRY010000083.1, read on the forward strand.
GCGCTCGCGGTCATGGCGGTCGCCGAGCGCGGCGCCATGTTCGACCCGTCCGCGGTGTTCTACATGGAGAAGATCGCGGTCGGCCCCGAGGCCGCCGGACACGTCGACATCGACGCGCCGGTCGCCGAGAACATCCGCCGGGTCGCGAAGGCCAAGGGTGTCGGCGTCGGGGACGTCACCGTGTGCATCCTCGACCGCCCGCGCCACGACCAGCTCGTCGCGGACGTCCGCGCGGCCGGTGCGCGGATCCACTTCATCTCGGACGGCGACGTGGCCGGAGCGATCTCGGCCGCCCGTGAGGCGACCGGGGTGGACATGCTGGTCGGCATCGGCGGTACACCGGAGGGCATCATCGCCGCCTGCGCTCTCAAGTGCATGGGTGGCGAGCTCCAGGGCCGGCTGTGGCCGAAGGACGCCGAGGAGCGGCAGAAGGCGCTCGACGCGGGCCACGACCTCCGCCGCGTGCTGACCACGGACGACCTGGTCAAGGGCGACAACGTGTTCTTCGTGGCCACCGGCGTCACCGACGGCGACCTGCTGCGCGGCGTCCACTACCGACGCGGCGGCGCGACCACCCAGTCGCTCGTCATGCGGTCCAAGAGCGGCACGATCCGCGTGATCGAGAGCTACCACTCCCTCGAGAAGCTGCGGGGGTACTCCCTCGTCGACTTCGGCTCCGACGACTGACGACCGTGCCGGCCGGCGCCCGTCTCGCCGTCGTGGGCGAGAACATCATCGACCTCGTCCCGATCGGGGAGTCCACACAGGACTTCCGGGCGCTGGCCGGCGGCAGCCCCGCGAACATCGCCGTGGCGGCGAGCCGGCTCGGCACGCCGACCGCGCTGATGGCGCGGGTGAGCGGGGACGTGTTCGGGCGGCGGGTCCGGGAGCGCCTCGACGCCGACGGCGTGCTGGACACGCACCTGGTGCCGGCCACCGAGCCGTCGTCGCTCGCGGTGGTGACGTTCGACGCGGAACGCCGGGCCTCGTACGACTTCTGGCTCACCGGCACCGCCGACTGGCAGTGGACCGACGAGGAGCTCGGGCGGCCGCTGGGCGCCGACGTGCGGACCGTCCACGTGGGATCGATCGCGGCGTACCGGGAGCCGGGGGCCTCGGCGCTCCTGCGGATGCTGCGCCGGGAGCGGGACCGGGGCGTGGTCTCGATCACGCTCGACCCGAACGTGCGCCCGGCCGTGATCGGCGGCCTCACCCACGCCCGGGCGCGGACCGAGGAGCTCGTCGCGCTCGCCGCGGTGGTGAAGGCGAGCGACGAGGACATGGCCCTGCTGTACCCGGGCCTCGACCCGGTCGACGCGGCGCGGCGGTGGCTCGCGACCGGCCCGTCCCTCGTCGTGGTGACGCTGGGTCCGGAGGGGGCCGTGGCCGTGGGGCGTGCCGTCGAGGTCGCCGTGCCGGCACCGGACATCGACCTCGTCGACACGGTCGGGGCGGGCGACACGTTCATGGGGGCGCTGCTGCACGCCCTCGACCACCGCGACCTGCTCGGCGGGGAGGCCGCGGTGCGACTCGGCGCCGCGCCGGCCGACTCGCTGCGGGAGGTCCTCACGACGGCCGCGGTCGCGGCGGCACTCAACTGCTCCCGCCAGGGCGCGGACCCGCCGACCGCCGCGGAGCTGGCAGCAGTGCTCGATCCGGCGTGAGGAGCGCCGCGAGGCGGTCCCCGGCCCCCGGCTCACCCCGCCGCGAGGCGGCCTGAGGACCCCGGCTCACCCCGCGGCGAGGCGGTCCCCGGCCCGTTCACCCCGGGCGCGGACCGGCAGGTGCTCCCCCGCGGCCGCGAGCCCGTACCGCGGCATGTTCACGTAGACGGCCTCGTACCCACCCGGAGGCACCACGTACGTCTCGTGCCACACCCCGACATCGCCCGAACTCGCGATCCGGCGGTTGAATCGCCGCCAGGCCCCGAGGTGCGGCGACGAGGCGTCGCGGGCGAAGCGCAGCAGGTGCTCGCTGCTCCGCCAGTACTGCACGACGGTCGGCCCGCGGCTCCCGACGAGCGTCCGCATACCCAGCAGACCGAGCTCGGGGTGAGTGAGGAGCTGCCGGAGCATGGGCGCCATCGTGAGGAAGACCGGCAGCCAGCGGTGCACCGTCCACCACCGGTTGACCCGCATCCCCAGCACGAAGACGACGAACCCGCCGTCCGGCTCGTCGCCCACCAGCCGTGCCGTCATCCGCTCCGCACACACCCGTGCCATGTCGCACCTCCGGTCGCGCAATATGGATAGCCGTACTATCTACGCGCAGATAGTTGCACTATCCGCAAGGCGACTGCAAGAGTCGCCGGGTGCGCATCTCGGAGCTCAGCGCCCGCACCGGTGTCCCGGTCCCGACGGTGAAGTACTACCTGCGCGAGGGGCTCCTGCCGCCCGGCGAGCGCACCGACGTGAACCAGGCCCGGTACGACGAGCACCATGTCGACCGGTTGCGTCTGATCCGGGCGCTGGTCGAGGTCGGCGGCGTGTCCCTCGACGGCGTGCGGAGCGTCCTGACCGCGCTGGCGGACCCGGGCTTCGGTGTCCACGACGTGCTCGGCATCGTCCAGGACGCCATCACGCCGCGGTCGGCCCGGCCGGGGACCCCGGAGTGGGCGGGGGCGCGGCAGGAGGTCGCCGCCCTGGTCGGCGACCTCGGCTGGGACGTGCGCCCGGGTGCTCCCGCGCTGGACCAGCTCGCCGACCTCCTGGTCGCGGTCCGGACCGTGACGGGGACGGCGACGACGGCCGCCGAGTACTTCGGCCTCGCGGCCCGGATTGCCGCAGACCTCGCTGACGCCGAGGTCCGGTCGGTCGAGGGCACCGACCGCGAGACGATGGCCCGGAACCTCGTCGCGGGCACGGTCCTCGGTGGCCGGGCACTCGACGCACTGCGCCGGCTCGCGCACGAGGACGCGTCGGGGCGGCTGTTCGGGGACGGGACAGCACACCCCGGCGGAGACGGGACGGCCTCGAGGAAGTAGCGTCAGCACGTCGGCCATCGGGGGCCACCGGCCACCCACGCCGATGCTCCCGCCCGAGCTGAAAGGGCATCCATGACCGAGGACAACTCAGTCGTACTCCGCCACCCGAACGGCGAGCTCCCGCTGGACGTCGTACCCGCCACCGAGGGTGCGCCGGGCCTCGACGTCGGCAAGCTGCTGTCGTCCACCGGGCACGTCACGTACGACGTCGGGTTCGCCAACACGGCGTCCACACGTTCCGCGATCACGTACATCGACGGGGACGCGGGCATCCTGCGCTACCGCGGCTACCCCATCGAGGCGCTCGCCGAGCACTCGACCTTCCTCGAGACCAGCTACCTGCTGATCTACGGCGAGCTGCCGACCGCCTCCGAGCTGGAGGACTTCGACCAGCGCATCCGCCGCCACACCCTGCTCCACGAGGACCTGAAGCGGTTCTTCGACGGCTTCCCCCGCGACGCGCACCCCATGCCGGTGCTCTCGTCGGCGGTGAGCGCCCTGTCGACGTTCTACCAGGACAGCCTCAACCCGCTCGACCCCGAGCAGGTCGAGATCTCCACGATCCGCCTGATGGCGAAGCTGCCGACGATCGCGGCGTACGCGTTCAAGAAGTCGGTCGGCCAGCCGTTCCTGTACCCGGACAACTCGCTGGGGCTGGTGGACAACTTCCTCCGCATGACGTTCGGGTTCCCGGCCGAGCCGTACGAGGTGAACCCGGTCGCGCAGCGCGCGCTCGACCAGCTGTTCATCCTCCACGCGGACCACGAGCAGAACTGTTCGACGGCCACCGTGCGCCTGGTCGGCTCCTCGCAGGCAAACCTGTTCGCGTCCGTCTCCGCGGGCATCAACGCGCTGTTCGGCCCGCTGCACGGGGGCGCCAACCAGGCGGTCCTCGAGATGCTCGAGGGCATCGAGCGCTCGGGCGGCGACGTCGACGACTTCGTGACGAAGGTGAAGAACAGGGAGTCCGGCGTCAAGCTGATGGGCTTCGGGCACCGGGTCTACAAGAACTACGACCCGCGCGCCGCGATCGTGAAGAAGACCGCGGACGAGGTGCTCACCAAGCTCGGGGTGCACGACCCGCTGCTCGACATCGCGATGAAGCTCGAGGAGTACGCCCTCAAGGACGACTACTTCGTCGAGCGGAAGCTGTACCCGAACGTGGACTTCTACACCGGCGTGATCTACAAGGCGCTGGGCTTCCCGACGCGGATGTTCACGGTGTTGTTCGCGCTCGGCCGGCTCCCCGGCTGGCTCGCCCAGTGGCGCGAGATGATGAACGACCCGGCCACCAAGATCGGCCGTCCGCGCCAGGTGTACACCGGCGCGACGGAGCGGGAGTACGCGGCGCTCGACGCGCGGTCGTAGGCACCCGCCGGTCGCGGAACCGGCTCGGCCACGGGGCCGGGACGCCGATACGGTGTCCCGGCCCCGCCGCGTTCCCCGACCCGACGAGGAGTTCCGTGGACCTCGACCGCATCCTGGCCGACACCCCGGCGGCCGCGCAGCAGGTGTTCCTGGACAGCGCCGGCTCGTCGCTGCCGCCCGCGCCCGTGCTGGACACCGTCGTCTCCCACCTGCGCCGCGAGGCGGAGGTGGGCGGGTACCGGGCGGCCGCCGAACGCGCCGAGGACGCCGCCCGGGTCCGCGCCTCGCTCGGCACGCTGCTGGGCGCGCCACCGGAGACCATCGCGCTGACCGACTCGGCGACGCGCGGATGGACACAGTTCTTCTACGCGGTACCGCTGCGGCCCGGCGACCGGATCCTGCTGTCCGGAGTCGAGTACGGCAGCAACGCGGTCGCCGCCCTCCAGCGCGCCGAGCGCTCGGGAGCCCGCGTCGAGGTCGTGCCGTCGGACGCCGACGGGCTGATCGACCTCGAGGCGCTCGCGGGGATGCTGGACGACCGCGTCCGCCTGGTCTCGCTCGTCCACGTCCCGACGAACGGCGGCCTGGTCAACCCCGTCCGGGAGGCCGCCGACCTGGCCCACGCCCACGGCGCCGCGGTACTCCTCGACGCATGCCAGTCCGCCGGGCAGCTACGGCTCGACGTGGACGCCCTCGGCGTGGACGCGCTGTCCGCCACCGGCCGCAAGTGGCTCCGCGGCCCCCGGGGCACCGGCTTCCTGTACGTGCGGGAGCCCGGCCGGTACGACCCGCCCGTCATCGACTTCCACGGTGCGACGTGGACCGAGGCGGAGGAGTACGTGCTCGCGCCGGACGCGACCCGGTTCGAGCTCTTCGAGCACGACGTGGCCGCCCGGCTCGGCCTCGGCGCCGCGGTCGACTACCTGCTCGAGCTGGGCGTCGACGAGGTGGAGAAGGCCGTCGCTGCCGGTGGCCGGCGCCTGCGCGACGGGCTCGCCGAGGTCCCCGGCGTGACCGTCCGGGACCAGGGCCGGGCCGGCGAGCGGTGCGGGATCGTCACGTTCACGGTCGACGGGGTGGACCCGGCCGCGGCCCGGGACGAGCTGGCGCGCCGCGACGTCACCGTCACGGTGAGCTCGCGCGCGGGAACGCTGCTCGACATGGACCGCCGGGGCCTCGACGCGGTCGTCCGCGCGTCGCCGCACTACTTCGTCACGCCGGAGCAGCTGGACCGCGCGGTCGCGGCGGTGGCGGCGCTCACCCGCTGAGGAACGCCCCCGTCACGCGTGGGTGACGAGGCGGTTCAGCGCCGTGGCGGCGGTGCGCCGCACGCGCCAGCCCAGCCGGTACGCCGCGGGAACCCTCGTCCTCGTCATGCGTCCACCGTCGCACGTAGGGTCAACGCATTTCCCGACGGAGGAGGCACGGTGAGCACCCCCTTCCCCCTGGAGTACCCGCAGTCGATCGGCACGTACGACACGTACGAGCAGGCGCAGCACGCCGTCGACCACCTGTCCGACAACCAGTTCCCGGTCGAGAACCTGGCGATCGTCGGCACCGACCTGCGGCAGTTCGAGCGCGTCACGGGGCGCCTGACGTACGCCCGCGCGGCGGGTGCCGGGGCCGCCTCCGGCGCGTGGTTCGGCCTGCTCATCGGCATCCTGCTGTGGCTGTTCGCCACCCAGCGCAGCGGCGGCCACGTGCTGACGCTCGTCGGGCCGATCGTGCTGGGCGCGCTGTTCGGGGCCGCGTTCGGCGCCGCGGGCTACGCCGCGACCGGTGGCCGCCGGGACTTCACCTCGGTCAGCACGATCACGGCCACGCGGTACGAGGTGATGTGCGAGCACAAGGTCGCGCAGGAGGCGCGGGACCTTCTCGCCCGTCTCACGCCCTGACATACGCTGGTCGCGCCTTTCCCCGAGACCAGCGAGGTTCACCGTGCCCGAGTTCGCCTACTCCGACCTGCTGCCCTTGGGCGCAGACGAGACCCCGTACCGGCTGCTCACCACCGAGGGCATCGGAACGGTGGAGGCAGGCGGGCGCACGTTCCTCACGGTGGAGCCCGAGGCGCTGCGGCTGCTCACCGAGACGGCGATGCACGACATCGCGCACTACCTTCGGCCGGGCCACCTCCGCCAGCTCCGGAACATCCTCGACGACCCCGAGGCGAGCCCCAACGACCGGTTCGTCGCGCTGGACCTGCTGAAGAACGCGAACATCGCCGCCGGCGGCGTGCTGCCGATGTGCCAGGACACCGGCACCGCGATCGTGATGGGCAAGAAGGGCGAGGGCGTCCTCACGGGCGGCGGCCAGGTCGACGCGGAGGCGATCAGCCACGGCGTGTACGACGCGTACACGCGCCTGAACCTGCGGTACTCGCAGATGGCCCCGCTGACGATGTGGGACGAGAAGAACACCGGCTCGAACCTGCCCGCGCAGGTCGAGTTGTACGCCGACGGCAAGCCCGGCGAGTACAAGTTCCTGTTCATGGCCAAGGGCGGCGGCAGTGCCAACAAGAGCTTCCTGTACCAGGAGACGAAGGCGATCCTGAACCCGGAGCGCATGATGGCGTTCCTGGACGAGAAGATCCGCTCGCTCGGCACCGCGGCGTGCCCGCCGTACCACCTGGCGATCGTCATCGGCGGCACGAGCGCCGAGTTCGCGCTGAAGACCGCGAAGTACGCGAGTGCCCGGTACCTCGACACGCTGCCGACGTCCGGCTCCCCGGAGGGACACGGGTTCCGCGACCTCGAGATGGAGAAGCGCGTCCTCGAGCTGACCCGCGAGCTGGGGATCGGGGCGCAGTTCGGCGGCAAGTACTTCTGCCACGACGTCCGCGTCGTGCGGCTCCCCCGCCACGGCGCCTCGCTGCCCGTCGCGATCGCGGTGTCGTGCTCCGCGGACCGGCAGATGCTCGGCAAGGTCACGGCCGAGGGCGTGTTCCTCGAGCAGCTCGAGACCGAGCCCGCGCAGTACCTGCCGGACACCACGGACGAGCACCTGGACGCCGACGTCGTCCAGATCGACCTCAACCGGCCGATGGACCAGATCCGCGCCGAGCTGTCGAAGTACCCGGTGAAGACGCGCCTGTCGCTCTCCGGGCCGCTCGTCGTCGCCCGGGACATCGCGCACGCCAAGATCGGCGAGCTGCTCGACGCCGGGCAGCCCATGCCGCAGTACCTGAAGG
>DASWRY010000084.1:0-22923 GCA_036402915.1 Mycobacteriales bacterium
CTCGCCACGTGCCGGCGTTCGCTGCTCCACGGAGTCGGCCTCGGGCACCTCGAGCGGCAGGTCAGTCATCAGGGCTCCTCTCCGTCGCCGGATGGGACACCCTCGTTGTAACACCGCGGAGGCCGACATGCCGCGTCGAGCGGTGCGGTCGGCTGACACCGGCACGGTCAGCGCGCCGCGTCGAGGAGGTGGTACAGCAGCAGCAGCTGCGTGATGGTCATCGGCTCACTGCGGTTGCCGGGGGACAGCTCGCCGAGGCAGGAGGGTGCCTCGCCCTCGCGGCCGAGGGCCGACCAGATGGCCTTCTGGACCGTGCGGCTCTCCTCGACCGGGACGTACCCGTGGACGTGCAGCGTGTCGACGGGCCGCCCGTCGGAGTCGCGCGTGAGCTTCAGGTGCATCGCCCGCTGCATGCTGGGCGCGAGGACGCCGGTGAGGTCCGGGTGCCGGATCGTCGGCCGCAGCATCAGCTCGGCGGACAGCGGGGTACCGGGCGGGTCGTCGCGGCCGGGGATCGGGGCGAACCGCACCACGATGTCCGCGAACGTCTGCTGCGGGCGGATGAACTGCTCCGACTCCGGTTCCCGCTGGTCCAGCTCGGCGAGGACCTGCTCCTCCTCGTACCCCCGCTTGCTGGTGTCCCGGGCGACCTTCCACGCGCGGCGGATCTCCTCCGGCGGGTTCAGGTACACCGTCACCTCGAAGCACGCGCGCGACAGCTTCGTGAAGAGGGGCAGCAGCCCCTCGATGATCACGAACTCCTTGGGCTCCACCAGTTCCGGCCGGACGAGGTCTCCGGTCGCGTGGTCGTACACCGGCTTCAGGATCGGCTGCCCGGTCGCCAGCAGCTGGAGGTGCTGCTCCATGATGTCGACGTAGTTGCAGTCGGGGTGCAGCGCGGTGAACGGTTTCGTCTTGCGTTCCTGCCGGTTGTACCGGTGGTAGTCGTCCACGCACACGGACACGCAGCGTTCCTGGCCGAGTGCCCGGACCAGCCCGCTCGCGAGCGTGGTCTTGCCCGTCGCGCTGTCGCCGGCGATCGCCAGCATGACCGGGCGATGGCGCCGGTCGGTCGCCGCGCGGGTCATCTTCATCGCCTTGTCCGGCATGCTCACCCACCCGTCTCGTCGCACGCGGCACCCTCGGCCAGGGGTCCGACGTTAGGTGGGGGCCGCGGCCCGCTACGTCCCCCGGCGCGGGGGACGCGGAGGGTAGGCGCGGAGCCCGCGCCGCCCTATGGTCTGTTGCATGTCGGACACACCAGTGCGGATCGTTCTGGTGGACGACCACGAGATGGTGCGGCAGGGTCTCAAGTCCATGCTGGCCCCCTTCCGCGGACGGATCCGCGTGGTGGGCGAGGCCGTCGGCGCGGAGGACGCGGTCAAGGTCGTCGCGGGACTCGACCCCGACGTCGTCCTGTGCGACCTGCGTCTCCAGGGCGTGAGCGGTCTCGACCTGTGCCGCCGGCTGCTCGAGCGCGACCCGGACCGGAAGGTCGTGCTGCTCTCGGTGTACGACGACGAGCAGTACGTGTTCCAGGCGCTGCGCGCGGGCGCGGCGGGGTACCTCCTCAAGAAGATCAGCGGCGAGGAGCTCGTCCGGAACCTCGAGCTGGTGTACGCGGGGGAGCGGGTCATCGACACGGCCCTCGCCGGCCGGGCGATGGACTCGGCGGCACGCCTCGCGAGCGGAGAGTTCTGGCCGGGGGCGCGACAGGGCCTCACCCACCGCGAGAGCGAGGTGCTCGCGCTCATGGTCACGGGCCTGTCGAACCGCGGCATCGCGACCCGGCTCGTGGTCGGCGACGAGACGGTGAAGAGCCACCTCCGGGCGATCTACCGGAAGCTCGGGGTCTCCGACCGGACCGGGGCCGTCGCGGCCGCGCTGCGGGAGGGCATCTTCCGGTGACCGCCGGCCAGCTCGACCTCCACGACCTCGAGCGCGAGAACGCCCTGCTGCTCTCGATCATCGAGGCGACCTCCGCCGGGCCCGGGGTCGAGCCGGTGGCCGGCGCGGTGGCGAGGCTCATCGCGGCCGCCACGGCCGCCGACGTCTGTTTCGTGCACGTGCTGGACGACGCCGGCACGTCCCTCACGCTCGCCGGCGCGACGCCGCCGTTCGACGAGGTCGTGGGCGAGATCCAGCTGCCGCTCGGGTCCGGCGTGACCGGGTGGGTCGCGAGCCACCACCGCCCGGTCGTGATCCGCGAGGACAAGGAGGCCGATCCCCGGTACCGCCCGATCCCGGCGCTCCGCGGGTCGGAGTTCACGTCGATGGCCTCGGTACCGATGGCGAGCGACCTCGCGGGCCTCGTCGGCGTGCTGAACGTCCACACGCGACTCCGGCGGGACTTCAGCGACCGGGACGTCCGGCTGCTCACCATGATCGGCCGGCTGGTGGCCGGCGCGGTGCACCAGGCGCGGCTGCACCGGCAGCTCGGCAGCCGCGAGCGGGCACACGAGCGGTTCGTGGAGCAGGTCGTCGCGGCGCAGGAGGCAGAGCGCCGCCGCCTCGCCGGGGACATCCACGACGGCATCTCGCAGCGGCTCGTCAGCCTCAGCTACCACCTCGACGCGGCGGACCGGACCGTCCGCGAGGACCCGGCGTACGCCGCCGAGCAGATCGTCCTCGCCCGCCGGCTCGCCGACCTGACGATGGACGAGGCGCGGGCGGCCGTCGGCGGCCTGCGGCCCCCCGTGCTGGACGACCTCGGCCTCGCCGGCGGCCTCGCGAGCCTCGCGCGCACGCTGCCGGAGGTGGACGTGGCGTTCGAGCTGTGCGAGGAACGGCTGCCCGAGCACGTCGAGCTCGCGCTGTACCGCATCGCGCAGGAGGCCCTGCAGAACGTCCTCAAGCACGCGTCGGCGGCGTCCGCGCTCCTGCTGTTCGCGGTCGAGGGGGACACCGCGCGGCTCGAGGTCCGGGACGACGGGGTGGGCTTCAGCCCCGAGCCGCCGTCCCCGTCGGCGGCGGGCGGGTACGGGCTGAACAGCATGGCCGAGCGCGCGGAGCTGATCGGCGGCCGGCTGCTGATCCGGTCGTGGCCGGGATCGGGGACGAGCGTGGTGGCCCTCGTCCCGGTGTCGGCGCCCCCCGTGCCGCCGCTCGGGCCGCTGCCGGGCCCGGCCCCGGGCTGACCCGCGGCGCGCGGACCGCTCAGACGGGCCGCCAGCCCCCCTGCCCGAGCAGGTGCCGGACCAGCAGCTCGGTGCTCGCGGTGGGCTCGGTGTGGGTGACCGCGTGCCAGGGCCGCTCGAGCGGGGTCCGGGGCATGGGCAGCTCGACGAGCTGCCCGCTCTCCAGGTGCCGGGCCACGGCCTCGCGGGACACCAGCGTCACGCCGAGCCCGGCGACGGCGCCCGCGACCACCGCGCCGTGCGAGCCGAGCGTCAGCTGCCGCGGCTCCACGTCCAGCTCGCCGAGCAGCGCGAGGCTCGTCGCCCGTGTCCCGGAGCCGAGCTCCCGGAGCAGCCACGTCGCGCGTTCCGGGGCGAACTCCTCCGCCCCCGCCGGTGTCCCCACGACGACGAGCGTGTTCCCGCTGATCGCCCGGAGACGGCCACGGAACCCGTCCGGCGGCCGGCCCGCGACCACCACGTCGGTCTCGTGGTGGGTGAGCATCGGCCACACCCGGTCCCGCGGCGCGACCTCGAGGCTCAGCTGGATCCGCGGGTGCTGCGCCCGGAACGACGCCAGCAGCCGCGGCAGCACGTGCTCGCCCGCGGTCGTCACGGCCGCGATGCGGACCTGGCCCTTGTCCGGGCGGCCGTGGTCGCGCGCCGCCGCGGTGGCCTGCTCGTGCAGCCCGAGGATCGTCCGGGCGTAGTTCGCGTACAGCGTGCCGGCGCCGGTGAGGCGCACGCCACGGCCGTTGCGCTCCATCAGCGGGACGCCCACCTCGCGGGCGAGCGTCGTGATGGCCGCGGAGACGGCGGACTCGGTGACGAACAGCCGCTGTGCGGCCGCACGCACCGAGCCCGTCTCGGCGACCTCGACGAACGCGCGAAGTCGTGAGTTGGTCGTCATCCCGGATCCATCGTGTCCTTCCCCGACGCGGCCGAGAAGACCCGACTGGCGAGTAGATCTTCGGCTTCGAGCGTGGTGAGCGCCGCGACGCCCACCTCCCGCTCGGCGCCGTCCATCAGCCGGCGGGCCTGGCGGAGGCGTGCGCGCTCCACGGCGTTGCGGACGCTCCGCGCGTTGGCGAAGCGCGGCTGGCGCTTGCGCTGGACGAGGTACTCGTGCAGCGCCTTCTCGGCCCCCTCGGAGAACCGGTAGCCGACCTGCTCGGCCATCATGCAGCCGATCTGCTCGAGCTCGGAGACCGCGTAGTCCGGGAAGTCGATGTGGTGGGCGATCCGGGAGCTCATCCCGGGGTTCGACCGGAAGAACTCGTCCATCCGGTCGGCGTACCCGGCGAGGATCACGACGAGGTCGTCGCGGTTGTTCTCCATGACCTGGAGCAGGATCTCGATCGACTCCTGGCCGTAGTCGCGCTCGTTGTCCTGCCGGTACAGGTAGTACGCCTCGTCGATGAACAGCACGCCGCCCATCGCGCGCTTGATGACCTCCTTGGTCTTGGGCGCGGTGTGGCCGACGTACTGCCCGACGAGGTCGTCCCGGGTGACCGACACCAGGTGGCCGCGACGGAGGTAGCCGAGCCGGTGCAGCAGGTCGGCCATCCTGATCGCCACCGTCGTCTTCCCGGTGCCGGGGCTGCCGGTGTAGCTCATGTGCAGGTTCGGCCGGGGCGAGGCGATCCCGAACCGCGCCCGCGTCCGGTCCACCAGCAGGAGCGCCGCGACCTCGCGGATCCGCTCCTTGACCGGCGTCAGGCCGACCAGCTCCCGGTCGAGGGAGTCGAGGACCTCGTCGATCCCCGTCTCCCTCCGTACGTCGCCGAGGTCGACGGTCGCGTCCTGCGGGAGCAGCTCGGGCTCGGGCTCCTCCGGTGGGGTGGTGGGCTCTCCGGCGTGGGTCCGGGAGCCCATGGCGAAGCCGCTGGACGTCATCGTCAGCTCCTGGGATACCGCTCACCGGCCGGGCGCTCCACGGCGTACGAGTGCGTCGTGTACCGGACGCGGCGGTCGGCCGACTCCTGCCGGTCGAGCCGGAAGCCCGGCTCCTCCGGCGGGCGCTGGACGATGAACGACAGCATGGTCGACTGCCGCCCGAGCGTGGCGTCGTACGCGTTGAGCCGCACGTAGTGGCCCGGGTACGCCTGCCGGCAGGCGTTGACCTCCATCAGCACGCCGGCCGCGTCGGCGAGGTCGAACATCGGCAGTCCCCACATCTCCCAGTACACGTTGCGGGGGTGTGGGTCGTCGGTGAACTCGACGGAGAGCGGCCAGCCGTTGTCCAGCGCGTACTGGATCTGTGCCGTGATCTCCTCGTCGGTGAAGTCGGGGAGGTAGGAGAACGTCCCCTGGGTGATCCGCATGGCTCAGCCCGCCGAGGTCGGAGTGGACACGACGTCCGCCGTGTCGGTGGACGTGTAGTTGAACGAGATGTCGCCCCAGGTCGCGAGGGCCACGTCCAGCTCGTGGCTGCGCTTGGCGGCGGCCTTGAGGATGTCCTCGCCCTCGCGCATGTAGTCGCGGCCCTCGTTCCGGGCCTTGATCATCGCCTCGAGCGCCACGCGGTTCGCGGTGGCTCCGGCCGCGATGCCCATCGGGTGGCCGATCGTGCCGCCGCCGAACTGCAGCACCACGTCCTCGCCGAGGTAGTGCAGGAGCTGGTGCATCTGGCCGGCGTGGATGCCGCCGGACGCCACCGGCATCGTGCCCGGCATCGACGCCCAGTCCTGGGTGAAGTACAGGCCCCGGGCCGCGTCTGCCTCGGTGTGCTCGTCGCGCAGCGTCGAGTAGTACCCGGACACCATCGCCGGGTCGCCCTCGAGCTTGCCGACGACCGTGCCGGCGTGGATGTGGTCGACCCCGGCCAGCCGCATCCACTTGGCGATCACGCGGAAGCTCACGCCGTGGTTCTTCTGCCGCGTGTACGTCCCGTGTCCCGCGCGGTGGAGGTGGAGGATCACGCCGTTGGCGCGGGCCCACTTCGCCATCGACTGGATCGCGGTGTACCCGACCGTGAGGTCGATCATCACGATGACGGTGCCGATGTCCTGGGCGAACGCCGCCCGCTCGTACATGTCCTCCATCGTCGCCGCGGTGACGTTGAGGTAGTGGCCCTTGATCTCGCCGGTCTCGGCCTGGGCGCGGTTCACGGCCTCCATGGCGTAGAGGTACCGGTCGCGCCAGCGCATGAACGGCTGGCTGTTGATGTTCTCGTCGTCCTTGGTGAAGTCGAGGCCACCGCGCAGCGCCTCGTACACGACCCGGCCGTAGTTGCGGGCGGACAGGCCCAGCTTCGGCTTCGTCGTCGCGCCGAGGAGCGGGCGCCCGTACTTGTTGAGGTACTCCCGCTCCATCACGATGCCGTGCGCCGGGCCCTGGAACGTCTTCACGTAGTGCGACGGGATCCGCATGTCCTCGAGGCGGAGCGCCTTCAGTGCCTTGAACCCGAAGACGTTGCCGATGATGGACGAGGTGAGGTTCGCGATCGACCCCTCCTCGAAAAGGTCCATGTCGTACGCGATGTAGGCGATGTACTGACCCTCCTGCCCGGGCACCGCGTCGACCTTGTAGCACTTCGCCTGGTAGTGCTCGTACGCCGTGAGGCGGTCGGTCCAGACGACGGTCCAGGTGGCGGTGGACGACTCCCCCGCGACAGCCGCTCCCGCCTCCTCCGGCGGCACACCCTCCTGCGGCGTGATCCGGAACGCGCACAGCACGTCGGTGTCCTTCGGAACGTAGTCGGGCTCCCAGTACCCCATCTCGGCGTACGGGATGACGCCCGCGTTCCAGCGTTCGGCCATGAGGTCCTCCTCGGGGGCGGCCGTGGTGCGCACGCCTCAGCGTTGTCGCGATGGATCAGCCTGTCCATCGAGGATCGACGCGTGACCATCAACCAAACGTTTCAGCGTTGGCGCCACCCCGGGGCCGGGTGCACGGCCCGCTCCAGCTCCGGCAGCTCCGCCAGCAGCGCCTCCCGCAGCGCGGCGACGTTCTCCGGCCGGAGCGAGGCGAGCGTGTCCGCGTTCGGGGGCAGGGCGACGTGGAGTGACCAGGCGCCCACGAGGAGCGCCAGCAGGTCGGTCACGTCCGCCTCGTCCTCCGGCGTGCCGCGGAGCGCGAGCAGGTACCGCTGGAGCCTCCGGCGCTCCCGGACGCTGAACGTCAGCGGGTCCCTCAGCACCGCCCACTGACCGTCGCCGAGCTGGATCCGCTGGCCCGCGAGCAGCACGTCGCGGATCGACACCACGCCGGCGACCTCGTCGCCCCGGGCCACGACCAGGTGCCGGAAGTTGTGTGCGGCCATCTCGGCCGCCGCCTCGTACACCTCCCACTCCGGCTCGACCGTCACGACGTCCCGGGTCATCACGTCGGCGACGGTGGTGGCGTCCGGGTCCACGGCCTCGGCCACCGCGCGGAGGACGTCCCGCTCGGTGAGGATCCCGGCGAGCCGGCCGGAGTCGAGCACGACGACCATGCCGACCCGGGCCTCGGTCATCGTGCGGGCGGCCGCGCGCAGGGAGTCGTCCCCGGCGGCCGAGACGACCCGCGTGGTCGCGAGCTCACCGACGTTCATCCGGCTCCTCCCGGCCTCCGGCCGGGGCGTAGGTCCAGTCGGGCCGCTTGCGGGTGTACGCGTCGTCGTAGGTGAAGCGGCCCGCCGCCTCGTCGAAGTCCGCGATCTTGGGGACGGGCAGGTCGCGGGGGAGCGGGCAGGGCCGGCCGAGGTGGGCCTCGAACTCCGCGGCGAACGCCTCCAGCGCGCTCCGCACCAGCGTCTCCGCGCCGAGAGGCAGGGCGCAGCGCCGGCCCCCCGCCACGGTCTTGCACTTCGCCCGGATCGCGTCGAGGTCGCCCTCCGAGCCGTCGCCGCACTCGATCCGTTCCAGGGCCTCGGCGATGTCCCCGGTACCGGCCTTGCACGCCGGGCACTGGGCACACGACTCGACGGACAGGAAGCGTGCGTAGGCCAGCACCGCGGCGACGATGCACGCCGAGTCGTCGTACACC
Organism: Mycobacteriales bacterium; assembly: GCA_036402915.1. Taxonomy (GTDB): domain Bacteria; phylum Actinomycetota; class Actinomycetes; order Mycobacteriales; family HKI-0501; genus JAVEDU01. The sequence continues at coordinate 8,085 of DASWRY010000084.1, forward strand.
ACGAAGCCCGCGGATCCCAGCCCCGATCCGGCGTCGCGCATCGGCCCGAAGTCCAGCGCCGTGTCCAGCCCGTCCGCGGTGAGCAACCCGGCCGAGGCGCCGGGGACGACGGCCTTGATCCGGCCGCCGTTCGCCGGTCCGCCGCCCACCAGCTCGACCAGCATGCGCATCGGGATCCCGAGGGGGAGCTCGTACAGTCCGGGCCGGCGCACGTCGCCGGACACCGTGTACACCGTGCAGCCCGGCGAGTCCTCCGTCCCGTTGGCGCGGAACCGCTCCGGGCCGCTGCAGACGATGTTCGCCACGTGCGCGAGCGTCTCGACGTTGTTGACGGCCGTGGGGTTGCGCGCGTCCCGTTTCGCGAAGAGCCCGATCTGGTACGGCGGGAAGATCCGGGGCAGCGGCTCGCCACCCTCGACCACCTCGACCAGCGCCTTCTCCTCGCCGAAGAGGTACTCGTCCGGCCCGAGCACCAGCTGCACGGGCACCGGGCCGAGGGCGTCCGCCGCCTGCATCTCCTCGACGGCGCGGCGGAGCCGGTCGATCTCCGGCGCGTACGTGGCCTTGATCGCGACGACGGCCCGGGACGCGCCGACGGCGTGCGCTGCGATCGCGAGCCCCTCGAGCACCTGGTACGGGTTGCGCCGCAGGATGTACCGGTCCTTGAACGTGCCGGGCTCGCCCTCGGCGGCGTTGCACACGACGTACGTGGTCCCGTCCGCGGCCGCGCGCACGGTGTCCCACTTGGCCGCCGTGGGGAACCCTGCGCCGCCGCGGCCGCGCAGGCCCGCCGCGCGGACCTTCTCGACCACGGCCTCGGGGCCCTCGCGGAGGGCGGTGGCGAGCGCCTCCCCGCCGCCGGTCGCGCGGTGCTCCGCCAGGGTCGCCACGGGCTCGGTCAGCGGCAGGAGACACTCCGTGGGCAGGGACATGGGTGCCTCTCGGCTGTCGGGTTGCCGACTGTTCCCGCGCCGGGTCCCCCGTGTCGTCCCCCGGCCGAGGGAGCTCCGGGGGCACGGATCTGGTGCCGGTCGGCGGATCGCCGGTACGGTCGGGATCCTGCCGCCGGCGTGGTCGGCGTCGGCATGGACCGGTATCGGGGTGCGCGATGGTCCGGAGTGGGTTCTTCCGCGGGTGGACGTCCGGGCGCCGGCTCGCGGTGCTGGCCTGTGCCGCCGGTCTCGCCGTCCTCGGCACTGCCGGGCAGCCGGCGCCTGCCGCGCCGGCCCCGGCGTCCTCGATGGCGTGGACGCCGTGCCGGGACGGGTTCCAGTGCGCGACGGTCCGCGTACCGCTGGACTACGGCGCACCGCACGGCGCAACGATCTCGCTCGCGCTGATCCGGCTGCCCGCGGGCGACCCGGGCCGGCGCCTCGGCGCGCTGCTGGTCAACCCCGGCGGACCCGGCGGGTCCGGCGTCGACTACGTGCGGGGTGCCGCGGCGACGATGCCGCTCGAGCTGCGTGGCCGGTTCGACATCGTCGGCTTCGACCCGCGCGGCGTCCTGGGGAGCACGCCGCTGCGGTGCTTCACCACGTTCGACCAGGCGTTCGCGGTGGTGCCGCCGTTCGCCTTCCCGTACACCCGTGCGGAGGAGGACGTCCAGCACGCCGACGACATCGCGCTGGCGAGCGCCTGTGCCTCGCACGGCGGCGCCGTCCGGGACCACATGTCCACGGCGGACGTCGCACGCGACATGGACACCATCCGGCAGGGGATGGGCGACCGGAAGCTCAACTTCCTCGGCTTCTCCTACGGGTCCCTGCTCGGCCAGACGTACGCGAACATGTTCCCGGGCCACGTGCGCGCGCTCGTGATCGACGGCGTGCTCGACCCGATCGCGTGGACGACCGGCGCAGGGAGCGAGGGGCGGCGGCTCCCGTTCACCACCCGGCTGCGGTCGGACGTGGGGGCGCAGGCCACGCTGGGGGAGTTCTTCCGGCTCTGCGACGCGGCGGGGGCGGGCTGCGCGTTCGCGCCGCACGCCGCGGACCGCTTCGCGGCCCTCGCGGAGACGCTGCGGAAGGCCCCGCTGGTGATAGGCACGCCGCCCGACACGTTCACGACCAGCTACGCCGACGTGATCGGCGGGACGCTGGGCGCGCTCTTCGCGCCGCCGGTCTGGCCGGATCTCGCGCAGATGCTCGCCGACACCGAGTCGCAGGCGGCGCCCGCCGTGGTCCTCGCGGACTTCGCCCGGCTGCGGAAGGGACTGGGGCTGGACCAGCCGCCGCAGGAGGACTACCCGAACGTCGTCGAGGGGTTCCCCGGCGTGGTGTGTTCCGACAGCGTCGACCCGCGGTCGTTCGACGTGTGGCGGAGGGCCGCGGCCGCCGCCGACGCGCAGCACGGGTACTTCGGCCGCCCGTGGACCTGGTCCGGCAGCGCCTGCGCGGTCTGGCCCACGTCGGCAGGGCAGGACCGGTACCCGGGGCCCTGGACCCGGCGGACGGCCTCGCCGGTACTGGTCGTGGGGAACTACTTCGACCCCGCCACCCGGTACCAGGGCGCGGTCCGGGCGTCACAGCTGTTGCCGAACTCGCGGCTGCTCACGTACGCCGGCTGGGGCCACACCGCGTTCCTCACCGGCAACTACTGCATCGACCAGCACGTCACGCGGTACCTGCTGACGACCCGCGTACCGGCGGCGGGCACGGTCTGCCGTCCCGGGTCGTCGCCCTTCGAGGCGGTGGGGCCGCTGGCGGACCGGCGGAGCGCCCTCGCCGCACGGTTCGCTCTGCCGGCGAGTGTGCGGCGGGCGCTGACGCCGAGTCGCGACTGACGGCGGTCCGCCGGCTCAGGACGCGGGCGGCAGCAGGAGCACGTCGGCGTCGTCCGCGTCCCCGGGTGCCGCCGACCGGCCCGCCACGGCCCGCTCGACCGGCCGGCGCACCACGGCGAGCGCGACGAGGTACGGCCTGCGCGCCCCGCGGGACACCCGGACGTCCCCCGCCCAGCAGGCCGTCGCGAGGGCGTCCCGCCGGTCGGCGAGGTCGTCCGCCGTCAGCCCCGCGCGGCACCACAGGAGCACCCGTTCCCCGTACGGCTCCGCCGACGTCCACAGGACCATCGGCAGCCGCCCCGACCGGTTGTGGAGCCAGGTCTCGGCGCACGCGGTCCGTACCCGGTGGGGCGTGACCACGCACCAGAACCGGGCCCGGACCCACCGCCTCCCGCGGGGCAGGACCAGGACGGCCACGGCGCCGAGCCCGGCCACGACGAGGGCGGCCCGCGCGACCTCCGAGGACAGGGCGGCGGCCATCGCCGAGGCCACCGCCCCGAGGAGCAGCACCTCGTACCGCCATCGCCAGAGGGCGACGGCGGGGTTGGGGAACGGGCGCCGGGCGAGCGCCAGTTCGAGGTCGGCGAACGGATACGGGCCGCGTCCGCCGCGGCCGGCCGGGGGCATCATCGCTCCCCCGGGGACGCGGCGAGCGCGGTGCGCGGCTCCGGGACGACGCGCCCGGTGCCGCGGCAGGTGCGGCACGGCGGGACGCCGAGGTCCTCGCACCCCGCGCCCGCGCAGGCGGGACAGGGCACCAGGAGTGCCAGGCGCGGGTCGCGCCAGGTGCGGGCGAGGCCCCGCCGCCGGACGGTGACGTCCCAGCCGCGACGGCGGGCGTCGGCGTCGGCCTCGGCGAACAGCCGTTCGCCGAGCCGGTACAGGACCAGGTCGCGCCAGCGTGACGGGCGCTGGAGATCCACACGGGTGGTAGCGTCCATGGTGCATCCTCGGCTCTGTGGTAGGAGGAGGGGATGTGGCACCTGCCGCGGGCTGATGTGGTGACATCGCCCGGGCGTGTCGGGACACCGAGCTCCGCTCCGGTCCCGAGATGGAGGCGCTGTACCGCCGCGGGCCCACGCGAGCGAGTGCGGCGCCTCTGTTCGTGTGCGGAGGGATCTCTGGGTCTGTCGGAGGGACCCGGCGTCGTCGGAGAATCCCTGTGCCGTCGGCGGAACCGGTGCCGTCGAAGATCCCGGTGTCGTCACGGGATCCTGTCGGCCGGTCTGCCGGTCCGGGCGGCTGGTCCACCCGGGCGCGGGGAGTGTCGCCAGGGGCGTCCTCCTCTCGCGCGGTTCGCGCTCTCTCGCCGAGGCGTCGCGTTACGTGTGGATGTCCTCCTCGAGTCCTCGGGCGATGTCATCAGGATGCCCATTCCCCACCCTCGCTGGCAAGTGCCATTTGCCATATGCAGTCCGAGGATTCACTCGAGTATCGGCCCTCGGCGGGACCCTCGTGGTCCAGCCGGGAAAACGGCCGAAGTCGGGGAACCACAGGGGATGCCGGGCACCCTCGGACGCGCGTAGCATCCCCGCCGCAACGGCAAATGCCGGGCGACATTGCGCGATGAACCAGCCGCCTGCGACTTTCGTGCGCAGGACGCTGGGCAGGGGGTGCGCCATGCCAGGGAAGCCCAGCCCGACCCTCCGCCGCCGGGAGCTCGCCGCGCGCCTCCGTGAGCTCCGGACCGCCTCCGGGATGACCGCCGACGACGTCGCGGAGCGGATGCTGGTGTCGCCGGCCAAGATCAGCAGGATCGAGACGGGCGTCCGGGGCGTGAGCCTCCGGGACGTCCGCGACCTGTGCGAGATCTACGGCGTCGGGTCGACCGAGGCGTCCCATCTCGCCGCGCTCGTGCGGGAGAGCAAGCAACCGTCGTGGTGGCAGTCGTACGACCTGCCGTATGCCACCTTCGTGGGGCTGGAGGCCGCCGCCGGCACCATCCTCGACTACGAGTCCAGCCTCGTCCCCGCCCTGCTCCAGACCGTGGACTACGCCCGCGCGGCCGTCGAGGGGATCCTCTACGACTCGCCGGCCGACGTGATCGGCCAGCGTGTCGAGGCGCGGATCACCCGCCAGCGGATCCTTGCCCAGGCGTCGCCGCCCCATCTCTGGACCGTGGTCGACGAGGCCGTGCTGCGCCGCGTCGTCGGCGGTCCGGACGTCATGCGCGCACAGCTCGAGACGCTGGTCGACCGTGCGGCGCTGCCGAACGTCACGCTGCAGGTCGTCCCGTTCGAGGTCGGCGCCCACCCGGGGATGGACAGCACGTTCACCGTGCTGCACCTCGACGCCGAGGTCGCCGACATCGTCTACATCGAGGGGCTGGTCGGGAACCTCTACCAGGAGAGCCCGACCGACCTGGCCCGGTACCGGGCCGCGTTCGACCAGTTGCGCGCGATCGCGCTCAGTCCCAAGGAGTCCGTCGCGCGGATCTCCGCCATCGCGAAGACCCACGTCGGCTGAGGTCCTGGCCGACGCCGCCTGTCCACACTCCCTCCGACGGAGAAGGAACCGTGTACATCGACACGCACCACGTCGCGGCACCCCTCCACGTGCGGCCGCCGCCCCGGTGACCGCACGCGTTCCCGCCGCACGACCCGTCCACCCGTACCTCCTCGTAGAGAAGGAAAACCGTGTCTCACACCGTGCCCGGCCTCGCATGGCGCAAGGCCACCAAGAGCGGCAGCGCAGGCTGCGTCGAAGTCGCCCCCCTCGCCGACGGCGGTGTCGCCGTCCGTGACTCCAAGGACCCCGACGGCCCGATCCTCCGGTACACGCCGGTCGAGTGGGACGCCTTCCTCGACGGCGCCAGGAAGGGCGAGTTCGACTCCCTGATCTGACCACTGTGGACGACCGTGTACGCGGCGCCCCCGGCTTCCCCGGGGGCGCCGCCGTCCGGTGGCGCTCCCTGCGATCCTGGAGGACATGACCTACGTGGGTGAGGGTGAGCAGAACGCGGTACTGGCCCGGCGCGCCGCACAGCTGCGGATGACGGTGGGCACCATGACGGCACGGGTGGTCGCGTCCGGCGTGATGACGGGCGGGCGGTACAGCCTGTACCAGCTCGACCTGGCACCCGAGGGCGGCGGCGCCGCGCCGCACTTCCACCGTACGTTCGCCGAGTCGTTCCACGTGCTGTCCGGTGTGGTCCGCCTGTACGACGGCACACAGTGGACGGAGGCGGGCCCGGGGGACCACCTGTTCGTACCCGAGGGAGGCATCCACGGATTCCGGAACGAGCGTCCGGAACCGGTGTCCATGCTGATGGCGAGCACGCCGGCCGCTCCGCGGGAGGCGTACTTCGCGGAGCTCGCCGAGATCGCCGTGACGGGGGCGGAGCTGACGCCTCCGGAGTGGACGGCGCTGTACGCGCGGCACGACCAGTACATGGTGTGATCTCCGGCGGGTCCCGCCTTTCCCACGCGAAACACGCTCACCTCGTTCGCCGTCTGCCACCACCATCGCGCTCGGCGAACCCCCGGCGTCCACCTCGGACGCCGGGGTTCGTCACGCCAGGGCGAGGGACAGCTCGAACCGCTGCCGCGGGTCGTCCAGGGCGTCGCCGAGCAGGTCCCGCAGCAGCCCGACCCGGTACCGGACGGTCTGCGGGTGCACCCCGAGGTCCCGTGCCATCGCCTGCCGGTCACCGTGGTGGCGCAACCAGCTCGCGAGCGTGGGCAGCAGCCGTTCCCGCGCACGGGCGGTGAGCTCGGCGAACGGGGCCAGCCGCTGCTGCCGCAGCGCCGCGAGGGCCGTCGCGTCCGCGTGCAGGACCAGCGTGGCGAGCTCGTCGCCGACCCACACCGGGGCGTCCGCGGCGAGGACGCCCGCCGCGACGAGCCCGGCGGCACGCCGCAGGAGCGGGATCTCCGCCGCCACGCTCGCCCACGGCGACGGGAGTCCCAGCACGGCCGCCCGGCCGTCCAGCAGGCGCTCCAGCCGGGCCCGCCGCCCCGGACCGTCCACATCGGGCAGGAGCAGGAGCGCGCCGTCGCCCTCGTCCACCACGAGCGTGCGATCGTCCCAGCGCGCCGCGAGGTCGGTCACGCCGGGGCCGCCGAGGAGCGCGGGGCACAGGGTCGCCGGCGGTACCCACGCCGCCTCGGCCGCGGCGGCGTCCAGCTGGGCGGCCGGCGAGCCCCCGACCAGCAGCACCGCGAGCGACCGCAGGCGGCGGTCGCGGTCTCCGGCGAGCGCGGACTGCTCGGACGCGTACCCCTGGGCGCTCGCGGCGGTGAGCTCGTCGATGTACGCGAAGACCGCCGCGGCGAGCGCCACCAGCGTCGGCGCGTCCAGGCCCGCGGCGAGGCCCACGGCCGCGAGGCGTCCCCAGGAGATCCGGGCCCCGACCCGGTACGCGGTGAGCAGCGCCTCGAGCGGCCGGCCCGCCCGGACCTCGCCCCGGCCGAGCTGGACGTACACCTCCCGGTCCAGGCCCGGGGCCGCGTCGGGGTCGCCCTCCGCGAGCTCGAGGAAGTGGCTCAGCGCGACCTGGACCCCACGGCCGACGCCTGCACCGAACGCCCCCTCGAGCGGCCGGGCGTACGCCGGCACCTCCACCGCGATGACCGCGATGATCTCGTCCGCGAGAGCGGGGAGCTCCTCGCGCAGTGCGGCCGCGACGGAGGGTGGCAGGCGGAGTGCGCCGGGTCCGGTCATGGCAGCTTTTTATCACCACCGTACAAGAACTGACGAGTAACTCCGTCGAAGGCGATCAAGAACTGTCACCGGATTGCTGTCAGGCTCGTACCGGACCGCACGCCGACCGATTCGGAGGAGACGCATGACGACGCTCGACAGCGGGGTCACACGCCCCGCGCGCACGGTCCCGGGGATCAAGCCGCGACCCGGCTGGGAGATCCCGCTGGTGTACCTGGTCGTCGGCCTGCCGGTCGTGGGACTCGTCGCCGGCATCGTGCTCGCCACCCGGCACGGCGGCATCTCCCTGCCGGACGTGGCGATCGCGCTCGGGTTCTACCTCTTCACCGCGTTCGGGATCACCGTCGGATTCCACCGGTACTTCACGCACCAGTCGTTCCGGGCGGGCCGCGGGCTGAAGATCGTCCTCGCGATCGCCGGGATGATGGGCCTCGAGGGCGGCGTGATCACCTGGGTGGCCGACCACCGGCGCCACCACGCGTTCGCCGACGACGAGGGTGACCCGCACTCGCCGTGGCGGTACGGCCACTCGCCCCTGGGCCTGCTCCGCGGCCTGTGGTGGGCGCACACGGGCTGGCTGTTCGACAGCGAGAAGACCTCGGCCCGCCGGTGGGCCCCGGACCTCGTCGCGGACCGGGACCTCATCGCCGCGAACAAGCTCTTCCCGCTCTTCGCGCTCGCGTCGCTGGGGCTGCCGCCGCTGCTGGGGTACGCGCTCACCGGTACCGCCTCCGGGGCGTTCAGCGCGTTCGTGTGGGGCGCACTGGTCCGGATCCTGGTCGTACACCACGTCACGTGGTCGGTGAACTCGCTCTGCCACGTCATCGGCGAGCGGCCGTTCCGGACCAAGGACAAGGCCAGCAACGTCAACTGGCTCGCGCTCGTGTCGCTCGGCGAGTCCTGGCACAACCTCCACCACGCCGACCCGAAGTGCGCACGGCACGGCGTCGAGAAGGGGCAGCTGGACCCGTCGGCCGGCCTGATCCGGGTGTTCGAGAGGCTCGGCCTCGCGTGGGACGTGAAGTGGCCGACCGAGGTCCGCCTCGCGCGCATCCGCAAGGACCCGGCGGACGCGTAGCCCGCCTACGCGGCGCCGCGCTCCCGGCGGGCGTCCGCGGCGGCGAGCACCAACGGCGTGAGCCGGGCCGCGATCAGCGCGTAGCCCGCACCCGACGGGTGGTACCGGTCCGCGGAGAAGAGTGCGGGATCGGCGCGGAACGGGGCGGCGAGCTCGGCACCGAGCCGGGCCACCGTCCCGCCCGCCGCCTCGACCTCCCGGGCCTGCAGGGCAGCCAGCGCGGCGCACCCGGTCCGCACGAGCGGGCGGAACCGGGCCGGTACCACCGGGGCGACCGACATGTCGGGGGCGGTGGCCACCACCACGTCGGTGCCGGGCAGCCCGGCGACGGCGGCGCCGAGCGCGCGGGCGGCCCGCGCCGGCGGCACGAGTCGCGCGAGGTCGTTGGCGCCGATGACCACGACGGCGACGTCCGGGACCAGGGCCGCGGCCCGGCGTACCTGCGGGCCGAGCTCGGCGGAGGTGGCCCCGGGGACGGCGAGGATGCGGAGGTCGACCGCGTGCCCCGCCGCGGTGAGCGCGGCCGCGAGGCGTGGGCCGAGGGCCTCGTCGCGGCGGACGGCACCCGTGCCGTACGCGAGCGAGTCGCCGAGCACGGCGAGCCGGAGGGGCCGGGGGGACGTCACGGACTCCAGAACGTCCGGCGACCGTCCGCTATGCCCACCTCGGGCGGCCCGGCCCGCTGCCGCGCCGAGCCGCCGCCGCGGGCGCCCGGCGGAGTCGTGGCTACAGTGTCCGTGATCATGACCGGGAGGGGGGCCCACCACATGAGCGTCGGCGAGATGCTGCCGCCGGACGAGGACGCGCGGATGGCCGCCGTGCGGCGGTACGACATCCTCGACACACCCCCAGACGGGGCGTTCGACCGGATCGCCGCCCTGGCCGCGGACCTGTTCGGCGTCCCGATCGGCATCGTCAGCATCGTCGACTCCGACCGGATCTGGTTCAAGGCGCACCACGGCCTCGACGTGACGCAGATCGACCGGGACCCCGGGCTCTGCGCGTCGGCCGTCCTCGGCAGCGAGCCGTGGGTCGTCACCGACGCGCCGTCGGACCCGCGCACGCTCTCCAACCCCCTCGTCGCCGGGGAGTTCGGGCTGCGCTTCTACGCCGGTGTCCCGCTGACCACCCACGACGGGTACAACCTCGGCACCCTCTGCGTGATCGACCGGCAGCCGCGCGCCGTCGACGAGAGCGAGACGAGGGCCCTGCAGGACCTCGCCGCGGTGGTCGTCGACGAGCTCGAGCTCCGGCGCGCGGCCCGGCGCGCGGTGTCCGACGCGGAAGGCCGTCTCCACGAGGTCGAGAACCTCGCCCGGGCGCTCCAGTCGAGCCTGCTGCCGCCCGCGCTTCCGGACGTCCCGTACCTGGACCTCGCCGCGAACTACCACCCGGCGAGCCGGTACGACGTGGGCGGCGACTTCTACGACGTGTTCCCGATCTCCCCGACCACCTGGGGATTCGTGGTGGGGGACGCCTGCGGCAAGGGCCCGAAGGCGGCGGGCCGCACGGGCTGTGCGCGGTACGGCATCCGCGCCGCCGCGATCCAGCAGCCGGCGCCGAGCGACGTGCTCGGCGTGGTCAACCAGGCGCTGCTCACCGACGCCGAGACGAACCCGCACTCGGGGCTCGAGGGTTCCTTCGTGACCGCGCTGTTCGCGGTCGTGCAGCCGGAGCCGGAGCGCACGCACGTCCGGCTCGCGTCGGCCGGGCACCCGCTGCCGCTCGTGCTGCGGGCGGACGGGTCGGTCGAGACCGTCGGCGTCCCCGGCACGCTGCTCGGGGTGCTGCGGGACAGCCACCACACCGACGTCGAGGTCGCGCTCGCGGAGGGCGACACGCTGCTGATGTTCACCGACGGCGTCCCCGACTCCGGGTGGCCTTCTCCGCTCGGGTCCGCGGGGCTCCAGCGGGTCCTCCGGGAGGCCCGCGGGCTCCCGGCGACGGAGATCGTCCGGCGGCTGCACGGTGCGGCGGCGAGGAGGCAGCGCGACGACATCGCGATCCTCGCGCTCACCCACTCAGGCGGGTAGGCCGGCGCGCTCCACCAGGTACGCGGTGAGCGGCGCGTACAGGTGCGGGGCGACGTTGTCGTCCAGCGGTACCGACACCAGCACGCGTCCCTCCGCCTCGCCGACGAACAGCGCGGGGTCGTTGCAGTCGGCGAACCCGACCGCGTCCACGCCCGCCTGTCCCGCCGCGCCGGCCCAGCCGTGGTCCGCGACCACCAGGTCGGGCGGTTCCCCGAGCGCCGCGAGGGCCGCGCGCATCGGCAGCGGGGAGTGCGTGTGCGACAGGGTGCCGCCCGGACCGCCCAGCGCACCGACGCCGTCGACGTACCGCACGGTGCCGGTCTGGTACTCGTAGCCGGGATCGGCCGGGTGCTCCCAGCCCTCGGCCGGTGTGAGGAGCGTGCACCCCGCGGCGAGCAGACCGCGCGCCACCGCGGTGTGGGTGGGGCGCAACCCGACCGGGTGACCCGTCGCCACGAGGACCCTCTCGCGGCGCGCCGCGGCCTCCCCGAGCCGGTCCGCCATCGCGTCCAGCCGGTCGAGCGTGCGGTCGGGGTCGATCGTGTCCTGGCCGTACGTGTGCGCCGGGTCGGGGTTCACTCCGCAGCGCTCCGCCATCAGCGCGAGCACGTCCTCGAACGTCCAGGCCGCCTCGGGCTCGAGGCCGAACAGGTACAGCGGCTCCCGGCGGGCCAGGCGGCGGAAGTTCGCGAGGTTGCCCTCCCGCGGTGTCGCCACCTCCCCGGCGATCCGGGCGGCGACGAGGTGCGCGCGGAGCTCGTCACGGGTGGGGGCCTCGGTCGTGGTGGTCACACGGCCCAGGCTAGGTGGCGTGGGGCTGGGGCGCCCGGCCGGCCGGCCGCACTCGCCGCGCGCCGCGCACCGGACCCGCCCGCCGACCGCAACTGTCCACCTATCGCTGGGGTTTCCCGCTCGTCGTACCACGCGATGGTCAGGGGTTGAGGGTGTGTGGTGCTCTGGCGGAGGGGTAGTCCGTCGTCCCGCCAACCTTGTCCGAGGAGACACCATGCAGGTGGACCCATCCGCCATCGTCGTCGGAGCGGGGCCCGCGGGGCTCACCGCCGCACTGTTGCTGGCCCGGGCCGGCCGGCCCGTCACGGTCCTCGAGGCCAGCGACGAGGTCGGCGGCATCAGCCGCACGGTCCAACGCGACGGCTGGCGGTTCGACCTCGGCGGCCACCGGTTCTTCACCAAGGTGCCCGAGGTCGAGCACCTGTGGCACGAGATCCTCCCCGACGAGGACTTCCTGCAGCGCCCGCGGATGAGCCGCATCCTGTACCGGGGAAGCCTGTTCGACTACCCGCTCAAGCCGCTGAACGCGCTCCGCGGACTGGGGCCCGTCGAGGCCGTGCGCTGCATGGCGTCGTACGCCCGGGCGCGTGTCGTGCCACCCCGCGACCAGAGCACGTTCGAGGGCTGGGTGTCGGCGCGGTTCGGCGACCGGCTGTACCGGATCTTCTTCAAGACGTACACGGAGAAGGTGTGGGGCGTGCCGGCCACTGCCATCCAGGCCGACTGGGCCGCCCAGCGCATCAAGAACCTGTCGCTGTCCACCGCGATCCTCGACGCGCTCGGGCTGCGCCGCGGCGGGGCGGAGGTCACCACGCTCATCGACGAGTTCCAGTACCCGAAGTACGGCCCCGGGATGATGTGGGAACGTGCCCGCGAGCTCGCCGAGAAGGCCGGCGCGACGATCCGGATGCGGTCGGAGGTCCGGGCGATCCGCCGCCGCGACGGACGGGCGGAGGCGGTGCTCGTCCACCACGACGGCACCGACGAGTGGCTGCCGTGCAGTGACGTCATCTCGTCCATGCCGCTCACCGACCTCGTCCGCGGGATGGACCCGCCGCCCGACGTGCGGGAGGCCGCGGACGGACTGTCCTACCGGGACTTCCTCACCGTCGCGCTGGTGGTCCCGGCCGCGGCCGCGTTCCCGGACAACTGGATCTACGTCCACACGCCGGGTGTCCGGGTGGGCCGGGTGCAGAACTTCGGGTCCTGGTCGCCCTACCTCGTCAAGGACGGCCTGACCTGCCTCGGGATGGAGTACTTCGTCAACCGCGGCGACGACCTGTGGTGCGCGCCGGACGAGGACCTCATCGCGCTCGCACGGTCCGAACTGGACAAGCTCGGGCTCGTCGACGCCGGGACCGCGTCACGCTGCGGGTACGTGGTGCGGGTGCCGAAGGCGTACCCGGTGTACGACGAGGGGTACGCGGAGCGCGTGGGCGTCTTGCGCGCGTTCCTCGAGCGGGACGCGCGCAACGTGCAGCCCGTGGGACGCAACGGCATGCACAAGTACAACAACCAGGACCACTCCATGCTCACCGCGATGCTCGCCGTGGAGAACGTCCTCGGTGCGTCGCACGACCTGTGGACCGTCAACGTCGAGGCGGCGTACCACGAGCAGAAGACCGCGACCGCGGCCGGCACCGGGAGGCACGCACCCCTGCTCCCGAGGGTCGCGGGGGAGGCGCGGTGAACCTCGACCTCCTCGACCGGACACCACCCGAGCTCTCCCCGGAGCCGCGGAGCCGGCTCGCCGGGCCGGCAACCGCCGTCGGGGTCGCCGTGGCCGCCGGGATCGTCCTGCGGTTCGTCTCGGTCCCTCCACTGTGGCTCGACGAGGCGCAGAGCGTCGCGATCGCGCGGCTGCCCCCGGCCGCGATGTTCGACGCGCTCCGGCAGGACGGGGCGCCGCCGCTGTACTACCTGCTGCTGCACGGCTGGATGGCGCTGTTCGGCGAGGGCGACCTCGCGGTCCGCGCGCTGTCGGGCGTGTTCGCGGTGGCCGCCCTGCCGCTGTTCTACCTCCTCGGGCAGCGGCTCGGCGGCACCCCGCGGCTCGGCCTCCTGACGTTGCTGCTCGGCGCGGTCAACCCGTGGGTCGTCCGGTACGCGTCCGAGGCGCGCATGTACTCCCTCGTCATGCTGCTCGCCACGGCGGCCGCCCTGGCCGTGCACCGGTTGCGCGAGCGTCCCGGGCCGGGGCCGGCCGCACTGTTCGCCGCCTGCGCCGCGCTGCTGCTGTACACGCACTACTGGAGCCTGTTCCTGTTGGCCGCGCTCGGCGCCGTGCTGGCGTGGTGGGTGGTCCGGGGACCGCGGCGCGCCGGACTCGCGGGGCTGGGCGCCCTGGCCGCCGCGGGCGTGGTGTACCTCCCGTGGGTGCCGTCGCTGCTGTTCCAGTCCGCGCACACCGGGACGCCCTGGACGGGCCGTCCCCGGCCGGTCCCCGTCGTGCTGACGCTCCTGCGCGACTGGTCCACCGGCAGCCACGCCCCCGTGCTGTTCCTCGTGCCGGCCGTCGCGGCCCTGCTGGTGTGCGGCGCGGTCCGGGCCGAGCGGTGGATCGCGGCCGTGGCCGGGGGTGCACTCCTGCTCGCGTTCGCGGCGTGCGTGCTCCAGCCCGCGGCGTACTCCACGCGGTACACGGCGGTGGTCGTCCCGCTGGTGCTGGTGCTCGTCGCGGTGGGCCTCACGACGCTGCCGCCGGGCTGGACGGGGTGGGCGGCGGCCGGGCTCGCCGTCCTGTGGCTGGTCGCGTCCGTCGGGGTGGCCACCACCCCGCGCAGCCAGGCGGCGCAGCTCGCGGCGGTGATCGACCGCGACGCCGGGCGCGGTGATCTCGTGGCGTACTGCCCGGACCAGCTCGGCCCGTCGGTGAGCCGGCTGGTCGACGCCCCCGTGCGGCAGGTGGTGTACCCGACCGGCGGGACGCCCGCCCGGGTCGACTGGGTGGACTACGCGCGGCGGAACGCCATGGCCTCACCCGCCGTCTTCGCGACCCGGCTGGTGCGGCACACACGCATCGGCGCGCAGATCTGGCTCGTACGCCGGGACGGGATGCGGACGTTCGGCCGCTCGTGCCGGCGCATCACCGCGACGCTCACCGGTGTGCTGGGACCACCCACGACCGCGGTGGCGAGCGGTGCGGAGTTCGGCGAGCGGGCGACGCTGCTCCGCTGGACCCGATAGGCCGGCCCTTGACCGGCGTTCGGCGGGAGGTCTAGAACCGGTGTCGTCCCGACGGCCTCCGGGAGGTACGCCGTGCGTCACCTGACCTTCGGACCGCCGTTCGCGGTGGCCGGCCGGACGAACAAGGGCCTGCGGGGGTTCTCCGGCAAGCCGCTGCACCCGCCGCTGACCGACGTGCCGGTCACGGCGTACCTGTTCACCGCGGTGTTCGACGTGCTCTCGCTGGTGCTCTACGGCGGGCACGAGGCCCTCGCGGCGGAGCTGTACCGGGCGGGCACGTGGGTGCTCCTCGGCGGGGCGGCGGTG
>DASWRY010000085.1:0-4004 GCA_036402915.1 Mycobacteriales bacterium
CTCGGCTCCGGCGACGCCGCGGAGGCGGTACGCCGGGTCCTCGCGCTGCCGTCCCTCGAGCTCGTCGGCCTGCACAGCCACATCGGCTCGCAGATCTTCGACACGGCCGGGTTCGAGGTGGCGGCGCGCCGGGTCGTCGGCCTGCTGGCCGCGGTCCGCGACGAGCACGGCGTCGAGCTCCCCGAGCTGGACCTCGGCGGCGGCCTCGGCATCGCGTACACATCCGACGACGACCCGGCTGACCTGCACGAGTTCGCGGCGAGCCTTCGGACGATCGTGGCGTACGAGTGCGGGCGCCAGAACCTCCCCGTGCCGCGCCTGTCGGTCGAGCCCGGCCGGGCGCTGGTCGGGCCCGCCGGGATCACGCTCTACGAGGTGGGCACGGTCAAGGACGTCGACGGGATCCGGACGTACGTCTCGGTCGACGGAGGCATGAGCGACAACATCCGCACGGCGCTGTACGACGCCGAGTACACCTGCGTGCTCGCCTCGCGTACGTCCGACGCCCCGCCGATGCTGGCCCGTGTGGTGGGCAAGCACTGTGAGTCGGGGGACATCGTCGTCAAGGACGTGTGGCTGCCCGCGGACACCGTGCCGGGCGACCTGCTCGCCGTCGCGGCGACCGGGGCGTACTGCCGCAGCATGGCCAGCAACTACAACCACGTACCGCGGCCCGCTGTGGTCGCCGTCGGGAACGGGATCCAGAAGGTGATCGTGCGCCGCGAGACCGAGGACGACCTCCTGCGACTGGACGTCGGATGACCGAGCCCGGCAAGGCCCCCGTGAGGATCGCGCTGCTCGGCTGCGGCACGGTCGGCACCGAGGTGGCACGGCTGCTCTCGGTCCACGCCGACGACCTCGCCGCGCGCGTGGGCGCCCCGCTCGAGCTGGCCGGCATCGCGGTCCGCCGCCTCGGCCGGGACCGGGGCGGCCTGGACGCGGCGCTGTTCACGACCGACGCCGCCGCGCTGGTCTCCCGCGACGACGTGGACCTCGTCGTGGAGGTCGTCGGCGGCATCGAGCCCGCGCGCACCTGGCTGCTCACGGCGCTCGAGGCGGGCAAGAGCGTGGTCACGGCGAACAAGGCGCTGCTCGCCGAGGACGCCGCGAGCCTCCACGCGGCGGCGTCCCGCGGCGAGGCGGACCTGTACTACGAGGCGAGCGTCGCGGGCGCGATCCCGCTCCTGCGGCCGCTGCGCGAGTCGCTCCACGGCGACCGGATCACCCGGGTGCTCGGCATCGTCAACGGCACCACCAACTTCATCCTCTCCTCGATGGACACGACCGGGGCGGGCTTCGCCGACGCGCTCGACGAGGCCACCGCCCTCGGGTACGCGGAGGCGGACCCGACGGCGGACATCGAGGGGTTCGACGCGGCGGCGAAGGCGGCGATCCTCGCGTCGCTGGCCTTCCACACGCGCGTCACCGCGGCCGACGTCCACCGCGAGGGCATCACCGAGGTGACCGCGGCGGACGTCGCGAGCGCCCGCGCGATGGGGGCGGTCGTCAAGCTCCTCTGCATCGCCGAGCGGCACACCGACGCGAACGGGCAGGAGAGCGTCGGCGTGCGCGTGCACCCGGCGATGATCCCGCGGACCCACCCGCTCGCCGGGGTCGGCGACGCGTTCAACGCGGTCTTCGTCGAGGCGGACGCGGCCGGTGAGCTGATGTTCTACGGCCGCGGCGCCGGCGGAGCACCCACGGCCAGCGCGGTGCTGGGCGACGTGGTCGCGGCCGCCCGCAACCGGCTGTCCGGTGCCCGGGCGTCCGGCGAGTCGTCGTACGCGGACCTGCGCGTCCGCCCGATGGGCGAGACCGTCACGCGGTACCACATCTCGCTCGACGTGGCGGACCGCGCCGGGGTGCTGGCCGCCGTGGCGTCGGCCTTCGCCGAGCACGGGGTGTCCATCCAGACCGTGCGCCAGGAGGGCCACGGCGGGGACGCGACGCTGGTCGTCGTCACCCACAGCGCGACCGACGCGGCGCTGTCCGCGACCGTCGAGTCGCTCGAGGCCATGGAGATCGTCCGCGGCGTGCTGAGCGTCATGCGGGTCGAGGGAGAGGAAACACGGTGAGCGCATCTGGCGTCCGGGCCGGCCGAGCCTGGCGAGGCCTGATCCGCGAGTACCGCGACCGGTTGCCGGTGTCCGACGCGACACCGGTGATCACGCTGCGGGAGGGCGGCACGCCGCTGCTCCCCGCGCCCGTGCTCTCCGAGCTGACCGGCTGCGAGGTGTACCTCAAGGTCGAGGGGGCCAACCCGACCGGGTCCTTCAAGGACCGCGGCATGACGATGGCGATCTCCAAGGCGGCCGAGGAGGGCGCCAAGGCGGTCATCTGCGCCTCGACGGGGAACACGTCCGCCTCCGCCGCGGCGTACGCGGCGCGGGCCGGCATGGTCTGCGCGGTGCTCGTGCCGTCCGGGAAGATCGCGATGGGCAAGCTGGCGCAGGCCCTCGTGCACGGTGCCCAGCTGCTGCAGGTCGAGGGCAACTTCGACGACTGCCTCGCGCTCGCGAGCAAGCTCGCCATCGACTACCCGGTCAGCCTGGTGAACTCGGTCAACGAGTACCGCATCCAGGGCCAGAAGACCGCGTCCTTCGAGATCGTGGACGAGCTCGGTGACGCGCCCGACGTGCACTGCCTGCCGGTCGGCAACGCCGGGAACATCACGGCGTACTGGATGGGCTACGAGGAGTACGCCGACGACGGGCTCGCGACCCACCGGCCGAAGATGCGCGGGTTCCAGGCCGCCGGTGCCGCCCCGCTGGTGAGCGGAAAGGTCGTGGAGAACCCGTCGACCATCGCGACGGCGATCCGGATCGGCAACCCGGCCTCCTGGACGCGCGCGATCGACGCCCGGGACTCCTCCGGCGGCGCGATCGAGGCGGTCACCGACCGGCAGATCCTCGCGGCGTACCGGCTGCTGGCGCGGCGGGAGGCCGTGTTCGTCGAGCCGGCGAGCGCCGCGTCCGTCGCGGGCCTGCTGATGGCGAGCGAGCAGGGCACGCTCGGCACGGGCCTGCGGGTCGTCTGCACCGTCACCGGCAACGGGCTCAAGGACCCGGACTGGGCGATCAACGGGGCGCCGAAGCCGCTCACCGTGCGGGTGGACGCCCACGAGGCGGCGTCGAAGCTGGGCCTCGAGTAGGGGGCCCCGGTGGGAGCGGCGTCGACGCTCCGCCCCGGGTGACCCGGCCGGGCCCCGGCGCGGTCAGTACACCGGGCCGGTGTACTTCTCGCCCGGGCCCGTGCCCGGCTCGTCCGGCTCGACCGAGGTCTCCCGGAAGGCGCGCTGCAGGCCCTGGAGCCCGTCGCGGATCGGGGCCGCGTGCGCGCCGAGGTACTCCGCCGACGCCGTGACCAGCCCCGCGAGGGCGGTGATGAGCCGCCGGGCCTCGTCCAGGTCCAGGTGCGGGCTCTCCGCGGGGTCGTCGGACGCGAGGCCCAGCCGCTCCGCCGCGGCGCTCATCAGCAGCACGGCGGCACGGCTGATGACCTCGACGGAGGGCACCTCCGCGAGGTCGCGGCTGTCCCCACCCGGCGCTGTTGGCTCCGTGCTGCTCACGCCTGATACCCTTGCAGAGCGACCAGCCTCCCGTTCACGCGGGGGGCGTCCAAGTGGAGCCCCGCTCCCACCCGCGCCGCCCCAGGTGGCCGGGTCCGGTCCGGGCACCGATCCGTCGGTGTCCGCGCGTACACCTCAGAGGTGTACCGACCGGTCGAGTGCGGGCCCCGGACGTCACGTCCGGGGCCTTTCGCTCGTGTCCGCGGGGGGTCCGCACATCACGAAGAACTTCCAGGGAGGTCCCATCAGCGTCGAACTGCGTGTGAACGACCAGATCCGTGCCCGTGAGGTCCGCCTCGTCGGACCCGAGGGTGAGCAGATCGGCATCGTTCCGCTCGACAAGGCTCTGCAGCTGGCGCAGGACACCGATCTCGACCTGGTCGAGGTCGCCGCGACAGCGCGGCCGCCGGTCTGCAAGCTCATGGACTACGGAAAG
>DASWRY010000086.1:0-7558 GCA_036402915.1 Mycobacteriales bacterium
CCGGTGCCCGGCGCGACCGCCGCTGGCGGTCCGTCCGGGTACGGCATGAACGGACTGGGCGGCTTGCTGTTCCAGGTCGGCGTCGTAACGCGCGTACGCGTCGACGATCTCGGCGACCAGCCGGTGACGGACCACGTCCGAGCTGGTGAGCAGGGAGAAGTGCACGTCGTCCAGGCCGTCGAGGATGTCGCGGACGACCTGCAGCCCGGAGCGCGTGCTGCCGGGCAGGTCGATCTGCGTGACGTCGCCGGTCACCACGATCTTGGACCCGAACCCGAGGCGGGTCAGGAACATCTTCATCTGCTCGGGCGTCGTGTTCTGCGCCTCGTCGAGGATGATGAAGGCGTCGTTGAGCGTGCGGCCGCGCATGTACGCGAGCGGGGCGACCTCGATCGTCCCGGCCTGCATGAGCTTCGGGATCGTCTCGGGGTCGATCATGTCGTGCAGCGCGTCGTAGAGCGGGCGCAGGTACGGGTCGATCTTGTCGTACAGCGTGCCCGGCAGGAACCCGAGCCGCTCCCCCGCCTCGACCGCCGGCCGGGTCAGGATGATCCGGTTGACCGCCTTGGTCTGGAGGGCCTGCACGGCCTTCGCCATCGCGAGGTACGTCTTGCCGGTACCGGCGGGGCCGATCCCGAACACGATCGTGTGCTGGTCGATCGCGTCGACGTAGTGCTTCTGGTTCAGCGTCTTCGGGCGGATCGTGCGCCCGCGGCGCGACAGGATGTCCAGCGTCAGGACGTCGGCGGGGCGCTCCGAGGTGCCGGAGTCGAGCATCGTCACGGTGCGGCGCACGGCGTCGGGGTCGGGCTGCTCGCCCTTGTCCACGAGGGCGAGCAGCTCGCCGAACAGGCGCTCGGCGAACGCGTTGTCGGCGGGGTCGCCGGTGAGGGTGATCTCGTTCCCGCGTACGTGCACGTCGGAACGGACGGAGTCTTCGACCGCGCGGAGGACCTCGTCGCGGGAGCCGAGAAGGCTCACCATGCGGGACGCATCCGGGACCACGATCCGGGTCTGCGCCGAGGTGGGCGGTGGGGTGTTCGCCATGGGTGGGCCAGCCGGCCTGCTCACGCCTGCTTCCGGTCTCGGGGAGTGCGTACGCCACCATCCTAACCGCCACGGTGGTGCGACGCTTCGTGGTTCGGCGCGTACGGAACGGCTCTCGGGCCCCGGCCCTGGCCGGCCCTGGTCGGCTCAGCCCGGCGGCCAGGCGAGGTGACGCCCGCCGAGGAGGTGCAGGTGCGCGTGCGGCACCGACTGTCCGGCGTCGGGGCCGGTGTTGAAGACCATCCGGTACCCGCCGTCGAGACCCTCGGACTCCGCCACGGCGACCGCGGCGGAGAACATGCTCGCGAGGAGGGCCCCGTCGGCCGCGAGGACCGCGGCCGCGTCGGGATGGTGCGCGCGGGGCACGACCAGGACGTGGACGGGCGCCTTCGGGTCGATGTCCCGGAACGCGACGGTGTCGGCGTCCTCGCGGACGATCTCGGCGGGGACCTCCCCGGCGACGACGCGGCAGAACAGGCACTGGTCGGACATGGGCCGATCCAACCAGATGTCAGCGCCAGCGGCCGGTCGCCGCGCTGACCACGGCGAGCGCGGCGACCCCGGCGGTCGAGGTGCGGAGCACGGTCGGGCCGAGGCGGACCGGCCGCGCGCCCGCCGCCTCGAACGCCGCCAGCTCCTCCGGCGCGACCCCGCCCTCCGGGCCCACGACCAGCACGACCTCACCGTCCGACGGTGGCGTGAGCGCGGCGAGCGGCGCGTCCGCGGCCTCGTGGAGGACGTACCCGGCCGACGCGGCGGCGAGCCTCTCCGCGACGGCGCGCGTGCTCGCGGGCTCGGCGACCGGCGGCACCCACGCGCGGCGGGCCTGCTTGGCGGCCTCCCGCGCGGTCGCGTCCCAGCGCTGCCACGCCTTCCGTCCCCGGTCGCCCTGCCAGCGGGTCACGCAGCGCGCCGCCTGCCAGGGGACGATCTCGTCCACCCCGGCCTCGGTCATCACCTGGACGGCGAGCTCGCCGCGGTCGCCCTTCGGCAGCGCCTGGACGACGACCAGCCGCGGCCGCGGCGCCGCCTCGATCGTCCCGGGGCCCACCTCGAGCTCGACGCTGTCCCGCGCGGCCGACACCACGGTCGCCGCCGCGAGGCCGCCGGCACCGTCGGCGAGGACGAGCCGCTCTCCGGCGCGCATGCGGCGTACCGCGGCCGCGTGCCGGCCCTCGGGCCCGTCGAGGACGAACGGTCCCGGCGCGGGCAGCGCCGCCACCAGGAAGACGGGGTCGCTCACCTCACGCGTGGCCGTTGAAGGCGTCGCGCACCTTCGAGAAGAAGCCGCCCGAGGCCCGGACGGCCTCCGGTGTCTCCTCACCGCGGAGCGTCGCGAGTTCCCGGAGCAGCGCCTCCTGCTCGGCGTCGAGCTTGGTCGGCGTCGTGACCTCGAGGTGCACGTGCAGGTCGCCGCGGCCGACGCCGCGGAGCTTCGGCACCCCGCGCGCCGGGATCCGGACGACCGTGCCCGGCTGGGTACCGGCCTTCACCTCGACCTCCTCCTCGCCGTCCAGCGTGGTGAGGGTGAGCCGGGTGCCGAGGGCGGCCGCGGTCATCGGCACGGACACGCGGCAGTGCAGGTCGTTGCCGGCGCGGCTGAACACGTCGTGCGGGCGTTCGTGGATCTCCACGTACAGGTCCCCGGCGGGACCGCCACCGGGGCCGACCTCGCCCTCGCCCGCGAGCCGGATCCGCATGCCGTCCTCGACGCCCGCGGGGACCTTCACGGTGAGCGTCCGGCGCGTGCGGACCCGGCCGTCGCCGCCGCAGGTGGGGCACGGGTGCGGGACCACCGAGCCGTACCCCTGGCAGTTCGCGCACGGGCGGGCGGTCATCACCTGGCCGAGGAACGACCGCTGGACGGTCTGCACCTCGCCGCGCCCGCCGCACATGTCACAGGTCGCGGGGTGCGTGCCGGGGGCGGTACCGGCACCGGTGCAGGCCGAACAGACGACCGCGGTGTCGACGGTGAGCTCCTGGTTCACGCCGAACGCGGTCTCGTCCAGGTCCAGGTCCAGCCGGATCAGCGCGTCCGCGCCGGCGCGGGTGCGGGACCGCGGGCCGCGCGACGCGTTGCCGCCGAAGAACGCGTCCATGATGTCCTGGAAGCCCATCGTGAACGGCGCGCCGGCACCTCCGCCACCGCCGCCGCCCGGCGCGAGCGGGTCGCCGCCGAGGTCCACGATCTGACGCTTCTGCGGGTCGGAGAGCACCTCGTACGCGGCGCTGACCTCGGTGAAATGGCGCTGCGCCTCCGGGTCCGGGTTCACGTCCGGGTGCAACTGGCGGGCCAGCTTCCGGTAGGCCCGCTTGATCTCCTCGCCCGTCGCGTCCTGCCGGACGCCCAGGGCGGCGTAGTAGTCGGTGGCCACAGATCCTCTCTCAGCTGCCTGCCAGCAGATCCCCGACGTACCGCGCGACGGCGCGGACGGCGCTGATCGTGCCGGGGTAGTCCATGCGCGTCGGGCCCAGCACGCCGAGCCCGGCCAGGGCGTTCGCGCCGGTGCCGTACCCGACGCTCACGACCGAGGTGCTCCGCAGGTTCTCGACGGGGTTCTCGCCGCCGATGCGTACCCGCAGCATGCTGGGCGACTCGACCTCGCCGATGAGCCGGAGCAGCACCATCTGCTCCTCGAGCGCCTCGAGCACCGGGCGGATGGTGCCCGGGAAGTCCAGGGCGCTGCGGGTGAGGTTCGCGGTGCCCGCCAGCACGATGCGCTCCTCGGGCTTCTCCACCAGCGTCTCGAGCAGCACGGTCGAGAGCGTGCTCATCCACGGGCGCAGCGGGGCCGCGACCTGCTCGAGCAGCTCCTCGATCTGGTCGGCCGCCTCGGCGAGCGGGCGGCCCACGAGCGCGCTGTTGACCGCCGAGCGGAGGCCCGTCACGGTCTCGTCGGCGATCTCGGCGGGGAACTCCACCATCCGCTGCTCGACCCGGCCCGTGTCGGTGATGAGCACGAGCAGGATGCGCTGCGCCGCGACCGGGACCAGCTCCAGGTGCCGGACGCTGCTCCGCGACAGGCTCGGGTACTGCACCACCGCGACCTGGCGGGTGAGCTGCGCGAGGAGCCTCACGGTCCGGTTGACCACGTCGTCCAGGTCGACGGCGCCGTCCAGGAACTGGGAGATGGCGCGCTTCTCGGCGGGCGACAGCGGCTTCACGGTGGACAGCCGGTCGACGAACAGGCGGTAGCCCTTGTCGGTGGGCACCCGACCGGCGCTGGTGTGGGGCTGGGTGATGTACCCCTCCTCCTCCAGCACGGCCATGTCGTTGCGGATGGTCGCCGGCGAGACGCCGAGCTGGTGACGCTCGGCGAGGGCCCTGCTGCCCACCGGCTCCTCTGTGGACACGTAGTCCCCGACGATGGCGCGGAGCACCTCGAGCTTGCGCTCGTCGAGTGACATCGCGTCACCTCCCCGGAGATTCTCTGGCACTCGGTCGAACCGAGTGCCAAGCATACGTTGACCCGCCGCGCGGCGGTGTCAGTCGACGAGGTCCCGGACGACCGCGTCCGCGAGCAGACGGCCCCGGAGGGTCAGCACGGCACGGCCGTCGGCGTACTCCCGCGCCTCGAGCAGCCCGTCCGCGAGTGCCCGGTCCGCCGCGCGCAGGCCCTCCGCGGCGAGCGTGCCGAGCGGCAGGCCCTCGGCGAGCCGGATCCGCAGCAGCACGTCCTCGGTGCGGCGGTCGGCCTCGGTGAGCACCTCGCGGGCGTACGCCGGGGACGTGCCCGCGGCGAGGCGTCCCGCGTACGCCGTGGGGTGCTTGACGTTCCACCAGCGCACGCCGCCCACGTGGCTGTGCGCGCCCGGCCCGAAGCCCCACCAGTCGTCGCCGCGCCAGTACAGCTCGTTGTGGCGGCAGCGCTGCCCCGGGGTGGTGGCCCAGTTGCTCACCTCGTACCAGCCGTAGCCGGCGCCGGTGAGGACCTCCTCCGCGAGGAGGTACTTGTCGGCGAGGTCGTCGTCGTCCGGCATCGGCACCACGCCGCGGCGCACCTGGGTGGCGAGCCGGGTGCCCTCCTCGACGATGAGGGCGTACGCGCTGACGTGGTCGGGACGGATGCCCGTCACCGCATCCAGCGACGCCTGCCAGTCGGCGAGCGACTCCCCGGGCGTGCCGTAGATGAGGTCGAGGTTCACGCCCGCGAAGCCCGCCGCGCGGGCCGCCCCGACGACACCGGGGATCCGGTCCGGGTCGTGGGTCCGCTCGAGCGCGGCCAGGACGTGCGGCACCGCCGACTGCATGCCGTAGGAGATGCGGGTGAACCCAGCAGCGCGGAGGGCCCCGAGGGACGCCGGGGTCACGCTGTCCGGGTTCGCCTCGGTGGTGACCTCGGCATCGGCGGCGAGGCCGAGCTCGTCGCGGAGGGCGGCCAGGATGCGGGCGAGGTCGCCCGGGGGCAGCAGCGTGGGCGTACCCCCGCCGAAGAACACCGTCTGCGCGGGCGGCCGTTCCGGCAGTACCCGCGCGGCGAGCCGGATCTCGGCGAGCACCGTGTCGGCATACGACGCCTGAGAGGCCCCGCCGCCCAGCTCGGTCGCCGTGTAGGTGTTGAAATCGCAGTAGCCGCACCGCGTCCGGCAGAACGGTATGTGCACGTACAGCCCGAACGTCCGGTCCGCGGCTCCGGCGAGCGCGGACGCGGGCAACGCGCCGTCCGCGGGGACGGGGTCGCCTTCGGGGAGGGTGGACGGCATACCTCTAGTGTGACGCGCGATGTGAGCCAGGGAGAGAAGGAGCCGACGTGACGGACGCCGCACCCGCCCCGCTGCCCGTCGTGCACTACGCGGTCGCGGCCGGGGTGGCGACCGTGACGATGGACTCCCCGCACAACCGCAACGCGCTGTCGGCGGCGCTGATGGGCGGGGTGCTGGACTCGCTCCAGCTCGCGCTCGAGGACGACGCGGTGCGGGTGATCGTGCTCACCCACACCGGGCGGGTGTTCTGCTCGGGTGCGGACCTGAAGGAGACGCAGGCCGCGGGCTCCGGGTCCGGCATCCCGGTGGCGTCGCTGCCCGCGATCCTCCGGACGATCTGGGAGTCCCCCAAGCCGGTCGTGGCCCGCATCGGCGGCCCGGCCCGCGCGGGCGGCCTCGGGCTCGTCGGGGCGTGCGACCTCGCGATCGCGGCCGAGGAGGCGACGTTCGCGTTCACCGAGGTACGCCTCGGCGTGATCCCGGCCGTCATCTCGGCGACCGTCCTCCCCCGGCTGGCGCCGCGGGCGGCCGCGGAGCTGTTCCTGACCGGCCGGGTGTTCGACGCGCGCCGCGCCGAGGAGATCGGGCTGCTCACCAGGGCGGTCCCGGCCGCCGAGCTGGACTCCTGCGTGCGGGAGTACGCGGACATGCTGGTCCGCGGCGCGCCGGGGGCCCTCGCGGGGACCAAGCAGCTGCTGCGGCGCGCGCCGGACCGCGACCTCGGCGCCGAGCTGGACGAGCTGACCGGCCTGTCGGTCCGCTACTTCACGTCCGAGGAGGGGCGGGAGGGCGTGGCCGCCTTCCGGGAGAAGCGCGACCCGGCCTGGGTGCCCGGCGCGTCCTGAGCTCGTCACGCGGGGCGTTCGCCGGGAGCCCGTAACCTCGGGGGAAAGCCGACGTCCGCCCAGAGGAGGACCTGCCGTGCCGCGCCCGCTCGCCGCCTTCGCCGGACTCACCGGGCTCGTCGTCCTGGCGGCCGGAGGCATCGGGCTGGCGGTCGCCGCCCGGGACGGCAACATCCCGTTCGTGTCCGACACGTGCCGCGTGTACGCCGCGGACCACACCGTCCGGCTCGACCCCGAGCAGGCGGGCCATGCCGCGACGATCGCCGCGGTGGCCGTGCGGCAGGGGCTGCCGCGACGTGCGGTGACCGTGGCCCTCGCGGCCGCGCTGCAGGAGTCGAAGCTCCGCAACCTGCCGCACGGGGACCGGGACTCGGTCGGCCTCTTCCAGCAGCGGCCGTCGCAGGGCTGGGGTACGCCCGAGCAGCTACAGGAGCCCCGGTACGCCGCCCGGCAGTTCTACCGGCACCTCCAGCGGGTCGACGGGTGGCAGCGCATGGACGTCGCCGCCGCGGCGCAGTCCGTCCAGCGGTCCGCCGAGGGGGCCGCGTACGCCAAGTGGGCCGTCGACGCGGCGGCCCTGGCGAGGGCGTTCACCGGCGGGGAGCCGGGTGCGGTGACGTGCCGGCTGCGCAGCCAGGACGCCCGGCCGGTGGATCCGGCGCAGGACCTGGGGACGGCGCTGAAGGCGGACGTCGGGGTGGTTCCCGCCTCCCCGGCCTCCCCCGCCTCCCCGGCCTCCCGGCGGCTCACGGTGCGGGTCGGGGCGCCGCAGGACTCCGGCGACCCCGGGTGGCGGGTCGCGTACTGGTTCGTGGCGCAGTCCCGGGAGTACGGCGTCCGCACGGTGCGGTACCGGGACCTGGAGTGGTCCGCCGGAACAGGCCGCTGGGACACGCCGACGGCGTCGGTCCCGGCGCGGCGGGTGGTGGCCGAGCTCAGCGGGGCATGAGGCGGCTGCACGG
>DASWRY010000087.1:0-14566 GCA_036402915.1 Mycobacteriales bacterium
GGCGTCCACCCGGATCCCGCACAGCGCGTTGCCCCAGACGTCGTTGCCGTCGAGGACGAGGTCGGAGGTCGGGACGGCCTTGCCCCGCGCGAGATCGTGCTGCCGGTACCCGTAGCGCCCGTTGTTGCTGATCCGGTTGCCGTGGAACAGGTACGGCCCCGGCGTGTTCCCGACACCCACGCCGTCACCCACGTTGCAGTCGATCAAGCACCCCGTGACGATCCCGCCCCGCCCGCCGATCGCGGAGGTGCCCTGGGCGGAGACGTCGTACCCGGCCTCGTGGTTGCCGGTCATCGTGCACGCCGACACGATCAGCCCGTCCGCGCCCCAGTCCGAGATGCCGAAGACGTTTCCCTCCGCGTGGCACGACGTGATCCGGATGCCGCGGGGCGGTGGCCACTCCTCGCGCTGCAGCTCGACGAAGATGCCGTTGGTCCCGTTGCCGATCGCCGTGCAGGCGTGCACCTCGGTCCGCTCGGTCAGGCCCCACCCACCGATGCCGATCCCGATGCCGGCGCCGCCCATCTCCTCACCGTTGTCCAGCCGTCCACATCGGACGACGAGGATCCCCTCGACGACGGTGTCCTGCAGGAAGTCGCAGCCGAACCCGGTCGCCGCGGTGTCGTGGATGTACAGGTCGCGGAAGTGGCCGCGGTGTACGTACTGGAGGCCGAGTCCCTTGGCGAGCACCTCGTACCGGTCGAGCCGCACGTCCGAGCCGTCGATCTCGAACCCCGCGAAGACGATGTCGGCGAGGTGGTTGTCCCGGCCGGCGTCGTCCTCCAGCGCGGTGAACCGCGTGAGCGCCGTGACGTCGCCGGGCTTGCCGCGGTTCGAGAGGACGAAGCGGGTGGCGCCGGGCCCGTCCCCGGTGAGCGAGACGCCGCTGCGCCAGGTCGTCGTGGCATCCCGGATCGAGTACACCCCGGCCGGGCAGTGGACGACGCGGGGACGGCCGTCCGCGGCGACCGCCGTCCCGACCTCGTCGACCAGCGCGGCGAGGGCGGGCTGGTCGTTGGTGACACCATCCCCGGCGAGGCCGTGGGCACGGGCGTCGTACACGCCGTCGTCCATGCCGAGCAGCGTGGCACCGGCGCGGCGGCGCGGCGACCCCGCGCGGCCCCGGCGGGCCGGCCTCCCGGGCTGAGCAGCCCCAGGGAGCCCCTACGGCAACCACGGCCACCGAGTCCTCACACTGCCGGTGGACCGGGGAATGCCCGCACACGAGCTACCGGAGGAGCTGCCGCGCCATCACCAGGCGCTGGACCTGGTTGGTGCCCTCGTAGATCTGGGTGATCTTGGCGTCGCGCATCATGCGCTCGACCGGGAAGTCCTGCGTGTACCCGGCCCCGCCGAAGAGCTGCACCGCGTCGGTGGTGACGTCCATCGCCACGTCGGAGGCGAAGCACTTCGCGGCCGCGGAGAGGAACGTGAGGTCCTTCTCGCCGCGCTCGGCGCGGGCCGCGGCGACGTAGATCATCTGGCGCGCGGCCTCGATCTTCATCGCCATGTCGGCGAGCATGAACTGCACGCCCTGGAAGTCCGAGATGGACTTGCCGAACTGCTTGCGGTCCTTGGTGTACGCGAGCGCCGCGTCGAACGCCCCCTGCGCGATACCCACGGCCTGCGCGCCGATCGTGAGCCGCGTGTGGTCCAGCGTCTTCATCGCGGTGGCGAAGCCCGTGCCCGGCTCACCGATGATGCGGTCCGCCGGGATCGTGCAGTTGACGAAGTAGATCTCCCGCGTGGGCGAGCCCTTGATGCCGAGCTTGCGCTCCTTGGGCCCGACCTCGAATCCCGGGTCGTCCTTGTGCACGACGAACGCCGAGATCCCCTTGGTGCCCGCGTTCGGGTCGGTCTTCGCCATCACCGTGTAGTACTCGGAGACGCCGGCGTTGGTGATCCAGCACTTGGTGCCGTTGAGGACCCAGTGGTCGCCGTCGAGCACCGCCCGCGTCCGCATGCCGCCCGCGTCGGAGCCCGCCTCCCGCTCCGAGAGCGCGTAGCTGAACATCGCCTCGCCGCGCGCGACCGGCGGCAGCACCTGCGCCTTGAGCTCCTCGCTCGCGGAGAGGATGACCGGCATCGTGCCGAGCTTGTTCACCGCCGGGATGAGCGAGCTCGAGGCGCAGACCCGGGCCACCTCCTCGATCACGATCGCGGTGGCGATGGAGTCCGCGCCCACGCCCTCGTAGGCCTCGGGGATGTGCGTGGCATGGAAGCCGGCCTGCACGAGCGCGTCGTGCGCCTCCTGCGGGAACCGCGACTCGGAGTCCACCTCGGCCGCGTGCGGGGCGATGGCCTTCTCGGCCAGCTCCCGGACGGCTTCCCGGATGTAGGTGTGCTCGTCGGTGAGCCGGTACGTGCCGAACGAGGCGTCCACGGCCACGTCCCTTCTGCCTTAACGATCGCTTGGGAACCGAAGGATACCGGTCGGTAGGTTTGCGGGGCACCGGGCGGGGGATCCACCGCTATCCTGGCCGCGGCACGGGTCCCGTGGCCAGCGGATCTACGACACCCGCCCGACCCAGGAGGGACCCGCGTGTCCGTTTTCACCTCCCGGCGGCCCCGGCTGAGCGTGCTCGGGACCGGCTACCTCGGCGCCACCCACGCGGTGTGCATGGCGGAGCTGGGGTACGAGGTCGTCGGCGTGGACGTCGACGAGGCGAAGATCGCGAAGCTCTGCGACGGTCAGGTGCCCTTCCACGAGCCCGGGCTCGGCGAGCTGCTGGTCCGCAACCTGCGCTCGGGCCGCCTCCGGTTCACCACCGACCACGCCGAGGCGGCGCAGTTCGGGGACGTGCACTTCGTCTGCGTCGGGACGCCGCAGCGCCCCGGCTCGCTGGCCGCCGACCTCACGTACGTCGACTCCGCGGTGACCGCCCTCGCCCGGCACCTCCACCGCCGGGCGCTCGTCGTCGGGAAGTCGACCGTCCCGGTCGGCACCGCGGAGCGCGTCGAGCAGCTGGTCCACCGGCTCGCCCCCGCGGGTGCCGAGGTGGAGGTCGCGTGGAACCCGGAGTTCCTCCGCGAGGGCTTCGCGCTCGAGGACACGCTCCGCCCGGACCGGCTGGTGTTCGGCGTGAGGTCCGCGTGGGCGCGCGAGGTGCTCGACGCCGCGTACCAGGGGGTGTACGAGCTCGCCGCGGCGGAGGACCGCGAGGTGCCGGTCGTCGTGACCGACTTCGCGACGGCCGAGCTGGTCAAGGTCAGCGCCAACTCGTTCCTCGCCACGAAGATCTCGTTCATCAACGCGATGGCCGAGATGTGCGAGGCGTCGGGCGCGGACATCACGCAGCTCGCCCGCGCGATCGGGTACGACGTCCGCATCGGGCACCGGTTCCTCCGCGCGGGGGTGGGCTTCGGCGGCGGGTGCCTGCCGAAGGACATCCGCGCGTTCCGCGCCCGCGCCGACGAGCTGGGCGTCGGTCACGCGCTCGAGTTCCTGTCCGAGGTGGACAAGATCAACGACCGCCGCCGGGAGCGCGTGGTCGGCCTCGCGACCGAGCTGGCCGGACGGCCACTCGACGGGGTCCGGATCGGCGTGCTGGGCGCGGCGTTCAAGCCCAACTCCGACGACGTGCGGGACTCCCCCGCGCTGGCCGTCGCGCGGATGGTGCTGGAGGCGGGGGCGGTCGTCACGGTGTACGACCCCGAGGCCACCGAGAACGCCCGGCGCGCGCTACCGGACGTGAGCTACGTGCCGTCCATGGTGGACGCGGCCGAGGACGCCGAGGTCGTGCTGCTCCTCACCGAGTGGGACGAGTTCCTGCACGCGGACCCGGTCGCCCTGGGCGAGATCGTCACGGCGCGGCGGATCGTCGACGGCCGCAACTGCCTCGACCCGGACCGCTGGCGCGCCGCCGGGTGGGAGTACCGCGGACTCGGCCGGCCCTGACCGCCCCGGGATGAGCCCCGCCGCGACCTGCGGCACGATGGGGCCGGACCAGGGGGTACGGATGGCACGCGGAGATGCGCGCACGATCGAACGGGCACTGCGGCACGAGGTGTGGGCGGTCGTCGGGCTGTCCGGCGACACCACGAGGCCCGCGTACGGGGTGGCCGCGTTCCTGCAGCGGCACGGCAAGCGGATCGTGCCGGTCAACCCGCGCGGCGAGTCGGTGCTCGGCGAGCGGGGGTACACCTCCCTGGCCGAGATCCCCGGGCAGGTCGACGTGGTGGACATCTTCCGCCGGGCGGACAAGGCGGGGGCCCACGTCGACGAGGCGGTCGCCGTCGGCGCCAAGGCGGTGTGGATGCAGCTCACCGTGGTGGACGAGGAGGCGGCGGACCGGGCTGCGGCGGCGGGGCTCGACGTGGTGATGGACCGCTGCCCGGTCATCGAGTGGCCCGCCCACGGCCCGGCGGAATGGGCAGCGGGATGACCATGGCGTCCGGCACGGGCCAGTCGGGAAACGGCTGCGAGGGTCAGCGGCCGCGGCGCACCGACCCCACGCGCCTGACTTGACGTGATGAGAGCCGTGCCGCGTCGGCCGAGGTCGTGCCTTCTGCAGGATGCGGTCTTCGAGCTGCAGTGTCTCGGCGACGCCATGACGGCGCAGGCACCACTCGGGCGGCACGGCGGGTGTCCTCTCCCGGTCGGCGCCGGGAGTTGCCTTCTGCCGGTCTACGCGCCGAGCGACGCGTTGAGCGCCGCGTCCTTCTCCGCGACGAGGTCCCGCAGCGAGCCCTGGTACGCCGTCATCCGGTCCCGGAGCGCGGCGTCCGAGGCACCGAGGATCCGGACGGCGAGCAGCCCCGCGTTGCGCGCCCCGCCGATCGACACCGTCGCCACCGGCACCCCGGCGGGCATCTGCACGATCGACAGCAGGGAGTCCATGCCGTCGAGGTACTTCAGCGGCACGGGTACCCCGATGACCGGCAGCGGCGTCGCCGACGCCACCATCCCCGGCAGGTGCGCCGCGCCGCCGGCGCCCGCGATGATCACCCGGAGCCCACGGCCCTCCGCCGCGGCGGCGTAGTCCAGCATCGCCCGCGGGGTGCGGTGGGCCGACACCACGTGGACCTCGTGCGGGATCCCGAACTCGGCCAGCGCCTCCGCCGCCCCGGACATCACCGGCCAGTCCGAGTCGCTGCCCATGATCACGCCGACGCTCATGCGGAACCCTCCGTCAGCCAGCGGGCCGCCGCACGGGCGCGCCGCCGGACGTCCTCCATGTCGTCACCGACGACCGTCACGTGGCCGATCTTGCGGCCCGGACGCACGCCCTTGCCGTACAGGTGCACCTTGGCCCGCGGCTCGGCCGCGAACAGGTGGTGCAGCCGCTCGTCGAAGCGCATGCCGCCGTCCTCGCCGCCGAGCACGTTCACCATGCACACCGCCGGGGCGAGCGCGGCCGTCGCGCCGAGCGGGTAGTCGAGGACCGCCCGCAGGTGCTGCTCGAACTGGCTCGTCACCGCGCCGTCGATCGTCCAGTGGCCGGAGTTGTGGGGCCGCATCGCGAGCTCGTTGACGACCAGGCCGTCCGCGGTCTCGAAGAGCTCCACCGCGAGCACGCCCACCACGTCGAGCTCGGTGGCGATCCGGATCGCGAGCGCCTGCGCCTCGAGCGCGCGGTCCTCGGGCAGGCCCGGCGCCGGCGCGAGCACCTCGACGCAGATGCCGTCGGACTGCACGGTCTCGACCACCGGCCACGCGGCGACCTGACCGTACGGCGAGCGCGCGACGAGCGCGGACAGCTCCCGCACCAGCGGCACCCGCTCCTCGGCGATCAGCGGTACGCCGTGGCCGACCACCTCCGCCGCCTCCTCCGCGGAGGAGACAGTCCACACGCCACGGCCGTCGTACCCCCCGCGCGTGGCCTTCAGCACCACGGGCCAGGTGCCCCCGGCGAACGTCACCACGTCCTCCACTGTGGACACCGGTGTCCAGCGCGGGCAGGGGGCGCCGAGCGCCGACAGCCGCTCGCGCATGACCTGCTTGTCCTGCGCGTGGACCAGGGCGTCCGGGCCGGGCAGGACGTTCACGCCCTCGGCCACGAGCGCGCGCAGGTGCTCGGTCGGCACGTGCTCGTGGTCGAACGTCACGACCTCGCACCCGGCGGCGAACGCCCGCAGCGCGTCGAGGTCCGTGTGGTGTCCGAGGTGGACGTCCGCGGCGGCGAGGGCGGCGCCCTCGTCGGGGTCGGTGGCGAGGATGCGGAGGGACTGGCCGAGGGCGATCGCCGCCTGGTGCGTCATCCGTGCGAGCTGCCCTGCGCCCACCATGCCGACGACCGGCAGGCCGGTACGGGGATCCATGGTGGCCCAGCCTAGTGCGCGCGCGGCCGCCGCCCGGCGGGGACCGGGGGGTGACGGCAGCCCCCTCCGCTGCCGTCACCCCGGTCGGTGCGGACCGGCGGTGACGGCAGGCCCCCTCCTCCTGCCGCCACCCCGGTCCTCCCCCCTCTCGCGCGGCGTGGGCCTACCGCGCGAGGTCTTCCAGCACCGCGTACGCCTCGAGGAGCCCTTCCGGCAGCCCCTCGACCCACACGCGCGGGGGCTCCCCGTCCCCGACGACCCCGACAACGGGTCCCCGGGCACCCCGCACGTCCCCCCTGTGGGCACCCCCCGGCACCGCGGTACCGACGGACGCCTCGGCCAGCCTGCGGCGCAGTGCCTGCACCATCGCCGCGAGCATCGGTGTCCGGGCGACGAGCCCGACCACCACCGAGGAGCCCAGGCCGGCCAGCGTCTCTCCCCCGGAGAACACCGACCGCAGGCACTCCCCCAGTGCCAGCCGCCGGAGCAGCCCGTCCCAGCGGGCCACCCCGTCGAGACCGGTCGGCACGACCACGAGTGCGTGCGTGGCGTGCACGCTCTCGCCCCCTCGTTCCGCCTCCCGGTACACCTCCGCCAGACGCGTCCGCAGGTACGCGGCCGACGTCAACCCCGTGAGCGGGTCCTCGCAGGTGCCCACCCGCAGCGGCTCGAGCCCGACCTCGGCCCACGCCTCCGCGAGCGCGCGCACCATCGGCGCGGGCGCCGCCTTCTGGTTGAGCACGCCGTACAGCGCGGCGACGTCGTCGAGGGCCTCCCCGAGGCCCACGCCCACCTCCGCCCGGGCGCGGCCCAGCCGGGCCACGCCGCCGGGGACGTCACCGCGGTCGGCGATCGCCTCGCACAGCGCGTCGACCTCCGCACAGGCCCAGTCGTGCGGCTGCGCCCAGCCGGCCGACAGGGCAGCCTCGCGCCAGGCGTCCCGCAGGCTCACGGGATCCCGGCGTCCCCGGGAGTGCCGCGCCGCCGCGACCAGACGGGACTCGACACCCGCGCCGAGGGCCGTCAGGGGGCCGCGCGACTCCACCACTGGGCTCCACCTCCGTGGAGATCGTGTGTTCTGTGGTGGTGACTCCGATTCCCTGCCGCCATGACGCGGAACGGGCCTAGTCTTGGCCACGTCACGACGGGCACCACCCGGAGGGACCGATGACCGACCGGAAGCAGACCGGCGCGGGTCCCGCCGTCGAGGGGGACGCGGAGCTCATCACCGCAACCCGTGGCGGGGACTCGGCTGCCTTCGGTGCGCTGTACCTCCGGCACGTCGACGCCGCCCGCCGGCTCGCCCGGTCGCTGGTCCGGGACCCCTCGGACGTGGACGACCTCGTGGCCGAGTCGTTCGCGAAGATCCTCTCCACCCTGCGCGACGGCGGCGGGCCCGACCTGGCGTTCCGCGCGTATCTCCTCACCGCGCTCCGCAACACCTTCTACGACCGCATCCGCCGTGACCGCCGGCTCGAGGTCACCGGGGACATGGAGCCGCACGACCCGGGCGTGCCGTTCGTCGACACCGCCCTGGAGGGACTCGAGCGGTCCCTGGCCGCGCGGGCCTTCGCGCGCCTGCCCGAGCGGTGGCAGATGGTGCTCTGGCACCTCGAGGTCGAGGGCGAGACCCCGGCCGAGGTCGCGCCGCTGCTGGGCCTCACCCCGAACGGCGTCAGCGCGCTCGCGTACCGCGCCCGCGAGCGCCTGCGGCAGGCGTACCTGCAGGAACACATCGCCGACCACGCCGGCGTCGACTGTGAGTGGACCGCCGAGCGGCTGGGCGCGCACGTCCGCGGCGGGCTGTCCCGGCGGGAGACCGCGCGGGTCCGGGACCACCTCGACGCCTGCCCGCGCTGCCACCTGCTCTACGTCGAGCTGGCCGAGGTGAACTCCGGCCTCCGCGGCCTGCTCGCGCCGCTGGTGCTGGGCTCCGCGGCCGCCGGGTACCTCCTCGAGCCCGCGCGGGCCGCGGCCGCCGCGGGCGGGGGCGCGGCCGGGAGCGGCGCGGCCGGCGCCGCCGGAGCCGCGGGCGGCGGCGCGGGGCAGGCCGGCGCCGGACAGGTCGCGGCCGGTCAGGCGGCCGCGGGGCAGGCCGCAGGCGAGGCCGCCGGACACGCCGCGGCGAGCATGGCCGGCGCGGGTGCCGGGCAGGTCGCCGGCGCGGGCCCGATGGCCGGGGCCGGACCGGTGGCGGGTGCGGCCACGGGCGGGAGCCTGGCCGCGCCCGCCATCGCCGTCCTCCATGCCGGCCGCAGCGCCGCGGGGTGGGCACGGCGACTCATGGCGCAGGCCCCCGTCACCGCCGGTTCCGCGCTCGGTGCCGCCGTCATCGCGGTCGTCGTGGGCGGCGCGATCATGACCGGGTCCGGCCCCGGGGACACCCCGCCGCCGCCCACCACCGCGAACACGTCACCGGCGGCGCCGTTGCCGGAACCACCGCCGCCGCCCGCGGGCGTCCCCATCGTCCCGACCCCCGCGGTCCCCGGCGCGGGGGGCGGCACGACCTCGTCGCCCACCGGAGACGCCAGTCCGGGCGTGGTCGTCCCGCCCGGTCCCACCGGCGGCGGGACCCCTTCCCCCACCTCCGAGGGAGGGACCACACCGCAGCCCACCCCGGGCGTGAGCACGCCGGCGCCGGGTGCCGCCCCGGAGTCGTCGCGTCCGTTCTGGTCGACCGGCACACCGTCCCCCTGACATCCGTCGTCCCGACCGGGTGCGGCGCGCGAGCGCCCACCCCGTATCCTGTGGCCGTGGATGCTCTGCGCCGACTCCTCGACGGGTGGCGCAGACTCATTCGGGAGTTCGCGAAGTTCGGCATCATCGGCGCGGCGAACACCGTGCTCGACTACGCCATCTTCAACGCGCTGTACGGCATCGGGCCGCTGAAGGCGCAGATCATCTCGACGAGCGTGGCCGCCACGTCCTCGTACTTCATGAACCGGCACTGGACCTTCCGCCACCGTGCCCGGTCGGGGCTGCGGCGCGAGTACACGCTGTTCTTCGTGTTCAACGCGATCGGGCTCGCGATCGCGCTGGCCGTCCTCGGGGTCACGAAGTACGGGCTCGGCCTCGACACCCGCTTCGCGGGGAACGTCGCCAAGACGGTCGGCCTGGTGCTCGGCACGCTGTTCCGGTTCTGGTCGTACCGCAAGTGGGTGTTCCTCCACCCGGACGACGTGCTGTACGAACCGGAGGTCACCCCTGCTCGAACCGGAAGCCCACGCCTCGGACGGTGACCAGGCGGCGGGGCGCGGCGGCGTCGTCGCCGATCTTGCGGCGCAGCCAGGACACGTGCATGTCGAGGGTCTTCGAGCCGGCGGTCCGCGGGTCGCCCCACACCCGCTCGGCGGCCGTCTCGCGGGTGACCACCAGCCCGGCGTGCTCGAGCAGCAGCTGGAGCAGCGCGAACTCCTTGTTCGTGAGGTGCAGCTCGGTGCCGTCGCACCAGGCCCGGCGCGAGCCGGTGTCGAGCCGTACGCCCGAGGCCTCGAGCTGGGAGTTCCCGCCCCGGCGCAGCAGCGCACGCACCCGCGCGAGCAGCTCGGCGAGCCCGAACGGCCGACCCACCCAGTCGTCCGCCCCCGCGTCCAGCCCGACCACGCAGTCCACCTCGTCCCGCCGCGGGGACAGCATGAGCACGGGAAGGGGCGAGTGCGCGGCACGCAGCCGGCGGCACACCTCGAGACCGTCCATGCCGGGCAGCCGCAGGTCGAGGACCAGGAGCTGCGCTCCTCCGGCGAGGGCCGCATGGAGCGTCGCGGGACCGTCGGGACACACCGTCACGGAGTGGCCCTCCCGTTCGAGGGCCCGTGACAGCGGTACGGCGACTGCCCTGTCGTCTTCGGCCAGCAAGACCGTGGCCACGCCGTCACTGTACGGCGCGTTGGGCCGAATGGGTGAAGGAGCGGCCCCGCAGGTCACTCCACGTCGCGTACGGCGCGCGCACGGCGCAGGTCGTCGTCCTCCATCAGCTGGTACAGCGTGGCCTGCACCTCCTCGACCCACGGCACATCGGCGAGCACGACGACGCCCCGCTCCCCCGCGGACTCGACGGTGAGCGTGCCGCAGCGCAGCAGCCGTTCGAGCAGCGTGTGCTCGAACGACACGTCGTTGATCCGGCCCAGCGGCAGGTCCCGGCCCGTCCGCGACAGGACCCCGGCCCGGAGCAGCAGCCGGTGCGTGGTGAGGATGACGTGGGACCCCGACCAGCGGAGGACCGGCCACACGGTGAACACCGCCACCAGCACC
Source organism: Mycobacteriales bacterium (assembly GCA_036402915.1). Taxonomy (GTDB): domain Bacteria; phylum Actinomycetota; class Actinomycetes; order Mycobacteriales; family HKI-0501; genus JAVEDU01. The sequence goes on from DASWRY010000087.1 coordinate 10,513, forward strand.
ACCGCCAGGAGCGCGATGCCCGACCGGACGGTCGTTGCGGAGATCGACGCCGCCGCGAAGCCGGTGAGCCCCGCCATCAGGAGGAAGACGAGCACCGGGCGCACCAGCGTCTTCCAGTGGGGGTGGAGGTGGAGGACGACCTCCTCGTCGTCGGCCAGCAACTTGTCCGGGTACGGCACGACGGACACGGTAGAGCATCACGAAACAGCGGCGCGTGAACATACAATCGCTTTCGGTGAGTGTTCTCGATGACGAGGAGTTGACGTGGCGGTACAGAGGCACGGACGTGCCGTCCTGCTGGCGGCGGCGCTGACGGCGACCCTCGTGGGTGCCGCGGCATGCGGCAGCCGCAGCGCGGACACCGTGACGGCGGAACCCTCCGCGAGCCCGACGGCGACGGAGTCGGCCGTCCTCGCGCCGGCCGAGAGCCCCTCGGCCGACGCCTCGGCCACCGCGACCGCCACGGCCCCGATCACCGTGACCTCCCCGGCGGACGGGGCGACGGTGAAGCGGTCGTTCACGGTGACCGGCACCTCGCGCACCCCCGAGGGCACCGTCATCTGGGCGCTCGAGCGGAACGGCGAGGTCGTGGCCAACGACGTGGCCGACGGCGGGTCGGAGAAGACCGCGCCGTTCCGCTTCACGGTCACCGCGCCGGCGGCGGGCACGTACACGCTGCGGGTGTTCCAGGAGTCCGCGAAGGACGGCAAGGCGGCGAGCGAGATCCGCCGGACGCTGACCGTCCGCTAGCTCGTACGCGGGGACCGGCTCGTCCCCGGGGACGTGGTCACCTGACGTGGACCACGTCGCCCGCGGCCACCACCACCACGTCGTCCCCGCCCGGCCGGCGCACCTGCAGGCGGCCGTCGGTGTCCACGCCGACCGCCTCACCCGCGAGGACGTCGTCCACGGGCAGCAGCACCCGGACGTCCCGGCCGATCGTGTCGCACGACTCCGTGTACACGCGGCGCAGTCCGCTGGCCTCCGGGTCGCCGCCGGCGTCGCGCCACTTGCCGTAGTCCTGCGCCAGCTCACGGAGGACGGCGGCCAGCAGCGGCACCCGATCGGTACAGGCAGCGCCCTCGAGCAGCAGCGAGGTGGCGTCCTCCCGCGGGAGCTCCGCGGCGGCCGTCGTCACGTTGAGGCCGATCCCCACGACCACGCCCCCGTCGGCGACCTCGGCGAGGAGCCCGGCGCCCTTGCGCCGGTGCGGGCCCAGGAGCAGGTCGTTGGGCCACTTGAGCCAGGCATCCACCTCGGCGAGCCGGCCCACCGCGCGGGTGAGCGCCACCCCGGCGAGCAGCGGCAGCCAGCCCCACCGCGCGGGCGGTACCCCGTCCGGCCGCAGCAGCACGCTGAACGTCAGCCCGGCGCGCGGCGGGCTCACCCAGACCCGGCCCTCCCGGCCGCGGCCGGCGTCCTGCGCCTCCGCGACGAGCACCGTGCCCTCCGGCGCACCGGCGCGCGCGGCCGCCGCGAGGTCGGCGTTGGTCGACCCGGTGCGCTCCACCACGTCGAGGGCACGCCAGAACGACCCCGGCGACAGGAGGGCACGGCGCAGGGCCGTCAGGTGGAGGGGCGGGCGCCCGAGGTCGGAGTACACCCCGTCACCGTAGGTCAGCCCACCCGCCGGTCGGCGGCGCCCACGGCCGGGGCCGGGGCCGGGTCCGGCAGCATGCGCAGCAGCTCGTCGGCGTGGACCGCCGCCGAGAACAGCCAGCCCTGCGCGAGGTGACACCCCGCGTCGGCGAGCCACCGCGCCTGCCCGGGCCGCTCCACGCCCTCCGCGATGAGGTCGAGGTCGAGCTCCCGGGCCAGCGACACCACCGCCCGGGCGAGCTCGCCGCCGGAGCCGACGTCCGCCACGAAGCACCGGTCGATCTTCACGGTGTCGACCGGCAGGGTCCGCAGGTACGACAGCGACGACCACCCCGTCCCGAAGTCGTCCAGGGCCAGGCGTACGCCCACGCCACGCAGGCGCGCCAGCGCCTCGGGCGCCGCCTCGTCGACCAGCACGGTCTCGGTGAGCTCGAGCATCAGCCGGTCCGGCGGGACGCCGTGCCGGCGCAGTGCCGACGCGACCTCGGCCGGCAGCGTGGGGTCGAGGAGCTGCCGGGCCGAGACGTTCACCGTGAGGAGCGGGTCGTGCCCGCGGGCACGCCACCGGGCCAGCTCCGCGCACGCCTGGGCGAGGATCCAGCGGCCGATCGGGACGATGAGGCCCAGCTCCTCCGCGACGGGGACGAAGTCCAGCGGGTCCACGGCCCCGCCCGGGGCGTCCCACCGGACGAGCGTCTCCGCGCCGGCGACGCGGCGGGTCCCGAGGTCCACGATCGGCTGGTACTGCAGGCGCAGCTCGCCGCGCTCGAGCGCGGTCCGGAGACCGCGCTCGAGCCCGAGCCGCCGCACCGCGTCGACGTGCATCGCGGGCTCGAACGCCGCGCAGCGGCTCCGGCCGGTCCCCTTCGCCCGGTACATCGCGAGGTCGGCGTTGCGCAGCAGCGTCGCGGGGTCGCCGCCCGCGGCCCCGGACACGGCGATCCCGATGCTCGCCGACACCGTGACGGTCTCGCCGTCGAGGACGTACGGCTCCGCCAGGGCGGCGCGGACGCGCTCGGCCAGCGCCTGCACGGCCTCGCCGGAGCGACCGGCCGCCAGGATCGCGAACTCGTCACCGCCGAGCCTCGCCACCGTGTCGGCGGGCTCGGCGCAGCGTGCGATCCGCCGGGCGGCCTGCGCGATCAGCCGGTCACCGGTGTCGTGCCCGAGGCTGTCGTTGACGGCCTTGAAGCCGTCGAGGTCGCAGCACAGGAGTGCCGCCGGCCCTGCCGGCAGGACCTCCGCGAGCCGCTCGGCGAGCCGCTCCCGGCTGGCGAGCCCGGTGAGCGCGTCCGTGCGGCGGCCGGTCTCGACCAGCGCCTCGGTGGCCCGCAGGCGCCGCGCCATCCGGGCACGGTCCCGCGCCGTCGCGGCCAGGACGGCGACCAGCAGGAGCACCACCCCGGCGCACGCCACCAGGACGGGCTCGCGCACGGTGACGGCGGGCATCCGTCCCCTCGCCGCCGCGGCGAGGAACGCGCAGAGTGGGAACACCAGGTCCGGCACGGACACGGTTCACCCCCCGCGGCTCTGAACGGGAGCGCTCCCTACGAAGGCCCATCATGGCGGCACATCGCCGCATCCGCCCGCCGATCGGACGGACCCGGCCCCCGGCGAGCGCCCGCCCGAACGATCGCTAAGCTCCGCACGACCGCCCACCTCCGGAGGACCGATGAGCGCCGAGCCGCTGCCCGACGTGGACATCGACATCCACACCACCGCCGGCAAACTGGCCGACCTGTACCGCCGCAACGACGATGCCGTACACGCGGGCTCTGCCCGTGCCGTGGAGAAGCAGCACGCCAAGGGCAAGCTGACCGCCCGCGAGCGGATCGACGCCCTGTTGGACGAGGGGTCGTTCGTCGAGCTCGACGAGCTCTCGCGGCACCGGTCCACCGCCTTCGGGCTGGAGAAGAACCGGCCGTACGGCGACGGCGTCGTCACCGGGTACGGCACGGTCGACGGCCGGCCGATCTGCGTGTTCGCGCAGGACTTCACCGTGTTCGGCGGGTCCCTCGGCGAGGTCTTCGGCGAGAAGATCGTCAAGGTCATGGACCTCGCCATGAAGACGGGCTGCCCCGTCGTCGGCATCAACGACTCCGGCGGCGCCCGGATCCAGGAGGGCGTCGTCTCCCTCGGCCTGTACGGCGAGATCTTCTTCCGCAACGTCCGGGCCTCCGGCGTGATCCCGCAGATCTCGCTGATCATGGGCCCGACGGCCGGCGGGGCCGTGTACTCCCCCGCGGTGACGGACTTCGTGGTGATGGTCGAGGGGACCTCGCACATGTTCATCACCGGCCCCGAGGTGATCAAGACGGTCACCGGCGAGGACGTGGCGTTCGAGGACCTCGGCGGCGCCCGCGCACACAACACCAAGTCGGGCGTCGCCCACCACATGGCCCCGGACGAGCGCGAGGCGATCGAGTACGTCAAGGGCCTGCTGTCGTACCTGCCG
>DASWRY010000088.1:0-21627 GCA_036402915.1 Mycobacteriales bacterium
CTGGATGAAGCCGCTGGTCCGCGGGGACGAGACCGATCTCGTCGAGATCCCGGCCAACTGGTACCTCGACGACCTGCCGCCGATGATGTTCATCAAGTCCAGCCCGAACAGCCACGGATTCGTCAATCCCCGGGACATCGAGCAGATGTGGCGCGACCAGTTCGACTGGGTCTATCGCGAGATGGACTATGCCGTCTACACGATGACCATCCACCCCGACGTCTCCGGACGTCCGCAGGTACTCCTCATGCTGGAACGGCTCATCGAGCACATCAACGGCCACGACGGCGTCCGGTGGGCGACGTTCGACCAGATCGCCGACGACTTCCTGCGGCGGAACCCCCGCGGCTGAGCGTGCACCCCGGAGCCCGGGGGAGGAACCTGGGTGGCGTGTGCGGCGGCGGCGGTACCGGCGAGGCGCGGCGGTCGTCCCCGCGCCCCGCGGAGGGCACGGTCGTCGACCCGATCACCCTCGAGCCGGTCGACGAGGTCGTCGTCACCGTGCTGGTGGACAACTCCTACGACGGCCTGCTCGAGGACTCCGGGCCTGCGCGCCGCGCCCGCCTCGCGGACCTGCCGGCCGAGCACGCGCCGCAGTACGAGGGGCTCCGCACGTATCCCGGACTCGTCGCCGAGCACGGCTTCTCCGCGCTGGTGACCGTGCGCCGGGGCGGCAGCACGCACACGCTGCTGTTCGACACCGGCATCTCGCCGGACGGCCTCGCGACGAACGCGGAACGTCTCGGCGTCGACGTCGGCCTCCTCGAGGCCGTGGTGCTGAGCCACGGGCACGTCGACCACACGGGCGGGTTCGTGGGGCTGTCCCGGCTGCGCGCCGGTGCCGCGCTGCCGCTGACCGTCCACCCGCTGGTCTGGACGAGGCGCCGTTTCGCGCCGCCCGGCCGACCCGAGTGGGAGCTCCCGACGCTGAGCCGGGCGGCCCTCGAGGCGGAGGGCTTCACCGTGGTGGAGCGGCGGCAGCCGTCGCTGCTGCTCGACTCGTGTGTCCTGCTCACCGGCGAGGTCGACCGCACGACGGAGTTCGAGCGGGGTCTGCCCTTCCACGAGGCGTGGCGCGACGGGGCATGGGAGCCGGACCCGCTGGTCCCCGACGACCAGGCGCTGGTCGTGCACGTCCGGGGCCGGGGACTCGTCGTCGTGACGGGCTGCGGGCACGCGGGTGCGGTCAACATCGCCCGCCACGCACTCCGGCTCACCGGGACGGACCGGCTCCACGCGATGCTCGGGGGGCTGCACCTGACCGGTGCGGCGTTCGAGCCCGTGATCGAGCCGACGATCGCGGCGTTCGCGCAGCTCGCCCCGGACGCGCTCGTCCCGGCACACTGCACCGGCTGGAGGGCCCAGCAGCGGATCGCCGCGGCGCTGCCGGAGGCGTTCGTCCCCGGTGCCGTCGGCAGCACGTACACGTTCGCGAGCGCCCCGGTCCGACGACACGGCGAACGGGATCAGGGATAGTCCGGAGCACCGGCGTCCCCGCATGGGACGATGACCCCGTGGGGAGCACCGCGGCGCCGACGCCGCCCGGGCGGTCCAGTGCACCCCCCGCCGCCGCCGCCGGCCCCGGCGCGCTGATCCTCGACGACGACCCCGTCGCGGTCCGCCGCCCCCGGGACCTCCTGCGGACGCTCGGCGGGGCGCTGGGCGTCGCCCTCGTCCTGCTGCTCGGGGCGGTCGCGACGGCGACCATGTCGGGGATCCAGACGGACCTCACCGACGCCGGGCGCCTCCTCCCCGGGCTGGCGCGCCAGGGCCTGTACGCGGTGACCTCGCTGGTGCTGCTCGCCGTGCCGATGGCACTGCTCGTCCGGCAGGCCCTGTGGCGGCGCTGGCGCCAGATCGGGGAGGCGGTGGCCGCTGCGCTGATCGCGCTCGCCGCCTCGTACGGGCTGGCGGCCTGGGCGGTGTACGCGGCCCCGGAGTCCCTGGCACGCACCCTGCTCTCCAGCGTCCACGGTCCGCCCGGCGCGACGGCGAGCTACCTCGCGGCGTTCGTCGCGTTCGTCGTGGTGACCGACGTGTCCGGCCGCCCGTGGTGGGCGGCGCTCGCGTGGGGCTCGGTCGCGATCGCCGCGCTCGGCGCCACCCTCGCCGGCGTCGCGACACCGCTGCACGCGCTGGTCATGGTCGGCCTCGGCCGGACCATCGGGGCGGCGGTGACGTACGCCGCGGGAACGGCCAACGTCCGGCCCCCTGCCGGGGAGGTCGTCCGCGTGCTCCGGGGCCTCGGGCAGGACGTCGTGTCGTGCCGCCGCGCCGCCGACGCCGGTGAGTCACGCGTGTACGAGGCGGTGCTGCGCTCCGGTGACCGGCTCCGCGTGGCGGTGCTCGACCGCGACCAGGCGGGCGCGGGGGTGCTCTACCGGGCGTACCGCTGGCTGCGCCTCCAGACCCCGGTCGCCCGGTCCTCGATCGTCACGCTGACACGGGCGACCGACCAGCAGGCGCTGCTCGCGTACGCCGCCCGGACCGCGGGAGTCCGCACACCGCGGCTGGTGGGCGTGGGCCAGGTCGGTCCGGACGCGACGTTCCTGGCGTTCGAGGACGTCGAGGCCGAGCCGTTCGACGTGCTGCGGGACGGGCTCACCGACGCGGACCTCCGCGGCGCGTGGATCCAGATCGCCCGGCTGCACGCCGCACAGGTGGCGCATCGGGCCCTCACCCTGGGCCGCTTCGGCCGGGACGCGGCCGGGGACGTGTGGCTGCTCGACATCCGGACGGGGGAGATCGCCGCCTCGGACCTCGTGCTCCGGCTGGACGTCACGCAGTTCCTCGTCGAGACCGCCCTCACCGTCGGGCCGGAGCGGGCGGTGGCCGCCGCCGTCGACGTCGTGGGTGCGGCGCGCGTCGCGCAGATCCTGCCGTTCCTGCAGCCCGTCGCGCTGACCAGGACCACCCGTCGCGCGGTCCGCCGCCGCCTCGACGTACTGGAGAACCTCCGGTCGCGGGTCGCCGCGGAGGCGCCGGTCGCGGCGGGCGCCCCGGTCCGCCTGGAACGGGTTCGCCCCCGCACGCTGCTCACCATCGCGGCGGGCACGATCGCGGTGTACCTCCTGCTGGGCCAGCTCGCCGCCGTGGACCTCCGGAAGGTCGTCACCGCGGCGGACTGGCGCTGGGCCCTCGCCGCCCTCGCGCTGTCCGTGCTGACCTACGTCGCCGCGGCCCTGTCGCTCACGGGGTGGGTGGTCGAGCCGCTGCGGTTCGGGCGGACGCTGCTCGCCCAGCTGGCGTCCTCGTTCGTCACCCTGGTCGCCCCGTCCAACGTCGGCACCGTGGCCCTCAACGCCCGGTACCTGCAGCGGAGCGGCATCCCGCCCGCCCTCGCGGTGGCCCGCGTCGGCGTGTCCCAGCTCGTCGGGCTGGTGCTCCACGTGGCGCTGCTCGCGCTGTTCGTGCTGCTCACCGGGACGTCCCAGCGGCCGGCGTTCGAGGTGCCCGGCTGGGCGTTCGCCATCGCGGGGGTCGTGGCTGCCCTCGGCGTCGCGGTCGTCGTGATGCCGAAGGGGCGGGAGTTCCTCCGTACCCGCCTCCAGCCGCTCGTCACCGAGACGCTGCCCCGGCTGGTGGAGGTGCTCCAGCGCCCCAAGAAGCTCGCCGAGGGCATCGGCGGCTCGCTCCTCCTCAACGCCGCCTACGTGCTGTGCCTCTGGGCGTCGGTCCACGCGTTCGGCGGCCACCTCGACGTCGCGACGGTCGCGCTCGTGTACCTGGCCGGCAGCGCGCTGGGCTCCGCGGCGCCCACCCCGGGCGGCCTGGGCGCGGTGGAGGCCGCGCTCGTCGCGGGCCTCGGCGCGACGGGCCTGCCGACGCCGACGGCGGTGTCGGCGGTGCTGCTGTAACGGCTGGTGACGTTCTGGCTGCCCGTGCTGCCGGGGTGGCTCGCGTTCACCGTCCTGCAGCGGCGCGGGGCGGTCTGAGGCTCATCCGGTCCCGCCGGACGGGGGCTGCTCCACCGGTGCGGTGGTCTGTCGCGCCGGCGCGCTCGGCTCCGGCGACGGCTGCGGGCTCGGCTCCGGCGACGGCGCGGACGAGGGTACCGCCGTGGCGGAGGGGGCAGGTGCCGCGGCGGTGGGGCTCGCGCTCGGCCGTGACGCGCCCGGCGAGCCGGTCGGGCGCGCCGCCGGGGTCCCCGGCCGGCCGGTGGTGTTGCCGTCCACCTGCGGTACGGACGTGTCCGACGGCGACGGCGTGGACAGGACGGCGCTGCGCTCCACGACCGGCGTGTGAGACCGCGTCGCGGCGTTCCAGATCGCACCCGTGAGAACGCCGCCCAGCGCGGCGGCGGCGACCGCCCCGGCGAGCCACCGGGGGGCGAGCGGAAGCGGCAGCACCGCGGTCTCCTCCTGTCACCCGGACGACGGGTTCACCCGGGTATCGTGCCGCGTTCCGGCGAGTGCGCAACAGGGCGGCCCCGCGCGGGTGGCACGGAACACCCCCCGCAGATGTTCGGCCACAGAGGACGGACGACCGGTGCATGTGGACAGCGGTGCGGTCAGCCGGCCGGCAGCGCGCCGTACACGGCCTGCGCCAGGAGCGCGTGGCCCCGCGCGTCGGGATGGTCGCCGTCGGACGCCAGCAGTGGCGTCGGGTCACGCCGGCCGTCCGGTCCCTTGAACACCTGGGCGACCGGGACGTACCGGCTGTGTGTCTCCTCGGCGGCCGCGAGGAGCGCCCGGTTGGTGTACGCCGTGGCCGTGTCGGCGAGCGCCAGTCCGTCGGCCCCGTAGGTCGCGAGTCCCACCTTGCCGTCGCGGAAGACGTTCCAGTACCCGAGGACGGCGACCCGCACGTCCCGCGGTGCCAGCTGGTGGATCCGCCGTACCGCCGCGACCACGTCGTCCCGCACCTCCCGGGCGGCGGGGCCCAGCGTCGATGCGGCCGGCGCGCCGGAGCGGGCCGCCCAGTACGCGTGGCCCATGTCGTTCGCGCCGACCATGATCAGCACGGTCGTGGCGGTGCGCAGGGCGGCCCGCGCGGCCGCGCTCTCGAGCTCCTGCTGGACGTCGGGGCTCGTGAACCCGCCCCGGGCGAGGTTCGTGGTGGTCACGCGGACGCCGGTGTGGGCGGCGACCTTCGCACCGTAGAGCGTGCCGAACGGGACACACTCGCAGGCACCACCGGACGGCACGGAGTCGCCGAAGACCACGACGCCCCGGGGCCGTTGCACCACCCGCGCGTCCCCGGACGCGAGCGGGGAGGTCCCGAGGGACACCGCGAGTGCACCGAGGGACACGAGGGCGGCGACGGCCACGCGGGGGAACCGCCTCGGGCGGGGGGAACGGTGGCGCATGCGATCTCCAGGTCGGGGCCCGGCAGCCGGGGGAGGGCCTGCCGTGCGCAGACCCCGCCCCAAGCGTACGAAACGGACCCCTGCCGCCGCCCCTCAGCGCACCGCCTTCGCCTTCGCGGTCTCGAGGTCCATCCCGTGCAGCCGCAGCAGGTTCTCGCCGAGGATCTTCCGCTTCGCCTGGTCGGTGAGCTGCGGGTAGCCGTACCCGTCGCAGAGGTCCTGCGGGATCTGGAAGTCCATGAACGCCTCGAGCGCCCACTGCGGCTGCCAGATCGGCGCCTCGCTCCCGTAGACGATCTTGTCCTCGCCGCACCAGAACAGCAGCTTGCCCATGATCTCCGCGAACATCCGCGGCGACCGGACCACGAAGTTGATCGTCGCGGCGATGGACGCGTACAGGTTGGGGTGCCGGATCAGCTGCCAGCACACCTCGTCCAGGAACGGCAGGCCGACGTGGTAGATCACGAAGTTGATGTCGGGGAAGTTCGCCGCGGCCCCGTCCATGTCCCACGTCTGGGTCGCCTCGATCGGCTGCGGGCCGAGCGGCACCCCCTTGTGGACGCCGATCAGGTTCACCCCGAGCTCCTGTGCCTTCTCGAAGACGGGGAACGCGACCCTCGGGTCGTCCATCCTCCACGGGAACGGTGAGCCGTAGTCGTACCGCACGTTGTAGAACTTGAACGCCTTGGCGTTGAACTCGCCGACCTGGCGCTCCATGAGGTCCAGGGCCCGGCGGCCCTCCAGGGGGTTCACCGAGCCCCAGAACACCGTCCGGTCGGGGTCGCGGGCCGCGAGCTCGGCACACTCCTCCCACGGGGACAGGCCGTCCTTGAACAGGTCCGTGAGCGGCAGCGGCATCGCGACGAGCATGTCGGTGTCCGAGTGCTCGTAGACCATCTGCCGGATGTCGTCGACCGTCCACTGGCGCAGGAACTCCTCGGCGGACTGGTGCGGCTGGTCGTCGGGGGTCAGCACGTTGTGGAACGCGTACAGGTGGTTCGCGAACATCTCGCCCGCCGACCCGAGCGCGTTCTTCTTCTCGAAGTTGAACGGGTGAGCCACACCGTCGAAGACGAACGTGTCTCGGATCACGTCGGGTCTCCCTTCGCGGGCGGCGGCAGGTGCGCCGCGACATAGGTGTCCCGGTCGCCCGCGGCGGCGGGCGACGGGAGGAACTGGAGTTTCGTGCGGGCGTCGGGGCTCAGCCGATCGGTCGTCCAGGCCTCGTCCCAGGACACCGTGACGTCGGCGTGCTCGACACCCGGGAGGTCGCCGAGCCGCTGCCGGACGTCCTCCACCACGCGGGCGGCGAACGGGCACCACCCGGTCGTGAGGATGAGCTCCACGTGCGCCGCGCGGCCGGTGACCGTGGCGGAGCGGATGAGTCCCATGTCCACCACCGAGATGCCCTTCTCGGCGCAGCACGGGTCGTACACGTCCCGGAGCGCGTCCACCACGCCGGCATCGAGCTGCGCCATGGCACCCCCTGACGAGGATGGAGTGGAAGGGCGACTGTGACACCGATCACACGATCCTGTCCAGAGTTGTCGCACGACGAGACGGGCGACCCGGTCCGGTCAGTCCGGCGCGGTACCGCTCAGCCGGACGGGCGCAGGTAACCGGCCACCGGGCTGAGCGGGAAGTCCGCCACCGGGACGGGCCGCCCCAGGAGGTACCCCTGGGCGGCGTCCGCACCGACGTCGACCAGGACCGCGAGCTGCTCGGAGGTCTCCACGCCCTCGGCGACGACCTTCATGCCGATGTCGTGGGCGAGGGTGATGAGGTTGCGGACGATGGCGCGGTCGCGCGGGTTGCCGGTGATCTCGGTGACGAAGCTCCGGTCGATCTTCACCGTGTCGAACGGGTACCGGCGGAGGCTCGTCAAGGACGAGTACCCGGTGCCGAAGTCGTCCAGCGCCAGGCCGACGCCCAGGTCCTCCAGCGCAGCGAGGGCGGAGCTCGCGACGCCGTCGTCGATCAGCGCGCTCTCGGTGACCTCCAGCATGAGGCGATCGGCGCGCGCACCCGTCCGGTCGAGCACGTCGGCGACACGGCGGGGCAGCTCCGGGTCGAACAGCTGGCGCGGGGACAGGTTCACCTCGACGGTCATGTCGCGGTCCGCCCACGCCACCTGCTGCCGGCACGCGTGGTCGAGCACCCACAGACCGAGGCGGTCGATCAGGCCCGTCTCCTCCGCCACGGGGACGAAGACGCCCGGGGCGACGAGCCCGCGCCGCGGGTGCTCCCAGCGCAGCAGCGCCTCGGCGGCGGCGACGCGGCCCGTCGCCAGGTCCACCACGGGCTGGTAGTACGCCCGGAGGTCGCGGTCCAGGTCGGCCGCGCGGAGGTCCCGCTCGGTGCCGAGGCGTGCCGCGGCCTGCTCGGCCAGCGTGGCGTCGAACACCTGCACGCCCCGCCCGGCACGCCGCTGCACGTCGTACATGGCGAGGTCGGCGTTGCAGAGCAGCTGCTCGGCCGTGGTCCCCGGCTCGGCGAGGGCCACGCCCGCGGCCGCGCCGAGGTGGACCTGTCCACCGTCGGGGGCGGTCAGCGGGTCGTCCAGCGCGGCGACCACCCGGTGCGCCAGGTCGGTGAGCGCCCCGCAGTCCAGGGTCGTCGTGACGATCGCGAACTCGTCGCCGCCGAACCGGCCCACGAGACCGTCGCTGCCTACGACGGCGGCGATCCGGCCCGCCACCGCCCTCAGGACGGCGTCGCCCTTGACGTGGCCGAGCGTGTCGTTCACGGGCTTGAGACCGAGCACATCGACGAAGAGCACACCGACACCGGTGGGATCCGCGGCGAGCGCCGCCTCGAGGTGCCGCTGCAGCGAGGTCCGGCTCGGCAGGCCGGTGAGCGCGTCGTGGGCCGCCTGGTACGCGAGCTCCTCCTGCGCCGTCCGCTCCTCCGTGACGTCGCGGATGTGGGTGACGAGCCCGCCGACGTCGGGGTGGTCCAGCCGGTTCGAGATCGTGAGCGCGAGACGCTTCTCCGTGCCGTCGCGGTGGAACGCACGGACCTCCGCCAGGGCCACGCCGCCCGGCGCCACCAGTGACCGGTCCACGGCGAGCTGGAGCCGGGCGAGGTCCGCCGGCGCGAGGCGGAGCGACGCCACGGTCCCGACGATGTCCTCCGGTGCCGAGCCGAGCATCCGGGTGACGGCCGGGCTCGCGTACCGGATCACCCCGTCGGGCTCGCGGATGATCGTCGCGTCGGCGGCGTGCTCGACGAGCGCCTGGAAACGCCGCTGGGCGGCCGCCGCCTGCTCCTCGGCCTCCTTGCGCGCGGTGACGTCCCAGCACAGGCTGTCGAGCCCGACGGGTACGCCGTCCGGGCCGGACATCGGCGCGCCGCGCGCGTGGATCCACCGCACGGACCCGTCGTGCCGGACGACGCGGAACTCGAGCGGTACGTCGCGCAGGGTCACGGGATCCGCGAGCCGCTGCTCGAGCGCCGGCAGGTCGTCGTCGTGCACGAGGCCGAGCAGCAGCGTGGGCCGGGCGTACAGCTCCTCGGGTGTGTGGCCGACGATCGCCTCGATGCCGCGGCTCACGTGGTCGACCCGGAACTCCGGGACGGTCCGCAGGCGCAGCGACACGACGTCGTCGGCGTCGTCGGTGAGGATCCGGAACCGCCGGTCCTGCTCGGCGAGCTCGGCGGCGACGCGGTGCTCCTCGGTGAGGTCCTCGACCTGCGCGACCGCGTGGGTCACCTCGCCGTCGTCGCCGCGCGCGAACGCCATCGTGAGACGGACCCGGGCGTACGTCCCGTCGCCGCGGGAGTACCGCGTGTGGACGCGGAAGCTGTCGAGCTCCCCGGCGAGGGCCCGCCGGACCAGGTCCAGGGTCTCCTCCTCGTCGTCCGGGTGGGTGAACTCCGCGAACGAGCGCCCGACGAGCTCCTCCTCGGGCCGCCCGAGGATCTCGCGCAGCGCCCGGTTGCCCGTCACCCACCTGCCACCCCGGCCGACCAGCGCCATCCCGGCCGGGGCGTAGTCCAGGGCCAGCCGGAACCGCTCCTCGGACGCCGCCAGCCGCAGCTCGGCGTCGTGCCGGTCGGTGATGTCCTGGACGAGGCTCAGCAGGCCCAGCACGGCGCCGTCGGCCGTCCGGACCGGCCGTGTGGTGAGAAGGCCGTACCGCACGGTGCCGTCCGGCCGCACGTACCGGCGGACCCGCTGCCACTCCGGCCACTCGCCGGAGAGCAGTCGCCCGAGTGCGTCACGCTGGCCGGCGGCGTCGTCGGGGTGGAGCACCGTGATGACGTCCGCGCCCAGGAGCTCCTCCGGAGCGCGGCCGGTGAGCTCGGTGTAGGCGGCGTTCACGTGCAGGATGCGCCCGTCGACGCCGACCAGCCCCATCGCCGCGGCCGCGGCAGCGAGCACCGGGGCGAACTTCGCCACCCACGCGGCGACCTCGCGGGGAGCCGCGGCACGGTGCCCGACGACGGCGTCGGCGGGCACGGCATCGGCGGACACGGGAACCTCCAGGTGGGCGAACGGGGAACTCCTCCCTCGTCACTCTCGGCAACCGGAATCCCCGAACTGAGCCCACAGGGGACGAATCGTCCGAACGGACGATGCACGGTTGCGGTCCCCCCATACCGGGTGGACGCTGAGATCGCCGAGGGGCGACCAACCAGACGAGGCGGCGAGGCCCATGGCGGTCATGGCGGTGGCGCGGTTCGAGAGGTTCTTCCGGACGGTGGCCGGCCTGGACGTGGACAAGGACGACCTCCGGAGGTACACCGAGTTCGTCGACGAGGAGGTGTACGACCTCCTGGTCATGGCACAGGCGACGGCACGTGCCAACGGGCGCGACATCATCGAGCCGCACGACCTGCCGGTCACGAAGGGCCTGCAGGAACGGATCCACGAGTTCGAGAAGCTCGACCACGACATCGACCTGCAGACGGTGCTGGACCGGATCACCGCCCGCCCGCCGCTGGACCTCGCGTGCAGCGACGAGACGGCCGCGCGGCTGCCGGCGATCGTGGGGGGTCTCAGCATCACGCTGGGCCGGGCGATGAAGATCATCTATCCGGACCTCAAGGTGCCCGGCACCGAGCACTGGGAGCGCACGTTCGCGCTGTTCGACCTGCTCATGTAGCGGCGAGCAGCCTCTCCGGCGCTGCCGGGCGGCCCAGGTGGTACCCCTGGCCCGTGTCGGCGCCGGCGTCGGCGAGGAGCCGGAGCTGCTCGGCGGTCTCCACGCCCTCCGCCACGACCTCCAGGCCGAGGGCGTGGGACAGGGTGATGACGTGCCGGACGACGGCGAGGTCGTGCGGGCTCCCCGTCATCCGCCCGACGAAGCTGCGGTCGATCTTGACGGTGTCGAACGGGTACCGGCGCAGGCTGGTGAGGCCGGAGTACCCGGTGCCGTAGTCGTCCAGCGCGAGCCGCACGCCGAGGTTCTTCAGCGCGGCGAGCGCGGGACGCGCGACCCGGTCGTCGATGAGTGCGCTCTCGGTGACCTCGAGCACCAGCCGGTCCGGCCGGGCGCCGGTCTCCTCGAGCACCGCGGCCACCCGGTCGGGGAGGCCGGGCTCGTACAGCTGGCGGGGGGACAGGTTCACGCCGACGGTGATGTCCCGGTCGGCCCACTCGAGCTGCCGGCGGCAGGCGTGCGCGAGCACCCAGAGGCCGAGCTCGTCGATGAGCCCGGTCTCCTCCGCCATCGGGATGAAGGTGTCCGGGAGCACGAGGCCCCGCTCGGGGTGCTGCCACCGCACCAGCGCCTCGGCGGCGACGACCCGGCCCGTCGCGAGGTCGACCAGCGGCTGGTAGTGGTCCCGGAGGTCGCGGTCGAGGTCGGCGGCACGGAGGTCGCGCTCCAGCGCCAGCCGGGCCGACGCCTGCTCCGCGAGGGCCGTGTCGAACAGGCGGACGCCGCGACCGGCACGGTTCTTCACGTCGTACATCGCGAGGTCGGCGGCCGCGAGCAGGCTGCCCGCGCCCGCGCCCGGGTGGCCGCGCGCGATGCCGACGGAGGCGGCGAGGAAGACCTGGCCGCCGTCCGGCGCGGTGACCGGGCGGTCGATCTCCCGGACGATCCGGTCGGCGAGGTCCGCGAGCTCGGCGTCGCGCAGCCCGCGCGTCACGACGGCGAACTCGTCCCCGCCGAACCTCCCGACCGATCCCGTGCCGGCCACGACCGAGAAGATGCGGTGCGCGACCGCGACCAGCACCGCGTCGCCGCGCGCGTGCCCGAGCGTGTCGTTGACGGTCTTCAGCCCGGACAGGTCGACGAACAGCACGCCGACCGAGGCCGGGTCCACGGCGAGCGCCTCGGCCAGATCCCGCTGCACGGAGGCCCGGTTCGGCAGCCCGCTCAGCGTGTCGTACGCCGCGTGACGGGCGAGCTCCTCCTCGGCGGCGCGCCGCGCGGTGACGTCGTGGAGCGTGAGGATCTGTCCCCGGACGTCGGGGTCGTCCAGGTGGTTCGACACGGTGACCTCCAGCCACCGGTCGCTGCCGTCGCGGTGGACCGTGCGGATCTCGGCGAAGCCACTCGCTCCGGGTGCGGTCCTCGACGCGGCCACGGCGGACTCGAGCGCCGGGCGCTGGTCGCGCGGCAGCCGGAACGTGGCGTCCGTGCCGAGCAGTTCCTCGGGGCGGTACCCGGTGATCCGGGTGATCGCGGGACTCACGTACCGGAGCACGCCTCCGGCGTCGCGCAGTGCGATGCCGTCGGCGGCGTGCTCGACCAGGGCGCGGAAGCGGCGTTCGCGGGCGGCGAGGGCCTCCTCGGCCCGCTGCCGGTCGGTGACGTCCCAGCCCAGCGCCTCGAACCCGACCACGGCGCCGTCGTCGTCGCGGATCGGCTGACCGCGGACGAGTATCGACCGCACGGCGTCGGGTCCCAGGATCCGCAGGGGCACCGCCTCGCCGCCGAAGAGGGTGGGGTCCGCGAAGAGCGCGGCGCAGCGCGCGCGGTCGTCCGGGTGGATCAGGTCCAGCAGGAGCGACGGGTCGGCCTCGAAGTCCTCCACCCGGTGCCGGGCGAACTTCTCGACGCCGCGGCTCAGGTACTCCACGCGCAGCGCCGGAACCGTACGGACCCGGGCGACCACCACGTCGGCGGACCCGTCCGCGAGCATCCGGAACCGGCGGTCCTGCTCGGCGAGCTCGCGGTGGAGCCGCCGCTCCTCGGTGAGGTCCTCGATCTGCGCGACGATGTACGCGACCCCGCCGTCGGCGTCGCGGGCGACCGAGCCGGTGAGCCGCACCCACACCCAGCTCCCGTCGGGCCGGGAGTACCGCTTGTCCAGCTGGTACGAGTCCAGTTCCCCGGCGAGCAGCCGCTCCAGCAGCCGGTCGTCCGCCGCCAGGTCGCCGGGGTGGGTGATGTCGCGGAACGTGAGGCCGAGCATCTCCTCCTCGGTGCGCCCGACGATCGCGCACAGCGCCGGGTTCACCCGGAGCCACCGCCCGTCGGGCCCGAGCAGCGCCGTGCCGAGCGCCGAGTTCTCCACCGCGAGGCGGAACATCTCCTCCGACCGCGCGAGCCGCTCCTCGGCGGCCGCCCGGGCGGTGAGGTCCTCGAGCTGGGAGAAGAACCCGAGGACCGCGCCCTCCTCGGTCCGCACGGGCCGGGTGCTGAGCAGCCCGACCAGCACGGAGCCGTCCGGGCGCACGTACCGCCGCTCCACGTGCACGTCCGGGCTGCGGCCGGCGAGCAGGTCCCGCATCGCCGCGTCGGCGACCGGTCGCTCGTCGGGGGGCAGCACCGCCGCCAGCGGCAGGCCCCTGAGCTCGTCGGGGGAACGGCCGAGCAGCGCGGCGTACGCGGCGTTCGCGTGGAGGATCCGGGCGTCGGGTGAGATCAGTGCCATGGCCGCCGCCGCCGACGCGAGCACGGGGGACAACCAGGCGACCCACGCGGCGACGTCCGCCGGCTCGGCGACGCCCCCTGCGGGCGGGGGTTCGGACACGGGCCCTCCCGGGACGGGGCGGGAAGACACCCGCCCCGTCCCGCGACGCTAGCTCCCGCTCCCGGGGACCGCGACCGGGCTCCGGTGGTCTGCGCTCACGCCGGCTCGTGCCGTTCGCCGGCGTCCGTCGGGTCCACCACCACGTACCGCGCGCCGGGGAAGACCTCCCGCAGCCGGTGCTCGACCTGCGCCGAGACGTGCTCGACGTCGGCGGCGGTCGCGGTGTCGGTGAAGTCCACGTGCGCCACGATCAGCATCCGCGCCGGCCCGAGGTACACGGCGAGGATCTCGCTGACCGCCTCGACGTGGGGGAGCGCGGCGACGACGTCGCGGGCCCGCTCCCGGACCGCGAACGGCACCGACCGGCCGATCAGCAGCGCGAGGTTCGCGTGGCCGAGTACGAACGCGACGACGGCCAGCAGGACGCCGATGAGGACCGACGCCAGCCCGTCCCACACCGCGGCGCCGGTGACCTGCTGCAGCAGCAGCCCGACGGCCGCGAACGCGATGCCGACGAGCGCGGCGCTGTCCTCGAGCAGGACCGCCTTGACCGTCGTGTCGGAGGTGAGCCGGAAGTACCGGGTGGGCGCCGTCCGCAGCTCGGCGGCCTTCTCGCGGACCTGCCGCACGGCCGTGCGCAGCGAGATGGCCTCCAGGACGAATGCCACGGCCAGTACGAGGTAGTTGAGCGTGAAGTGGCCCTCGGAGGGGCCGCCGTGCACCATCGTGTGCAGCCCCTCGGTGATCGAGAAGCCGGCACCCGCCACGAACGTCGCCACCGCGGCGAGCAGCGCCCACACATACGTCTCCCGGCCGTACCCGAACGGGTGCGTGTCGTCCGCGGGCCGCTCACCCCGCCGGATCGCGACGAGCAGCAGGATCTCGGTGACCGTGTCGGCGAAGGAGTGGGCGGCCTCCGACAGCATGGCCGAGGACCCGCTGACCATGCCGGCGGCGAGCTTCGCGCACGCGATCACGAGGTTCGCCGCGGTGGCGACGAGCACGGTGGTGAGGCTCTCCGAGGACTCGGCGTCGGGGAACGGGGTCTCGTCGGCGGTCACGGCGGCAGCCTCGCGCCCCCGCCGGACCGGGGCAACTCAGGCGGTGAGCGGCAGGCGTACCCGGAACGTCGCGCCGCGGCCGGGAGCGGTGTCCACGTCCACCGTGCCGCCGTGCGCGGCGACGAGCGCGGCGACGATCGACAGCCCGAGACCGGTCCCGCCGCTGGCGCGGGTACGCGACGGGTCCGCGCGGTAGAACCGCTCGAACACCCGCGCGGCCTCCTCCGGCGCGAGGCCCGGGCCCTCGTCGCCGACGGACAGGACCGCCCAGCCCGGTTCGGTGCCGACGCGGACGCGGACGGGGCCGTCGGTGTGCTTCACGGCGTTGCCGACCAGGTTGGCCGCGATCTGGCGCAGCCGGGCGTCGTCGCCCCGCACCACCGGCGGGGTGTCCGACGGCAGGAGCTCCACGTCGAGGCGGCGGTCGGGCGCCACCGCGCGGGCGTCGTGCACCACGTCGGTGGCGACGGCGAGGAGGTCGACGGGCGCGTACTCGAGCGGCCGCTCGGCGTCGAGACGGGCGAGCAGGAGCAGGTCCTCGACGAGCAACCCCATCCGCACGCCCTCGTCCTCGATGCGGCGCATCACCCGGTCGACGTCCGCCTGTTCGGGGACGGCGCCCTGGCGGTACAGCTCGGCGAAGCCCCGGATCGACGACAGTGGCGTCCGCAGCTCGTGGCTCGCGTCGGCGACGAACTGCCGCATCCGCTCCTCGGACTCCCGGGCGCTCTGCTCGGAGGCCTCGCGGGCACGGAACGCGCTCTCGATGTGTCCCAGCATCGTGTTGAACGCGCGGCCGAGCCGCCCGACCTCCGTGCGTGGGTCGCCCTCGGGGACGCGCCGGGACAGGTCCCCGGCGGCGATGGCCTCGGCCGTCCGTTCGACCTCGGCGAGCGGGCGGAGGCTCGAGCGCACCGCCACGTACCCGAGGCCGGCGAGGAGGACCAGCACGACCGCGCCCACGCCGAGGTTGATCGCGGTGAGCCGGCCGACGGTCGACTCGACGTCCTCGAGGCTCTGGCCGACGAGCACGCTGCCGGACCCGTCGCGCAGGGGCGTGACGAGCACCCGCCACGGCCGGTCGTGGCCGCCCTCGGCCGGCACCGTGAACGGCCGGCCGGCGCGGCGGGCCACCTCGGTGCTGTCGAGCCGGGGAAGGTGCGGCGGCTGCCGCTCGTACAGCGGGGCGGTGTACTGGATCGTGCCGGTGCCGTCCGGACCGATCACGGCGACGAAGAACGTGCTCGGCAGCTGCCCGTCCCGCGGCGGTCCGCCGAACCCGCCGCGCACGGCGCGGTCCGCGAAGTCCCCGAGCTGCGAGTCGACCCGCTGCAGCATCGAGGTCCGCAGCAGCGTCGTCGCGGCGAACGCGGTGACCCCGAGCGCCGCCGTCACGAGCACCACCGTGATCGCGACCAGCTTGACGCGGAGCGGGATGCGGCGGGGCAGGTCGAGCAACGCGGTCATGTCGGCTGCCGGAGGACGTACCCCACGCCGCGGAGCGTGTGCAGCAGCCGGGGCTCGACGGTGTCGATCTTCCGCCTCAGGTACGACACGTACGACTCGACGATGTTCGCCTCGCCGTTGAAGTCGTAGTTCCACACGTGGTCGAGGATCTGCGCCTTGGAGAGCACCCGACCGGGGTTGGACAGGAAGTAGTGCAGCAGCTTGAACTCGGTGGGGGACAGCGCGACCGGCGTCTCGCCGCGCCACACCTCGTGGGTGTCGACGTCCAGCTCGAGGTCCGCGAAGCGCAGGCGGGACGGCGTGGACGTGGCGCCGCCGCCGGTCCGGCGGAGGACCGCCCGGATGCGCGCCACGACCTCCTCGAGGCTGAACGGCTTCGTGACGTAGTCGTCACCGCCGAGCGTCAGGCCGGTGACCTTGTCCGCGGTCGCGTCCCGTGCGGTGAGGAACAGGATGGGCACCCGGGCGCCGCCCTCGCGCAGCCGCCGGGCGACGGCGAACCCGTCCATGTCCGGCATCATCACGTCGAGCACCACGAGGTCCGGCCGGAACGTGCGCGCGGCCTGCACCGCCTCGGTCCCGTTGGGGGCCGTGGCGACCTCGAACCCCGCGAAGCGCAGGGACGCGGACAGCAGCTCCACGATGTTCGGCTCGTCGTCGACCACCAGGAGGCGGGCCTCGGGCGTCGTGTCGGTCACGGTCACAGTCTTCCTCAGCTGCTCGCGGTCTCCGGCCGCACGTGCCGGCGACCCTCGTCCGACACTCTCGGCCCGGTCGCTGGCAGGCACCTCGAGGACGGCTGGGAACTAGCTGTGAACCCCGGCCGAGCGGACCCGGGCCCGGCCGGCGCCCTTGGCCTCGTACAGCGCGGCGTCCGCCCTGGCGACCAGGTCCGCGGGCTCCTCGGCGAGGTCCCACGCCGCGAGGCCCGCCGAGAACGTCTGGCCCCGCGGCGTCATCGACTGCATGGCCCCGAGGAGGGCGCGGGCCTGTGCCTCGGTGCCGCCCCGGACGAGCACCGCGAACTCCTCGCCGCCGTACCGGGCGAGGAACGCCTCGGCCGGCAACACGGCGGTCCACGCCGCCGTGGCGTCGCGGAGCAGCACGTCACCGGCCGCGTGGCCGGAGGAGTCGTTGTAGTCCTTGAAGTGGTCGAGGTCGAGCAGGGCCACCCACAGCGGCCCGCCCTCCGCGCACGCGCGGGCCAGCTCGCGGTCCCACGTACGCCGGTTCGGGATGCCCGTGAGGCCGTCGTCGCGCGCGAGGATCTCCAGCTGCACGGACTGCCGCTGTACCTCGCGGAGCAGCCCGGCCATCCGGACCAGCACGAGCACGGAGAGCAGCACGGAGCCGACCCCGACGACGCCCCACGGCGCCTCCTGCCCCCGCACTCCCTCGATCAGCAGCGTGATCGGCGGCAGCAGCGACGCCACGGTGAGCCCGATCAGGCGGGCGGCGGAGGACTCGCGTCCCGGCGGGCCGCCCGGGTCGACCGGCGTCCGCACCGTCGGGTGGAGCGTCGCCGCGGCGAGCCCGACGTAGCAGAGGAGCAGGCAGGCGTCCGTCCACGGAATCGCCGGGGTGTCGTTGCCCGTGACGGTGTACAGGTTGTAGGAGATGTCGCCGACCAGGCCGAACGCCAGCGCGACGCCCAGCGCGGTCACCGAGGTGCGGGTCCGGCCCCGGGAGATCCACAGCTTCGCGAGCACGGCGAGGAGCAGGAGGTCGCCGATCGGGTACGCCGTCCCGACCAGGCGCCCGGCGAGGCCCTGTGTCGCATCCGTCAGGGTCGGCACCACGACGAACACGGTGGCCACCACGCCGGCGCCCGTCGCGATGATCGCCGCGTCCAGCGTGCCGGCGCGGTCGGGAACGGGGGTACGGCGGCGCACCAGCGTGGCGAGCCCCGCCGCCATGAGCGGGTAGCCGGCGAGGTACAGCCCGTCGGCCACGGAGGGGAACGGGTCCAGGTGGAACACCGTCCAGAGCACGGACCAGGTCAGGTCGCCCACCACCCAGCACGCGGCCGCCCCGAGGACGAGCACCCACACGCGCAGCGGGCGTGGCCTGTTCAGCACCAGGCCCGCCACCGCGACGGCGAGCGTCGCCACCGCCACCGCGTTGTAGTACGCGTCCTGGAGCGGCTCGGTCGCGGGCACCACGACGTAGCCCACGGCTGCCACCGCGAGCGCGGCCACGACGGCCCACCGTCGCCTCACACCGGTCGCCAGGGTTCCCACGAGAAGATCATCGGCACGATGGGCACGAATACGGAGGCGCGTCCCGAAATTGACCCTCGCCACGCGCCGCACGGCGGCCCCGGGCACCATGACGCGGTGACCGCATCCCGCCGCGCCCCGCGAGGGCGTCCCCGCGCCGCCGGTGCGGTGCCGGCGCCCGGCGAGTACCCGCTGTCGAACGGGACCGCCGAGCTCGCCAAGGACCTCGACGTACCGGCGGGGTGGATGCTCTCGATCGACGGCGTCGCCAGCTCGTATGTGGACCTCGAGGACCCCACCCGTCTCGAGTTCGAGTACGTGCAGTGGATCGGCGCTCTGCTGGACCATCTCGGCGAGCCGGGGGCGCCGCTCGACACCGCGCACCTGGGGGGTGGCGCGTTCACGCTGCCCCGGTACGTGGCCGCGACGCGCCCGCGGTCGGTCCAGGTGGCGTTCGAGTACGACGAGCGGCTCGTCACGCTCGCCCGCGACAGCCTCGGCCTGCGGACCTCGCCGCGGCTGCGGGTCCGGGTGGTCGACGCCCGCGCGGGGGTGCGCAAGCTGCGCGCGGACTCGCAGGACGTCGTGATCCGGGACGCGTTCGTCGGTACCGACGTGCCCGCCCACCTGCGGACGGTCGAGTTCACCCGCGACGTGGACCGCGTGCTGCGCCACGGCGGGGTGTACGTGTGCAACCTCGCCGACAGGCCCCCGCTCGCCGGGCTGCGGGCGGAGGCCGCGACGCTGCTCGCCGTCTTCCGCCACGTCCTGCTGGTGACCGAGCCCGCGATCCTCCGCGGCCGGCGGTACGGCAACCTGGTGCTCGCCGCGTCGCAGCGCCCGCTGCCGGAGCTCGACCTGGCCCGCGCCGTCGCGCGCGGCGTCGCCCCCGCCCGCGTGACGGGCACCGGGAAGGTGACGGAGCTGGCGCGGAACGCCGTACCGCTCGCGGACGTGCCGATCGGCGCCGCTGCCCCTACCGTGGGTCCTTCCGAGCCGAGGGAGGCCACGATGGGTCTGGGCGACAAGATCGAGAACAAGCTCGACGAGGCCAAGGGCAACGCCAAGGAGAGCATCGGCGACGCCACCGACGACGAGAGCATGCAGGCCGAGGGCCAGGCGGAGGCGACCGGCGCCAAGGTCAGCCAGGCCGGCGAGCACGTCAAGGACGCCGCGAAGGACGTGAAGGACTCCTTCACCTCCTGACCCCCGCACGGCCCGCGGCCCGCCCCGTACCGGGGGCGGGCCGCGGTCGTGTCGCCGTCGCGTCATCCCGGGACAACATCGCGACGGACGTGCATGATCTGGGCATGGAGTGGGAGCACCTCACCGGGCGGCTGCTGGTGGCGACCCCTGACCTCAAGGATCCGCACTTCGAGCGGACCGTCGTCATGGTCGTCGCGCAGGAGCCGAACGGAACGCTGGGCGTGGTGCTCAACCGGGCCACCGAGGTGCTCGTCACCGAGGTGCTCGACCCGTGGGCGGGGCTCGCGGCGGAGCCGCCGGTGCTGTTCGAGGGCGGCCCGGTCCAGCCGGAGGCCGCGATCTGCCTCGGGCGGGCGCGGGCCGGCGCCGAGCCGGGGGAGGGTTTCGCGCGCATCGACGGCTCCGTCGGCACGGTGGACCTGTCCGGCGACCCCGAGGCCATCGCCAAGGACCTGGACTCGGTGCGGGTGTTCGCGGGCTATGCGGGCTGGGACGGCGACCAGCTGCGGGCGGAGATCGAGAGCGGGGCGTGGTTCGTCCTCGACTCGCTGCCCGGCGACCCGTTCGTCGAGACACCCGACGATCTCTGGACGATGGTCCTGCGGCGGCAGGGCGGGCTGATGGCGGCGGTGGCGGTGTTCCCCCCGGACCCGTCGCTGAACTGATTCCGTAGGCTGGGGTCACTCCTCGTCGCCTGTGGAAAGAAGGTCCGATGCACCGCGGCCGCCGGTACGTCCTCACGCTGTCCTGCCCGGACCGGGTCGGGATCGTGGCACGGGTCGCGGGGTTCATCGCGGAGCACGGCGGCTGGATCGTCGAGGCGAGCCACCACTCCGACGCCGTGAACGGCCGCTTCTTCCTCCGCCAGGAGGTCCGGGCGGACTCGCTGAACGTGTCGTACGACGAGCTGACGGCCGCCTTCGCGCCGATCGCCGAGGAGTTCGGCATGGTGTGGCGCATCACCGACACCGCGGTCCGCAAGCGCGTGGTGCTGATGGTCAGCAAGCAGGAGCACTGCCTGTACGACCTGCTGTCCCGATGGCAGAGCGGGGAGCTCGAGGTCGACATCCCGCTCGTGGTGTCCAACCACGACGACCTGCGCGGGGTCGTGGAGTGGCACGGGATCCCGTTCCAGCACGTACCGGTGGACCCGGCGGACAAGGCGCCTCACTTCGAGGAGGTGTCGCGGGTGCTCGCCGACGCCAAGCCGGACTGCATCGTGCTGGCGCGGTACATGCAGATCCTCCCCGCGGACGTGTGCGCGACGTACCCGGGGCGGATCGTGAACATCCACCACAGCTTCCTGCCGTCGTTCGTGGGGGCGCGGCCGTACCACCAGGCGTACGAGCGGGGCGTGAAGCTCATCGGCGCGACCTGCCACTACGTCACCGCGGAGCTCGACGGCGGCCCGATCATCGAGCAGGACGTGATCCGGATCGACCACTCGGACCAGGTGGAGGACTACGTCCGGTACGGCAAGGACATCGAGAAGACCGTGCTGGCGCGGGGGCTGCGCTTCCACTTGGAGGACCGGGTGCTCGTCCACGGGAACAAGACGATCGTCTTCAGCTGAGGTTCGCGGCTGGGGGCCGGTGCGGGGCCCGGCCCGGCCCGATGTATGCTCGTGACTCGCAAGACGGCCCGTACGGGCCGCGGGGCTGTGGCGCAGCTGGTAGCGCACCACACTGGCAGTGTGGGGGTCAGGGGTTCGAGTCCCCTCAGCTCCACCCCGTAGTAAGTAGAACGAACGCCCTGGTGAGACCCGGTCAAGGTCTCCCAGGGCGTTCGCCTTGTATGGACTGGCGTCCTCACTCGTCCGCCGTACGTGTAGAGAAGCCGCGAAGGCGCAAGCCTGGGCGGTGAGCCACTGGTCCAGGAGCGGCGACGGCAGCCCGACCAGCCGGTCGAAGGCTCGCCCCCGCGAGGGAAGTCCAGCAGTACGGGGGTACCGCCGGCTCGGCACAGTCCAGGCACTCGCCGAGCGAGCGTGGGATCACGTAGTCGCGGATCTCGCGGCAGGTCGGGCAGGTCCGGCGGGCTTCCAGCGCCCGGGCGAGTGCCCGGAGCACGGCCGGGGTCACGGTCCGCTTGGGCCGGGCGGTGGCGACGTCGTAGAGGTAGGCCACGACGTCGTCCCCGCCGCGCCGCCACATCGCCTGAGCGGCGATCGGCTGCCCGCCCGGGTCGTGATCTTCGGCCTGCTCAGGGTCGGAGGAGCTGGGGATCCTCAGATGTGCCCTGGTGAACCGGTGCCTGCAGTCGTGAGGGCCGCGGCCGCACGCTTGCTCAACCCCGCGCGGTCCCTACCGTGTGCTCCTCCGCCAGCCGGCCAGCGTGGGCCCTGGGAGCGCACACTGCCGTACGACCCGGACAACGGTCCCCGTGGACCCCTACCGGAAGGGCGCCGATGACCGTGACCGAGCCCTCCCCCGCC
>DASWRY010000089.1:0-10065 GCA_036402915.1 Mycobacteriales bacterium
GGGAGCAGCAATGGGTGTCACGGTCGCCGTCGCCGGTGCCAGCGGGTACGCGGGCGGCGAGCTGCTGCGCCTGGTCGACGCGCACCCCGACCTCGAGCTCACCGTCGTCGCCGCCCACGGCCAGGCCGGCCGGCCACTGCACCAGGTCCACCCGCAGCTCGTCACGCTCGCCGACCTCGAGCTCGTCCCGACCTCCGCCGAGACGCTGTCCGGCGCGGACCTGGTGTTCCTCGCCCTGCCGCACGGCGCCTCCTCGGCCGTCGCCGCCGCGCTGCCGCCCGAGACGAGGATCGTCGACCTCGGCGCCGACTTCCGGCTCGCCGACGCGGCCACGTACGAGCGGTACTACGCGACCCCGCACACCGGCACCTGGACGTACGGACTGCCGGAGCTGCCGGGTCAGCGGGACCGGATCGCCGCGAGCACGCGGGTCGCCAACACCGGCTGCTACGCCGTCGCCACCACCCTCGCCCTCGCGCCGCTGATCGCGGCGGGCCTCGCCGAGCCGGACGACGTCGTGGTGACCGCCGCCTCCGGTACGAGCGGCGCGGGCCGCGGCGCCAAGGCGAGCCTGCTCGGCAGCGAGGTCATGGGCGACGTCAGCGCGTACAAGGTCGGTGCCCACCAGCACGTCCCCGAGATCAAGCAGGCGACGGGCGCGCGGTCGCTGTCCTTCACGCCGTTCCTCGCCCCGATGCCGCGCGGCATCCTCGCGTCGGTGTCGGCGAAGCCCACCCGCGCAGGTGTGTCCACAGAGGACGTCCGCGCGGTCCTGGCCGACGCGTACGGCGACGAGCCGTTCGTCCACCTGCTCCCCGACGGTGCGTGGCCGCACACCTCGGCCGTGTCCGGCAGCAACTCGGCGCACCTGCAGGCGACCGTGGACGTCGACTCCGGTCGCCTGCTGGTCGTCAGCGCGATCGACAACCTCGGCAAGGGCGCCGCGGGCCAGGCCGTCCAGAACGCCAACCTCGTCCTCGGCCTCGACGAGACCGCGGGCCTCGCCGTCAACGGGGTGGCCCCGTGACCGCCGGCTTCACGACCCGGGACGTCCAGGGCACGAGCGTCATCCTCAACGAGGGGCCGCGGGACGACGCCGCGGGCGTGTTCGCGGACACCGAGGCCCCCGACGCGCTGTGGACGCGGCAGGTGCTCACCACCGGGCGGCTGCGGGCCGTCGCCGTGGTGCCGGCGCCGGAGGACTTCGTCGCGGTACACCGCGTCGCCGAGCGGGTGGCGGCGGAACTCGGGCTCGGCGCGATCCAGGTCGGTGTGGTCGCGCACCCCGACGAGATCGTCCTGACCGACGCGGCGCTGGACGCCGCCGCCCTGACCGAGGCCCTGGAGGCTGTACCCGTGGAACGGCTGAAGATCATGCTGGCCTCGGGAGCGGCCGCATGAGCACCGCACCGATCCCCGAGGCGATCCACGACGACGGCACCGCGCGGGCGTACCTCAAGGCGTCCGTGCTGATCGAGGCGCTGCCGTGGCTGCAGCGGTTCCACGGCAAGGTCGTCGTCGTGAAGTACGGCGGCAACGCCATGATCGACCCGGCGCTGAAGCGGGCGTTCGCCGAGGACATCGTCTTCCTCCGGCTCGCCGGCATCAAGCCGGTGATCGTCCACGGTGGAGGCCCGCAGATCAGCGCGATGCTCGGGCGGCTCGGCATGGACAGTGAGTTCCGGGGCGGTTTCCGGGTCACCACGCCGGAGACGATGGAGGTCGTCCGGATGGTGCTCGTCGGCCACGTCGGCCGCGAGCTGGTGGGGCTGATCAACGAGCACGGGCCGTACGCGGTCGGCATGTCCGGGGAGGACGCCCGGCTCTTCACCGCGGCCCGGCGGCGGGCCGTCGTGAACGGCACGTCCGTCGACATCGGACTCGTCGGGGACGTCGAGCACGTGAACCCGTCGGCGGTCACCGACCTCATCGAGGCCGGGCGGATCCCGGTCGTGTCCACCGTGGCGCCCGATGCGGACGGCGAGGTGCACAACCTCAACGCCGACACCGCCGCCGGCGCGCTCGCCGCCGCACTCGGGGCGCAGAAGATGGTCGTGCTCACCGACGTCGAGGGCCTCTACGCGGACTGGCCGGACCGGTCGTCGCTGGTGAGCCAGGTGACGGCGGCGCAGCTCGAGACGATGCTGCCCACCCTGGTGACCGGCATGGTGCCGAAGATGGAGGCCTGCCTGCGCGCGGTGCGCGACGGGGTACCCGCGGCGAGCGTCATCGACGGGCGGATCCCGCACTCGCTGCTGCTCGAGGTGTTCACGTCGGAAGGAGTCGGGACGATGGTGGTGCCGTCATGACGCAGTCCGTGCTCGGCCGGTGGTCGGCGTCCGTGATGGACACGTACGGCACGCCCGGCCTCGCGCTCGTCCGTGGCGAGGGTGCCGTGGTGTGGGACGCCGATGCCCGGTCCTACGTGGACATGTTCGGTGGCATCGCGGTCAACGTGCTCGGTCACGCCCACCCCGCGATCCGTGACGCCGTCACGACCCAGCTGGGGACGCTCGGCCACACGTCGAACCTGTTCGCGACCCCGCCGGCCGTCGCACTGGCCGAGCGGCTGCTGTCCCTCGCGGGGCGGGAGGGACGCGTCTACTTCGGCAACTCCGGTGCGGAGGCGAACGAGGCGGCGTTCAAGCTGTCCCGCAAGACCGGGCGGACGCACGTCGTGACCGCGCAGGGCGCCTTCCACGGCCGGACGATGGGTGCGCTGGCGCTCACCGGTCAGCCCGCGAAGAAGGCCGGCTTCGGGCCCCTGCCCGGCGACGTGACCCACGTGCCGTTCGGCGATGTCGCGGCGCTTCGCGCGGCCGTCACGGACCAGACCGCGATGGTGCTGCTCGAGCCGGTGCTCGGCGAGGCCGGCGTGGTCGTCCCGCCGCCGGGGTACCTCGCGGCGGCCCGGGAGATCACCGCGGCCACCGGCACGCTGCTCGCGATCGACGAGGTCCAGACCGGCATCGGGCGGATGGGCCTGTGGTTCGCGCACCAGGCGGACGGCGTCCAGCCGGATGTCGTGACGCTCGCGAAGGGTCTCGGCGGCGGCCTGCCGATCGGCGCCTGCCTGGCGTTCGGCGACGCGGCTGCGCTGCTCGGTCCCGGGTCGCACGGCTCGACGTTCGGCGGCAACCCGGTCTGCTGCGCGGCCGCGCTCGCGGTGCTCGACACGATCGCGCACGACGACCTGCTGGACCGGGCCGAGCGGCTCGGCGAGCGGCTGACGCGCGGCCTGTCCGGACTGCCCGGTGTGGACCACGTCCGGGGGAGGGGCGCGCTGCTCGGCATCGTGCTGACCGCCGACACCGCGAAGGCGCGCGAGACCGCCCTCCGCGCGGAGGGCTTCCTCGCCAACGCGTGCGCCCCCGGCGTGATCCGGCTCGCGCCGCCCCTCGTCCTCACCGACGATCAGGCAGACGCCTTCGTCGCCGCATTCGCAAAGGTGTCCGCATGAGCGACCTCCGCCACTTCCTCCGCGACGACGACCTCACGCCGGCCGAGCAGGCCCGCGTCCTGGACCTCGCCGCGCAGATGAAGGCCGAGCCCGCCGCCCACCGGCCCCTCGCCGGTCCGCGGTCGGTGGCGCTGATCTTCGAGAAGCCGTCCACCCGTACCCGGATCTCGTTCGAGGTCGGCGTCGCCGAGCTCGGCGGTCACCCCGTCGTGCTCGACGCGGGGACGATGCAGCTCGGCCGCGGCGAGACCGTCGAGGACACCGCCCGGGTCCTCTCCGGCTACGTCGACGCGATCGTGATCCGGACGTTCGGCGACGACCGGATCCAGACGCTCGCCGGGTCGGCGACCGTGCCCGTGGTCAATGCGCTCACCGACGGCTTCCACCCGTGCCAGCTGCTCGCGGACCTGCTCACGGTCCGGGAGCGGCACGGCCGGACCGAGGGCCTCACGATGACGTACCTCGGCGACGCCGCGAACAACATGGCGCACTCGTACCTGATCGCCGGCGCGATGGCAGGGATGCACGTCCGGGTCAGCGGCCCGGCGGGGTACGACCCCGACCCGGCCGTCGTCGCGAGGGCCGCCGAGATCGGGCGGGAGACCGGCGGCTCGGCGGCCGTGCTCCGTGACCCGGTCGAGGCGTCCACCGGGGCGGACGTGCTCGCCACCGACGTCTGGACGTCGATGGGGCAGGAGGCGGACGGCCGGGACCGGCTCGGGCCGTTCCGGCCGTACTCCGTCGACGCGGGCAAGCTCGCCGTCGCCGCGGGGAACGCCACCGTGCTCCACTGCCTCCCGGCCCACCGGGGCGAGGAGATCGCCGCGGACGTCATCGACGGCGCGCAGAGCGCCGTGTGGCAGCAGGCGCAGAACCGCCTGCACGCCCAGAAGGCCCTGCTCGCCGCGCTGACGACCGGGATGTTGTCGTGACCGTCGTCGGCACCCCGCCACCGACGCGCGCCGGCCGCCACGCGCGGATCGTCGCGCTGATCCGCTCCCGGGCCGTGCACAGCCAGGCGGAGCTCGTCCGGCTGCTCGCCGCCGACGGGCTCGCGGTCACCCAGGCCACGCTGTCCCGGGACCTCGAGGAGCTCGGCGCGGTGAAGCTCCGGGGTCCCGACGGCGGACCGGCGGCGTACGTCGTGCCCGACGACGGCGCGACGCCGCTCCGTCCCGCGCAGGGTCCGCCGGCGCGACTCGTGCGCGTGCTCGAGGAGCTGCTGACCGGTGCCGACTCGAGCGGCAACCTCGCCGTACTCCGAACCCCGCCCGGAGCCGCCCAGTACCTCGCGTCCGCAGTGGACCGCTCCGGGCTTCCCGACATCGTCGGCACGATCGCCGGCGACGACACGATCCTCGCCGTCGCGCGCGACCCCGGCGGGGGCGCGGCGCTCGCGGAGCAGTTGCTCCGCTGGGCCGGACGGCTCTCCGAAGACCTCCCCGCAGACACACCTGACGAAACTGGAGCACCACAGTGACCGAGCGCGTCGTCCTCGCCTACTCCGGCGGGCTGGACACCTCCGTGGCCATCGGCTGGATCGCCGAGGAGACCGGGGCCGAGGTGATCGCCGTCGCCGGCGACGTCGGCCAGGGCGGTGAGGACCTCGACGCCATCCGCGAGCGCGCGCTCGCGTGCGGCGCGGTCGAGGCCGTCGTCGCCGACATGCGCGACGAGTTCGCCAACGAGTACTGCCTGCCCGCGCTGCAGGCCAACTCGCTCTACATGGACCGGTACCCGCTCGTCTCGGCGCTGTCCCGGCCCGTGATCGTGAAGCACCTCGTCGCCGCCGCCCGGTACCACGGTGCCTCGATGGTCGCCCACGGCTGCACCGGCAAGGGCAACGACCAGGTCCGCTTCGAGGTCGGCATCGGGGCGCTCGCGCCCGAGCTGAAGGTGCTCGCGCCGGTCCGCGACTCCGGGATGACCCGGGACAAGGCAATCGCGTTCGCGGCCGAGAAGGGCCTGCCGATCGACGTCACCAAGAAGTCGCCGTACTCGATCGACCAGAACGTCTGGGGCCGCGCGGTGGAGACCGGCTTCCTCGAGGACATCTGGAACGGCCCCATCGAGGACGTGTACGACTACACCGCCAACCCGGCGACGCCGCGCGAGGCCGACGAGGTGATCATCAGCTTCGCGAAGGGCGTGCCGGTGGCCGTCGACGGCAAGCCGGTCACCGTGCTGCAGGCCATCGAGCAGCTGAACAGGCGTGCCGGTGCCCAGGGCATCGGCCGGCTCGACATGGTCGAGGACCGTCTCATCGGGATCAAGAGCCGTGAGGTGTACGAGGCGCCCGGCGCCATCGCGCTCATCACGGCCCACCAGGAGCTCGAGAACGTCACGGTCGAGCGCGACCTGGCCCGCTTCAAGCGGACCGTCGAGCAGCGCTGGTCCGAGCTGGTGTACGACGGCCTGTGGTTCAGCCCGCTCAAGCGCGCGCTGGACGAGTTCCTGGCCTCGTCGCAGGAGCACGTCACGGGCGACATCCGGATGACCCTCCACGGTGGACGCGCGGTCGTCACCGGGCGCCGCAGCCCGGCGGCCCTGTACGACTTCAACCTCGCCACCTACGACGCGGGGGACACGTTCGACCAGACGCTGGCCAAGGGCTTCGTCGAGCTGCACGGCCTCCCCAGCAAGGTCGCCGCGATCCGCGACGCGCGTGTCGCCGGGAGCCCGGGTGCCTGACACGACCGGCTCGGGGACGACCCGGCTCTGGGGTGGCCGCTTCGCCGGGGGACCGGCGGACGCGCTCGCCAAGCTGAGCGTCTCCGTCCAGTTCGACTGGCGGCTCGCGCCGTACGACCTGGCGGGGTCCCGGGCACACGCCCGGGTCCTCGCGCGGGCTGGCCTGCTCGACCCCGACGAGCTCGGCCAGATGCTGGCGGCGCTGGACGACCTCGAGGCGGCGTGCGCGTCGGGGGAGTTCACGCCGACCGTGGAGGACGAGGACGTCCACACGGCACTCGAGCGCGGCCTGCTCGAGCGTCTCGGCAGCCTCGGCGGAAAGCTGCGCGCCGGCCGGAGCCGGAACGACCAGGTGGCCACGCTGTTCCGGATGTACGCCCGGGACCACGCCCGTGTGGTGGGCCGGCTGCTCGCGGACCTCCAGGAGGCCCTGTGCGACCAGGCGACGAGGCACCTCGGTGTCGCGATGCCCGGCCGTACCCACCTGCAGCACGCCCAGCCGGTGTTGCTGAGCCACCACCTGCTCGCGCACGTCCAGTCGTTCCGGCGGGATGCCGACCGGTTGCGCGACTGGGACCGGCGCACGGCGCAGTCGCCGTACGGCTCCGGTGCCCTCGCGGGCTCGTCGCTCGGGCTCGATCCGGCGTTCGTGGCCGCCGAGCTCGGGTTCGACGCCCCGGTCGAGAACTCGATCGACGGCACGGCGTCGCGGGACTTCGCGGCGGAGCTGGCGTTCGTGCTCGCGATGACCGGGGTGAACCTCTCCCGGCTCGCCGAGGAGATCGTGCTGTGGACGACGAAGGAGTTCTCCTTCGCGGTGCTCGACGACGCCTACGCCACGGGTTCGTCCATCATGCCGCAGAAGAAGAACCCCGACATCGCCGAGCTCGCGCGCGGCAAGACGGGGCGGCTCGTCGGCAACCTCGCCGGGCTGCTCACGGCGCTGAAGGGCCTCCCGCTCGCGTACAACCGCGATCTCCAGGAGGACAAGGAGCCGGTCTTCGACTCGCTCGAGACGCTGGAGACCGTGCTGCCCGCGTTCACCGGCATGGTCGCCACGATGCGGTTCGCGACCGAGCGCATGGCGGCGATGGCGCCGCAGGGCTTCGCGCTCGCCACCGACATCGCGGAGTGGCTCGTCCGTCAGGGCGTGCCGTTCCGCGACGCGCACGAGATCGCGGGTGAGTGCGTGCGCGTCTGCGAGACGCGGGACCTCGAGCTGTGGGATCTGTCCGATGAGGACCTGGCCGCGATCTCGCCGTCGCTCTCGCCCGAGGTGCGCTCGGTGCTGTCCGTGGAGGGCTCGCTCGCGTCACGCGACGCGTACGGCGGCACCGCCCCGGACCGCGTGCGGGAACAGCTCGGCCGCGCGCTGGCCGATGTCCGGGCGCAGCGCGAGTGGGCGAGCTGAGGTCCCTGCTCGAGGGCCCCGCCGTGGAGGTGGCCCCCGCGCTGCTCGGCGCGGTGGTCACCTCCGGCGGGGTGTCGATCCGGCTCACCGAGGTCGAGGCGTACGCCGGGGTCGGGGAGGACCCCGGCTCCCACGCCCACCGGGGCCGGACCGCCCGCAATGCCGCGATGTTCGCGCGCGCCGGGACGCTGTACGTGTACTTCACCTACGGCATGCACTGGTGCGCCAACATCGTCACGGGACCGCCGGGGGAGGCGTCGGCGGTCCTGCTGCGCGCCGGGGAGGTGGTCGAGGGGCTCGACGTCGCGCGGTCCCGCCGGCCCCGGTCCTCCGACCGTGACCTCGCCCGCGGCCCGGCCCGCCTCGCACAGTGCCTCGGGCTCGACCGTACGGCCGACGGCACCGACGTCCTCGACGGCTCGGGTCCGGTGCTGCTGACGCCGGGCGTACCGCCCCCGACCGTCCTCTCCGGGCCCCGGACCGGCGTGGCCCTGGGGCGCGAGACGCCCTGGCGGTTCTGGGCCGACGGTGAGCCCACCGTCTCGCCGTACCGCCCCGCCGTCCCGCGCACGCGTGCCCGCCGCGATGGGGGAGGATCGGTCCCGTGACACACATTCTCGACGACCTGCAGTGGCGCGGCCTGATCGCGCAGTCCACCGACCCCGGTGAGCTGCGGGAGCTGCTCGACGCCGGTCCGGTGACGTACTACTGCGGCTTCGACCCGACCGCCTCGAGCCTGCACGTCGGGAACCTGGTCCAGATCCTCACGCTCCGGCGGCTCCAGCGGGCGGGCCACCGCCCGCTCGCGCTCGTCGGCGGGGCGACCGGCCTGATCGGCGACCCGAAGCCGACGGCCGAGCGCACCCTGAACGACCGTGAGACGGTCGCCGGATGGGTCGAGCGGATCCGGTCGCAGATCACGCCGTACCTCGACTTCGACGGCGACAACGCCGCCGTGATGGTGAACAACCTCGACTGGACCGAGCCCCTGTCGGCCATCGACTTCCTGCGCGACATCGGCAAGCACTTTCGGGTCAACCGCATGCTCGCCAAGGAGGCCGTGAGTGCCCGGCTGGAGAGCGACGCGGGGATCAGCTTCACGGAGTTCGCGTACCAGATCCTCCAGGGGATGGACTTCCTCGAGCTGCACCGGCGGTACGGCTGCGTGCTCCAGACCGGCGGCTCCGACCAGTGGGGGAACCTCACCGCGGGCGTGGACCTCGTCCGCCGCGCGGACGGGGCGTCGGTGCACGCGCTGTCCACGCCGCTGATCACCAAGGCGGACGGGACGAAGTTCGGCAAGACCGAGACCGGCACGGTGTGGCTGGACCCGGAGATGACCTCGCCGTACGCCTTCTACCAGTTCTGGCTGAACGCGGACGACCGGGACGTGATCGGGTACCTGAAGGTGTTCAGCTTCCGCTCCCGCGAGGAGATCGAGGAGCTCGCCGCCTCCCACGCCGCGAAGCCCGCCGCCCGCGAGGCGCACCGGGCCCTGGCGGAGGAGCTCACCGCGCTGGTCCACGGCGAGAAGGCCCGGGACCAGGTGGTCGCCGCGAGCCGGGCGCTGTTCGGCCGGGGCGACCTCGCCGAGCTGGAGCCCGCGACCCTGGGGGCCGCGCTCACCGAGGCCGGGTTCGCGGAGGTACCGGAGGGCGAGCCCCTGCCGGGCGTCGCGGCGCTGCTGCGGGACACGGGCCTGGTGTCGAGCCTGTCCGAGGGCCGGCGCGCGGTGGCGGAGGGCGGCGCGTACGTGAACAACGTGCGGGTGACCGACGCCGATGCCCCGCTCGACCGGGCGACGCTGCTGCCCGGGGGATGGGCGGTCTTGCGGCGCGGAAAGCGCGCGATCGCGGGGGTACGGGCGCTCGGCTGAGCGTCTTCCGTGGCCGCAACCCCGGTTCAGCGACGTTTCCGCAGGTCACAGGCTGTGTGACGGCCGACACGCCGCACGGGTTTGACGACGCCGGGTCACGCGCCGTAACTTTCTCTCTGCCAGCGGGGCACCGGACGGAAGACCGGGCCGCGAGAGCGGCCGGAAGGACGGCCCGCAGGCCCCCAGCCAAGTGGAGCGGCTTCCAGCCGCTGACCAAGCCTGGGCGGGCGGTGCGAGACGATCGCTGCGAGACAGGGCGATTTGACACGCGGAACCGGCCGGGTAAGCTGGATGGAGTCGCCAGGGAGCGGCCCGCCGATCGCGAGGTTGGCTGGCCCCCGGAATGGAGACACCAACCCCACGACGCCAGCGGCGGAAGCCGCCGGTGATTGCTGGGCGGGCAGTGCGGGCCAGACCCTCGGGTTTGACCGGCGGAGCTGACCGGAGTAAGCTGAGCGGGTTGCCCCGAGAACGACCGGAAGGTCAGGATCGGTGCGCGCACGTTCCTTGAGAACTCAACAGCGTGTTCGAAAGTCAGTGCCAACAAACCCTGTCCACGGGTTTCGGTACGGCAGCCGTCTGGCTGCACGGCCGTCCGTGGTGGGATTCCTTTGTAGGACAGACGAG
>DASWRY010000090.1:0-36609 GCA_036402915.1 Mycobacteriales bacterium
CTACATCGACTACAAGGACACCGCGCTGCTGCGGAAGTTCATCTCCGACCGGGGCAAGATCCGTGCCCGCCGGGTCACCGGGGTGACCAGCCAGCAGCAGCGGCAGGTCGCCCGCGCGATCAAGAACGCGCGCGAGATGGCGCTCCTGCCCTACTCGAGCACGGCTCGCTGAGGAGGCTGAGAGAATGAAGCTCATCCTCACGCAGGACGTGTCGGGGCTCGGTGCGCCCGGTGACGTGGTCGAGGTCAAGGACGGCTACGGCCGCAACTACCTCGTGCCGCGTGGCCACGCCATCCCGTGGACCAAGGGCGGCGAGAAGCAGGTCGCCACGATCAAGCGGGCGCGCGGCGTCCGTGAGGTCCGCGACCTGGGCCACGCCAAGGAGATCCAGCAGCAGCTCGCCGGCCTGAGCGTGCGCCTCGGTGCCCGCGCGGGCGAGGGCGGCCGGCTGTTCGGCTCGGTCACCCCGGCGGACGTCGTCGACGCGGTCAAGGCCGCCGGCGGCCCGCAGCTGGACCGCCGACGCGTCGAGCTGCCCGGCCACATCAAGGTCGCCGGCAAGCACGACGTCACGGTGCGGATCCACGCCGAGGTCACGGCGACCGTCACGGTGGACGTCGTCGCGGAGTAGTACACGCTCTCCGTCGAAGGCCCGGCTCGCACGCGAGCCGGGCCTTCGGCATCTTCCCGGCCACGGTGGCGATCTCGCACTTCTGGGCCTCGGGATCCTCGGGAGGTGCACGGTCGGCGTCGGGGCAGCGCCGGGACCACGGCCGTCCGCGGGTCCGCACCTCGGATCATGCGGTACCGCTGGTCGCAGCTCCCCCTGCCCGGATCGCGCCGAGCCCGACGCTCAGCCCGCGGTCGGCGGCGGCGTCCCGGGCCCGAACTCCCCCACCCGCACGGAGTATTCGTGCTGATGCGGCATCTGCCCGGCGGCCGCCATCGCCTCGTACTGGCGGCGCGCGTCCTCGGTCACCGGCTCGACCCAGACGGCGGTGCCGTACGCGCAGATCTCGTTCCACTGGCCGGCGATCTCGCCGGTGTCGTACCGCATGGCGACGATCGCGTTGGCGCCGCGCTGCCGCGCCTCGTAGATCATGCGCGCCATCGCCTCGTTGCGGCTCTGCACGAGGAGCTTGGTCATCTCCGGCAGTTCGCCGCCGCCGAGCGAGCGCAGCCCGGCGAACAGGCTCGCGCCGATGTTGCGCGAGCGGACGGTGATGCCGAAGACCTCGCCCATGACGGCGCGGACGGTGTAGCCGGGGATGTCGTTCGCGGTGACGATGAGCACCGGCAGAACCTACCGCGCCGACCGGAGCGGCAACTATTCCGCCACGAGTTTCCTGTCCACCCCCTGTGGACGGAGTATGCGCAGGTCAGCGCGTGGATTCGGATATCGGTGCACAGGATGTCCACAACCGGTCCACGGCTGCACACAGGCTGCGCACAGCAAGCCGCCCGTCGTGCACAGGGTTGTCCCCCGACTCGCGCACAGGCCGGTTTGTGTCCCGCCCCGGGGCGCTCTTACTGTCGGCGCGGCGTCTGGTGCACCGGCAGCCGCGGTGGGACAAATTGTCGTACGCGTGTTCGATGCTGGGTGCGTCGGTACGACCGCGAGGGGGAGGCAACAGCAGTGGCGGTGTCGGACGAGGTACGGCCCTCGCTGTCGGTGGCCCCGGAGTTCGAGCGCACGCCGCCGCAGGACCTCGCGGCCGAGCAGAGCGTCCTCGGCGGCATGCTGCTCTCCAAGGACGCGATCGCGGACGTGGTGGAGATCCTGCGCCCGAACGACTTCTACAAGCCGGCGCACGCCACGGTGTTCGACACGATCATCGACCTGTACGGGCGCGGGGAGCCGGCCGACCCGGTGACCGTGTCGGCAGCCCTGACCGACGCCGGGGACCTGCCGCGCATCGGCGGCGCGGCGTACCTGCACACGCTGATCTCGAGCGTCCCGACGGCGGCGAACGCCGGCTACTACGCCCGCATCGTCGCCGAGCGTGCCGTCCTGCGCCGCCTGGTCGAGGCCGGGACCCGCATCGTCCAGCTCGGGTACGGCGCCGCGGCGGGCGCGGGCCGTGACGTCGACGACGTGGTGGACCTCGCGCAGCAGTCCGTGTACGAGGTGACCGAGCGGCGGTCGAGCGAGGACTACACCATCCTCGAGGAGCTCCTCCAGCCGACGATGGACGAGATCGAGGCCAGCTCGTCGCGCGGCGGGCTCATGACCGGCGTCCCGACGGGGTTCCGCGACCTCGACAACCTCACCAACGGCCTGCACCCCGGCCAGCTCATCATCGTCGCGGGCCGCCCCGGTCTCGGTAAGTCGACCGCGAGCCTCGACATCATGCGGTCCGCGTCGATCCGGCACGGCCTGACGTCCTGCATCTTCAGTCTGGAGATGAGCAAGACCGAGATCGTCATGCGCCTGCTGTCCGCCGAGGCGCGGGTTCCACTGCACAGCCTCCGGACCGGGCAGATGAGCGACGACGACTGGACCAAGCTGGCCCGCTCGGTCGGCGAGGTGAGCGAGGCGCCGCTGTTCATCGACGACTCGCCCAACATGACGCTGATGGAGATCCGGGCGAAGGCCCGGCGCCTCAAGCAGCGGCACGAGCTGAAGATCATCATGGTCGACTACCTGCAGCTGATGAGCTCGCCGAAGAAGACCGAGAGCCGCCAGCAGGAGGTCTCCGAGCTCTCCCGCGGGTTGAAGCTCCTGGCCAAGGAGCTCGAGGTCCCGGTCATCGCGGTGAGCCAGCTGAACCGTGGCCCCGAGCAGCGCACCGACAAGCGGCCGCAGCTGTCCGACCTCCGTGAGTCCGGCTCGATCGAGCAGGACGCGGACATGGTGATCCTGCTGCACCGCGACGACTACTACGAGAAGGAGTCGCCCCGCGCGGGTGAGGCCGACATCATCGTGGCGAAGCACCGCAACGGCCCGACGGACACGATCACCGTCGCGTTCCAGGGCCACTTCAGTCGCTTTGTCGACATGAGCGCGAGCTGATCGACCGCCGCCCGCGCCGGCGGACCACCGGCGGGCCCCACCGTCCGGCGTGGACCCTCAGTGGCCGCGGTCGAGCCACTCCTGCAGGTGCGGTGCCTCGTCGCCGATCGTGGTGTCGTCCCCGTGGCCGGGGTGGACGACGGTCTCCGGCGGCAGGCCGAGGAGCCGCGCCCTGATCGACGCGATGATCGTCGGGAAGCTCGAGTACGACCGCCCGGTCGCGCCGGGGCCGCCCTTGAACAGCGTGTCGCCGCTGAACACCGCGCCCCCCGCCCCCCAGTACAGGCAGCACGCGCCCGGCGCGTGACCCGGCGTGTGCAGGACCTCCAGGGACGTGCCGGCCACGCGGATCTCGAGACCCTCGACCAGCTCGCCGTCGGGGCTCAGGTCCGGGTAGACCAGATCCCACAGCACCCCGTCGTCCGGGTGGAGCAGGATCGGCGCGCCCGTGGCGTCCGCCAGGTGCTCCGCGGCGTTGATGTGGTCGTTGTGCGCGTGGGTGCACAGGATCGCGGACAGCCGGCGGCCACCGACGGCGGCGAGGATCTTCTCCGCGTCGTGGGCGGCGTCGACGACCACGCACTCCTCGTCGTCCCCCAGGATCCACACGTTGTTCTCGACGTCCCACGACCCGCCGTCGAGCGTGAACGTGCCCGCCGTGACGACGTGGTCCAGGCGGGTCACGTGAACACCACCACGGACCGGAGCACCTCTCCGCGGTGCATCTTCCCGAACGCGTCCTCCACGCCGTCGACGCCGATCGTCTCCGACACGAACCGGTCGAGGTCGAGCCGGCCCTGCAGGTACAGCTCCACGAGCGCCGGGAAGTCGCGGGACGGCAGGCAG
Source organism: Mycobacteriales bacterium (assembly GCA_036402915.1). Lineage (GTDB taxonomy): Bacteria > Actinomycetota > Actinomycetes > Mycobacteriales > HKI-0501 > JAVEDU01. Next base: position 3,861 of record DASWRY010000090.1, read on the forward strand.
TCGCCGTACCAGGAGGACTTCAGGGCACCGCCGCGGCTGAACACGTCGATCAGCGGCAGGTCGAGCTGCATCTCCGGGGTGGGCACGCCCACGAGCACGACGGTGCCGGCGAGGTCACGCGCGTAGAACGCCTGCCTGTACGTCTCCGGGCGGCCGACCGCCTCGATGACGACGTCGGCGCCGTTGCCCTCGGTGAGGGACCGGATCGCCTCGACCGCGTCGGTCTCCCGCGAGTTGACCGTGTGGGTGGCGCCGAAGCCCGTCGCCCAGTCGAGCTTCCGGTCGTCCACGTCGACGGCGATGATCGTGCGGGCGCCGGCGAGGTACGCGCCCGCGACCGCCGCGTTGCCGACGCCGCCGCACCCGATCACCGCGACCGTGTCGCCACGGGTGACCGCGCCGGTGTTGATGGCGGCGCCGAGGCCGGCCATGACGCCGCAACCGAGCAGGCCGACCGCGGTCGGGTCGGCGGAGGGGTTCACCTTCGTGCACTGTCCGGCGTGGACGAGCGTCTTCTCCGCGAACGCGCCGATGCCCAGGGCGGGCGTGAGCGGCGTGCCGTCGGCGAGCGTCATCTTCTGGGCGGCGTTGTGGGTGTCGAAGCAGTACCAGGGCTCGCCGCGGCGGCAGGCCCGGCACTCGCCGCAGACCGCGCGCCAGTTCAGGACGACGAAGTCACCCGGTGCGACCTCGGTGACGCCCTCGCCGACGGCCTCCACGATGCCGGCCGCCTCGTGGCCGAGCAGGAACGGGAACTCGTCGTTGATCCCGCCCTCCCGGTAGTGCAGGTCCGTGTGGCAGACGCCGCACGCCTGGACGTTCACCAGGGCCTCACCGGGGCCCGGGTCCGGGACGAGGACGGTCTCCACACCGACCGGCTCGCCCTTCGCGCGCGCGACCACGCCGCGTACCTCGTGCACCATCGTTCAGACTCCTCGGTCGGGGGCGGCGCGACAGCGTCGCAGCTCGGACACGTCCTGCTGCGTATCGAAACATCGCCGCGCGCACGTCCGCCACTGCGGCGTGGCGGTGCGACCTGCGCCGTGCCCGTCCGCCGACCCACACGCCACCGCCGACGCCCGTGTCGCCAGCGGGATGGCGTGGGCGTCGGCGGTGGTGGTCCGGGCCGGGGATCGGTCGAGGCGTGGACAGGGACGTACGGCTCAGGCGGAGGTGCGCGCCCGAACGTCGACACTGCGCCGGCTGCGCTGGAACGGGACGGCCACGGAGACCGCCGAGGCGAGCCGCGCGCAGGCCCGGCAGGTGCCCGCCGGGAAGGCCGCGGTGTCGAATCCCGCACGGCGCACCTTCACGCGCGCGCCGCAGAGCGCGCTGTTGGTGCGGTCGCGGAGCGGGACGGCGTGACTGAAGACCCGGCCGTCCGCGAACCGCTCGTGCCCGAGAAGGAACGCCGGGGCGGGGTCGGGTACGAGGTGCAGCGTCATGCGTTCAGCGTGGGGGCGGCGTATGACGTGTGGGTTTCCGCGGCGTCAACGCTCCGCGACGTACTCCGCTCAGGTCTCGCGCATCCGTACCGAAGGGACAGGGGGAGGCGATGATGACCGACGACGACCGTACGGCCCCGGACTGCAGCGGCTATGTCGTGGTGGAGACGGGCCACGCCGTGACCGTCACGCCGTACCGGCCGCCGGCACCGCGCGCGCCGAGGGATGACGAGAAGGCCTGACTTCCGCATCTGCGGGGAGTACGGTGCCCGCGTGCCGCATTATCGGATGTCTGAGGCTGCTGCCCTCCTGGGCGTCAGCGACGACACCGTGCGCCGCTGGGCCGACGCCGGCCGCCTGCCGGTCCACCGCGACGGCGGCCGCATCACCGTGGAGGGCAGTGTCCTCGCCGTGTTCGCGCAGGAGCTGGCGACCACGCCCGAGCTCGGCCGCCCGGTGGCGGCCAGCGCGCGCAACCGCTTCACGGGCCTCGTGACCCGTGTCGTCGTCGACGGCGTGATGGCCCAGGTGGACCTGCAGTGCGGGCCGTTCAGGGTGGTGTCGCTGATGTCCCGTGAGGCGGCGGAGGAGCTCGGCCTCACGCCCGGTGTCCTCGCCGTCGCGTCGGTCAAGTCCACGCAGGTCACCGTGGAGGTGCCGGGATGAAGCGGGCTGCGGCCGTCCTGGTCTCCCTCCTGCTCCTCGCCGCGTGCTCGTCCGGGCACACGGCGGCGTCCCCCCGCCGTGTCACCGTGCTGGCCGCGGCGTCGCTGACCGGGACCTTCACCGAACTCGGCAGGCGCTTCGAGGCCGCCCATCCCGGTACGAGGGTGACGTTCTCGTTCGGGGCCAGCTCCACGCTGGCCAGGCAGATCACCGAGGGCGCCCCGGCGGACGTGTTCGCCGCGGCGAACACCCAGACGATGCAGACCCTCACCGCCGCGCACCTCGCCGCGGGGACGCCGCAGGTCTTCGCGCGGAACCGCCTCACGATCGCCGTGCCCGCGGGCAACCCCGGGAAGGTCCGAGGTCTGGCCGATTTCGCCCGGCCCGCGCTGCGGCTCGCGATCTGCGCGCCCCAGGTGCCGTGCGGGGCGGCGGCCGCGAAGGCGTTCGCGGCGGCGGGGATCACGCCGCGGCCGGACACGCTCGAGCAGGACGTCAAGGCGGCGCTCGCCAAGGTCGTGAACCGGGAGGTCGACGCGGCGCTCGTGTACCGCACGGACGCCCGCGTGCCCGGTGTGGACCACCTCGACTTCCCGGAGGCGGACCGCGCCGTCAACGACTACCCGATCGCCGTGCTGCGCGACGCGGGCGACGCCGCGGACGCGCGGGCGTTCCGGGACTTCGTGCTGTCCCAGGCGGGCCGGCGGGTCCTCACCGACGCCGGCTTCGAGGCGCCATGAGAGATGCGGCGCCGTGAGAGATGCGGCGCCGTGACAGGGCGCATCCCTGCGTTCCTCGCGGTCCCCGCCCTCCTCGCGGTCGCCTTTCTCGTCCTGCCGCTCGCCGGGTTGCTCCTGCGCGCTCCGTGGCGCGACGCCCCCCGGCTGCTCGCCGACCCGGCGGTCGGCGCGGCCCTCCGCCTCTCGCTGCTGACCGCCACGGCGGCCACCGTCCTCTGCCTCGTGCTCGGCATCCCGCTCGCCTGGGTGCTCGCCCGGCCGGCCCTGCGGGGGCGGGCGGCCCTGCGCGCGGTCGTCACGGTGCCGCTGGTGCTGCCGCCGGTGGTGGGGGGCGTCGCGCTGTTCACCGTGCTCGGCCGGAACGGCGTCGCCGGGAGACCGCTGTACGAGGCGACCGGGTTCGCGTTCCCGTTCACGACGGCGGGGGTGGTGCTCGCGGAGGCGTTCGTGGCCCTGCCGTTCCTCGTGCTGTCGGTGGAGGGCGCGCTGCGGGCCGCCGACCGGCGGTACGAGGAGGCGGCGGCGACCCTCGGCGCGACGCCGTGGCGCGTCTTCCGGCGGGTCACGTTGCCTCTGGTGGCGCCGGGTGTCGCGGCGGGCGCCGTGCTGTGCTGGGCGCGGGCGCTCGGGGAGTTCGGGGCGACGATCACGTTCGCGGGCAACTTCCCCGGCCGTACGCAGACGATGCCCCTGGCCGTGTACCAGGCCCTGGAGGGCGCCGACCCGCGCGCGGCCGTGCTGCTGTCCGTCCTCCTGCTCGCCGTGTCCGTCGCGGTCCTCGCGCTGCTGCGCGACCGGTGGGTGAGCCGGCTGTGATCGACGCGCACGTCGTGGTCCGGCGTCACGGGTGGACGCTCGACCTCCCGCTCACCGTCGCGTCCGGGGAGGTCGTGGCGCTGCTCGGCCCGAACGGCGCCGGCAAGACCACCGCGCTGCGTGCCCTCGCCGGGCTCGTCACGCTCGACGGCGGCCACCTCGCGATCGAGGGCGAGGTCGTCACCCACGTCCCGCCCGCGCGGCGCGGGGTCGGGATGGTGTTCCAGGACCACCTGCTCTTCCCGCACCTGTCCGCGCTCGAGAACGTGGCCTTCGGCCCCCGCGCGCGGGGCGCCCGGTCGCGGGAGGCGCGCGCGACCGCGCGGGCGTGGCTCGACCGCGTCGGCGTCGGCGAGTACGCGTCCGCCCGCCCGCGGACCCTCTCCGGCGGCCAGGCACAGCGGGTCGCGCTCGCCCGCGCCCTCGCGACGGACCCGCGCCTCCTGCTGCTCGACGAGCCGCTCGCCGCGCTCGACGCCCGCACCCGGCTCACCGTGCGGAGTGACCTGCGCCGGCACCTGGGCGGGTACGCCGGGGCGGCGGTGCTGGTCACGCACGACCCGCTCGACGCGATGGTGCTCGCCGACCGGATCGTCGTACTCGAGCACGGCACGGTCGTGCAGGCGGGGTCGCCGCCGGAGGTCGCGCGCCGCCCCCGCACCGAGTACGTCGCGCGGCTCGTCGGCCTGAACCTCTGCCGCGGCACCGGGCACGGGCACGGCGTGGACCTCGACGGCGGCGGGACGCTCGTCGCGGGGGGCACGGCCTTCGGGCCGGTGTACGCGGCGTTCCGGCCGAGCGCGGTCGCGGTGTACCGGGAGCGGCCCGCGGGCAGTCCGCGCAACGTCTGGCCGGGCCGGGTCACCGCCGTCGAGCCGCACGGGGACGCGGTCCGCCTGCAGGTCGACGGGCCGCCCGCGGTGCTCGCGGACTGCACGCCCGCCGCCGTCGCGGAGCTGGACCTCGAACCGGGTAGTCCGGTCTGGGTGTCGGTCAAGGCGGCGGAGGTCGAGGTCTACCCCGCATGAGCGGCGGCCGGGGATCTAGGCTTCTCGGCATGGCAGACGACGCGCGGCTGACGCATGTGGACGACCGCGGTGCCGCCCGGATGGTCGACGTGTCGGCCAAGGACGTCACCGTCCGCACGGCCGTCGCGACCGGCGTGCTGCGCACCACGGCCGAGGTGGTCGACCTCCTCCGGCGCGACGGGCTGCCCAAGGGCGACGCGCTCGCCACCGCGCGGATCGCCGGGATCATGGGGGCGAAACGCACGCCCGACCTGGTGCCGCTCTGCCACCCGATCGCGCTCTCCGGCGTGAAGGTCGACCTCGAGCCCGGGACCGACAGCGTCGCGATCACGGCCACCGTGAAGACCGCCGACCGCACGGGCGTCGAGATGGAGGCGCTCACCGCCGTCGCCGTGGCCGGGCTCACGCTGGTCGACATGGTCAAGGCCGTCGACCCGGCCGCGACGATCGACGCGGTGCGGTGCGAGTCGAAGTCCGGCGGCAAGACCGGCGAGTGGCGGCGACCCGGGGACCGGCCGTGAGCGACGCCCCGCTCACCGCGCGCGTGATCGTCTCCTCGAACCGCGCGAGCGCCGGCGTGTACACCGACACCTCCGGCCCGATCCTCGTCGAGGGCCTGCGCGCGCTCGGCTGTGTCGTGGCGGAGCCCGAGGTGGTGCCCGACGGCGAGCCGTTCGAGAGCGCGCTCCGTGACGCGGTGGCGTCCGGCTGCGACCTGGTGCTGACCTCGGGCGGCACCGGCTGTACGCCCACCGACGAGACGCCCGAGCGGACCCGGCCGGTACTGGACTTCGAGATCCCCGGGATCGCCGAGGCCGTCCGCGCGCACAGCCGGGACCGGGTGCCGACCTCCGTGCTGTCCCGCGGGCTCGCGGGCGTCGCCGGGCACACGCTGGTCGTCAACCTGCCCGGCTCCACCGGTGGCGCGAAGGACGGCCTCGCGGTGCTCGGGCCCATCCTCGCGCACACCGTCGACCAGATCCGGGGAGGCGACCACTGATGGTGTCCAGCTGGGACGAGGCGCGGGCGGCGGTCCACGCGGCGGCGGCCCCCCTGCCCGTGGTGGACCTGCCGCTGGCCGAGGCCGACGGCACCGTGCTCGCCGGGCCGCTGACGGCGCGGACGGACATCCCCGCGTTCGACACGTCGAGCGTGGACGGGTACGCCGTCCGAGGGACCGGCCCGTGGCGCCTCACCGGGAAGGTCCTCGCGGGCAGCGTGCCGGGCGCCGTCGCCGACGGCACCGCGGTGGTGCTCGCCACCGGCGCGATGGTGCCGCCCGACACCGACCACGTCCTCCGGGTCGAGAACACCTCCGAGTCGGCCGCCGACGGCGTGACGCTCGTGCACGGGGAGATCCCGGCGCGGCGCGACTGGCGGGACGCCGGTGAGGAGGCGCGCCGCGGCGAGGAGCTGCTGCCGCCCGCCACCCGGGTCACGCCCGGCGTGATCGGGCTCGCCGCGTCGTCCGGGTACGACACGCTCCCGGTGCACCGGCGGCCGCGCGCGCGGCTGCTCGTGTTCGGCGACGAGCTGCTCACGGCCGGACCGCCCCGGGACGGGCGGATACGCGACTCGCTCGGCCCGGCCCTGCCCTCCTGGCTGCGTCGGTTGGGGGCGGAGGTCGTCGGGCCCGCGGCGATCGAGCCGGTCGAGGACACCCTCGGGGCGCACATCGCCGCGATCGAGTCCGCCGGGGCCGAGGCGGACGTCGTGGTGACGACCGGCGGCACGATGCACGGACCGGTGGACCACCTGCACCCCGCGCTCGCCGCCCTCGGCGCCGAGTACGTCGTGGACACCGTGGCCGTCCGCCCGGGCTTCCCGATGCTGGTCGCCCGCCTTCCGGACGGGACCTGGCTCGCGGGCTTGCCGGGGAACCCGCAGTCCGCCACGGTGGCGTTCGTGACGCTGGTGATGCCGCTGCTCGCCGGGCTGGCGGGTCTCCCCCTGCCGCCCACGACGCGCGTCCGGCTCGGCGCCGACATCCCGGGACGCGGCGAGCAGACGCACCTGTCGCTCGTCCGGGTCGAGGACGGCCTCGCGTACCCGCTGGCGCACGCCGGCTCCGCCATGCTGCGCGGTGTCGCGTCGGCGGACGGGTTCGCGATCGTCCGGCCCGGCCAGCACGCCCGGGCCGGTACCGACACCGACCTCGCCCCCCTTCCCCTGCTCGCGGGAGAGCGCACATGACCGCACACAAGGTCGTCCTCGCGGAGATCTCCGCGACGCCGCTGGACAGCGCCGCCCACACGGCCGCGGTCGCGCACCCCGCCGCCGGGGCGACGGTCGGCTTCTCCGGCGTGGTCCGCGACCACGACGGCGGGCGGTCCGTCGAGGAGCTCGAGTACGTCGCCCACCCGTCCGCCGCCGAGATCCTCGCCGAGATCGCCGCGGAGATCGCGGAGCTCGAGCACGTCGAGGCCGTGGCGGTGAGCCACCGCGTCGGGCTGCTGGCCATCGGTGACGTGGCGCTGGCCGCGGCCGTGAGCACGGCCCACCGGGCCGAGGCGTACGAGGCGTGTGCGCGCCTCGTCGAGGAGGTCAAGGCGCGCGTCCCGATCTGGAAGCGCCAGCGGTTCGCCGAGGGCGACGAGGAATGGGTCGCCTGCCCCTAGGGCCCCTAGGGCCCCTACGGCCTCCCGGGGCTGTCGGCGGCGGCTCCCTGCCGCCCGACCTCCTGTACCACCCAGCCGTTGCCGTCGGGATCGGTGAACGACAGGAACGACCCGTAGTCGCTGCGCCGGGGATCGGGGCCCGGCACCTGACCGCCCGACTCGAAGTGGAACACCTCGCCGACGTCCACCCCCCGTCCGGCGAGCGCCGCCCTGGCGGCGTCGATGTCGGGGACGACCAGGTGCAGGCCCTGGACGCTTCCCGCCGCCGTGTTCCTCATCAGCGTGATCGAGCACGCCGAGCCCGGCGGCGTCAGCTGCACGACGCGGAAGTCCTCCCCGGCGCGGTGGTCGACGTCCAGGCGGAACCCGGCCTGGTCGAGGTAGAACGCCTTGGCGCGGTCCACGTCCGAGACGGGGACCGCCACGAGCTCGAGCTTCCAGTCCACGAGGTACCTCCGCTCCCGATGATGCGGCCTCGCCCCGGGGATGTCGATCTCGGCGAGGGAAGCCGGCGGCGGTGAACCGTTCGGCGGGGTGGCCCGAACGGTGGGTGTGACCATCACCCGGACAGCCACTCGGACTGCGACGATCCTGGGCGGGATCGGCGGAGTCCTCGCCGCAGGGGTCGCGCTCGGCGTGGCCGAGCTCGCCTCCGTGGCGACGGGCCCGCAGACCTCCCCCGTCGTCGCCGTCGGTCAGGGCGTCATCCGGCTCACCCCCGAGTGGGCCAAGGAGTTCGCGATCCGGACGTTCGGGCAGAACGACAAGGTCGCGCTGCTCACCGGGACGTTCGCGCTGCTCGTCGTGGCGGCGTTCGTGGTCGGCGCGCTCGCGGTCCGCCGGCCGCGAATCGGTCTCGCCGGAGTCGCGGCCTTCGGCCTCCTCGGCGCGGTCGCCGCGCTCGCCCAGCCTGGTGCCACGGCGCTCGCCGTGATGCCGTCACTCGTCGGCGGGGCTGCCGGGATCGTCGCCCTCGCGGCCCTGGTGCGACACCTGCGCGGGCCTGCGCCGACGGGGCCGGCCGGGGGTGGGCCCGCGGAGGACGCCGTGGTGGGCCCCCCGGCCGGCCCGCCCCTCATGCGGAACCGGAAGGGCCTCGACCGGCGCGGCTTCCTGCTCACGTCCGGCGCGGCCCTCGGTGTCGCCGTCGTGGCGGGAGGTACCGGCCGGCAGCTGCTCGGCCAGCGGTTCGACGTGTCGCAGGCCCGGGCCGCCCTCCGGCTCCCGGCACCGGCGAGCCCGGCTCCCCCGCTGCCCGCGGGCGTGGATCTGACGGTGCCCGGGCTGACCCCGTTCACCACGGCCAACCGTGACTTCTACCGCGTCGACACCGCCCTCGTGCTGCCGCAGGTGGACCCGAAGTCCTGGCAGCTCCGGATCCACGGGATGGTCGACCGGCCGATGACCCTCACGTTCGACGACCTGCTGGCCCGGGACCTGATCGAGCGGGACATCACGCTGACCTGCGTCTCGAACGAGGTCGGCGGCAACCTGGCCGGTGAGGCACGCTGGCTCGGCGCCCCGCTCCCCGCGCTGCTCGACGCGGTCGGCGTGCACGCCGGCGCCGACCAGATCGTGACCACGTCGGCGGACGGCTGGACCTGCGGCACCCCGACGTCGGCCTGCCGTACCACCGCGAACGCGATGCTCGCCGTCGGGATGAACGGGCAGCCGCTGCCGATCGCCCACGGGTTCCCGGTGCGGATGATCGTGCCCGGGCTGTTCGGCTACGTGTCGGGGACGAAGTGGATCGTGGACATGGAGCTGACCACGTTCCGCGCGTTCGACCCGTACTGGGTGCGCCGCGGCTGGAAGGCGCAGGCGCCCATCAAGCTGATGTCCCGCATCGACACCCCCCGTGGGCTCGCCGAGGTCAAGTCCGGCCGGACGGTGCAGGTGGCGGGCGTCGCCTGGGCGCAGACCCGGGGCATCGAGCGCGTCGAGGTCCGCGTCGACGACGGCCCGTGGCAGGCCGCCCGGCTGGCTCCCCAGGCGAACAAGGAGACCTGGCGGCAGTGGGTGTGGGACTGGCAGCCCGACTCCCGTGGCCTCCGCACCCTCCAGGTACGGGCCACCGACGGGGACGGCGTCGTGCAGACCCAGACACAGATGAGCCCCTTCCCCGAGGGTGCGACCGGCTGGCACGACGTCGTCGTGACCGTCACCTGATCTGACCCCCTCCCCCGAGACCACGTTCGCGGCGTCCGCCGACGAGCGCCCGGCCCGTGCGCCGGAACCCCCGATCCAACCCCAACCCGAAGGGAACACCCCCGTGATCACGAACCGTTTCCGCCGCGTCTCGGCCGTCGCGGCCGCCGGCGCCCTCGCCGTCTCGATGGCCGCCTGCAGCAGCAACTCCGGTACCGCGTCCGGCTCGACCAAGTCCTCCGCGCCGCCGGCCTCCCCGTCCGCCGCCGCGATGGCCGGGCAGTTCGGCACCGCGTGCTCGATGGTCCCGAGCGACCCGCAGAACCCGGGCAGCTTCCAGGCCATGGCCCAGGTGCCGGTCGCGACGGCCGCGTCGGGCAACCCGCTGCTGACTACCCTGGTGGCGGCCGTGAAGAAGGCGGGGCTCGTCAACACGCTGAACGGCCTGCCCAGCGCGACCGTGTTCGCCCCGACCAACGCCGCGTTCGCCAAGATCCCGAAGGCGCAGCTCGACAAGGTGCTGGCCGACAAGGCGACGCTCACCAAGATCCTCACGTACCACGTGGTGGCCGGCCAGAAGCTCACCCCGGAGCAGCTCACCCAGGGGCCCCTCACGACCGTCGAGAAGGGCACCGTCACGGTCACCGGCTCCGGTGAGGACTTCACCGTGAACGGCATGGCGAAGGTGCAGTGCGGCAACGTGCAGACGTCGAACGCGACCGTCTACCTCATCGACTCGGTGCTGATGCCCCCGTCGTCCTGACCCGCCTGCGCACCGTCCCCTCCGTGTCGCCCGACACGGAGGGGACGAGGTCGTTACGGAGACCGTTGCCCGGGTACACCGAGCACAGGACCCGCCGAGAGGGGTGGCATCGTGACGAGGACCCGGGTCGGGTGCAGTGCGGTGGCCGCCGCCCTTCTGGTGACCCTCGCGGCGTGCGGGGAGTCCGCGGGCGGCTCGAACACGATCGAGGGCGCGAACCCGAACACGCAGTCGGCGGTGGCCGGGGACCTGCCGACGTCCGGCGACGAGTTCGGGCCCGTCTGCGCCGACCTGCCCAGCAACCCGTACGCGGCCGGCAGCCTGGACAGCACGGCCCGCGTCCCGGTGGGGACCGCCGTGGAGACCAACTCCCTGCTGCTGATCCTCGCGGACGCGCTGCGACGGGCGAACCTCACGGCGACGCTGAACGGACTCCCCGCCGCGACCGTGTTCCTGCCCACCGACGACGCGTTCGGCCGGATCCCGAAGCCGCAGCTCGAGGCGCTGACGGCCGACCCGGCGGCACTGCGCAAGGTCCTGACGTACCAGGTGGTCCCCGGCCGGAGGATCATGTCCGACGACCTCACCGCCGGGCCCCTCACCACCATGCAGGGGAGCACCCTCACGGTGACCGGGGAGGGCCAGGACCTCACCGTGAACGGCACGGCGCACGTCGTGTGCGGCAACGTGCAGACGACGAACGCGACGGTGTACTTCGTCGACGCCGTGCCGATGCCGCCGTCGTCCTAGGTCGCCTGGCTGCGGAGGTACCGGCCGAAGTGCGGCACCGTGAAGGCGATCGTGCCGCGTTCGGCGCTGTAGACGAGCCCCTTCTTGATCAGGCTGTCCCGCGCCGGCGACAGGCTCGACGGCTTGCGGCCGAGCTCCGCCGCCACGTCGGCAGTGGCCACCGAACCCTCCGCGTCGCCGATCGCGGCCATCGTCCGCATGTACTCGCGCTCGGCGGGTGTCGCCCGCTCGTACCGCGACCCGAAGAAACCGACCGCGAGCTCGCTCTCCGCCTCGGGGGCGGCGACCCCCACGTCGTCGGCGCCGATCGGGCTGGTGGGGGCGAGATCCCAGGTGGCCTTGCCGTACGCCTGGACGAAGTACGGGTACCCGCCCGACGCCGCGTACATCGCCGCGAGCGCCTCCTCGGTCCACGCCACGTCCTCCCGTTCGGCGGGGGCGAGCAGGGCGTGGTCGGCGGCGTCCCGGTCGAGGCGGTCGATGCGGACGTACCTGAACAGCCGTTCCGAGTACGACTTCGACGCGGACAGCACGCTGGGCAGGTGGGGCAGCCCGGCGCCCACGACGATGAGCGGCGCCCCCGTCTGCGACAGCTCGTGGCACGCGGCGCACAGGGCGGACACGTCGTCGGGCGCCACGTCCTGCATCTCGTCGATGAACAGCGCGATCCCCGCGCCCACGTCGGTCGCCACGCTCGCCGCGTCGGACAGCAGCTCGACCAGGTCGATCTCGATGTCGCCGGAGTCCGCGCGGCCGGTCGCCGCGGGTACGTCGATGCCGGGCTGCCAGCGGTCGCGGACCTTCCCGTCCGGCGGGTTGGACCGCAGGGCGAACGCCTTCAGCACGGCGAGGAACTCCTCGATGCGCTCGGGGGCCCGGTGCCGCGGCGCGAGCTCCCGGACGGCCATGTGCAGGGCGGCGGCGACGGGCCGCCGCAGCGAGACGTCGGGGCGGGCCTCGATCTTGCCGGTCCCCCACAGGCGTTCGATGGCCTTGCTGCGCAGCGCGTTGAGGAGCACGGTCTTGCCGACGCCGCGCAGGCCGGTGAGCACGAGGCTCCGTTCCGGGCGCCCGCGCACCACGCGCTCGAGGACGACGTCGAACTGCGCGAGCTCGCCGTCCCGGCCCGCCAGCTCGGGGGGCCGCTGCCCGGCGCCGGGAGCGTACGGATTGCGCACGGGGTCCATGGGCTAGCACCGTATCGCGTCGTCTAGTGCTGGCGCTAGATACTCCTAGATGCGTGTAGCGACCCTCAGCCCCCGGCGAACGGCGGCAGCACGTCCACGGTCGACCCGTCGGACAGCGGGGTGGCGGGGTCGCGGGCGGCGAGCCCGTCCACCAGGTACGAGCAGACCGCGAGCACGCGGGCGAGCCCCGCGTCCCGGGCGGAGAGGCCGTCGACCAGCTCGCGGACCGTCGCCGCGGACACGGTCTCCTCGGCCACGCCCGCGGCGGCGCGGGCCCCGGCGAAGTACCGCACGGTCACCGCCACGTCAGCCCCCGATCGCCGACATGGGCCGGTCGGGCTGCAGGAAGCCGGGGTCGTCGATGCCGTGGCCGGGCTTCTTGCCCCACATCGCGGTGCGCCACCGGTCCGCGATCTCCTCGTCGGACGCGCCCTCGCGCAGCGGCGTGCGGAGGTCCGACTCGGCCCGGGCGAACAGGCAGTTCCGGACCTGGCCGTCGGCCGTCAGCCGGGTGCGGTCGCACGCCCCGCAGAACGCGCGGGTGACCGACGCGATCACGCCCACCCGCAGCGGGCCGCCGTCCACCAGCCACGTCTCGGCCGGGGCGCCGCCGCGCTCCCGCGGGTCCTCGGTGAGCGTGAACCGGGCGGTGAGCCGGGCGAGGATCTCCTCGCGGGTCACCATCGTCTCCCGGCTCCACGCGTGCTGGGCGTCGAGCGGCATCTGCTCGATGAACCGGAGCTCGTACCCGTGGGCCACCGCGAACTCCAGCAGCGGGACGGCCTCGTCGTCGTTGACGCCGCGCAGCAGGACCGCGTTGATCTTGACGGGCCCGAGGCCGGCGTCGCGGGCGGCGTCGAGCCCGGCGATCACGTCGGTGAGCCGGTCCCGTCGCGCGAGGTCCTTGAAGCGGGAGCGGTCGAGCGTGTCGAGGGAGACGTTCACCCGGTCGAGCCCCGCGTCCGCCAGGGGCCCGGCGAGGCGGGCGAGGCCGATCGCGTTCGTGGTGAGCATCGTCTGCGGCCGGGGGCGCAGGGCCGTGGTGCGCCGCAGGATCTCGACGAGCCCGGGCCGCAGCAGCGGCTCGCCGCCGGTGAACCTGACCTCCTCGATGCCCAGCCGCTCGACCGCGATCCGCACCAGCCGGACGACCTCGTCGTCGGTGAGCACCGACGGGGTCGCGAGCCACGGGAGGCCCTCCGGCGGCATGCAGTACGAGCAGCGGAGGTTGCACCGGTCGGTGAGCGACACCCGCAGGTCGGTCGCCACACGCCCGTACGCATCGACGAGACGGAGCTCGGCCGGGTCGCGCACGGGGGGGATCATGGGACGAGGGTACGTCGGACCACCGGTCGGCAGGGAACCGTGTCGTGCGTCGGAAATTCGTGGGAACCGGGCCGACGCGACCGATCCATGCCGACCACCTGTCCGGCGGTGTCCTGGCGCCGCCCGAGGCGTCGGACTAGGGCGATCCGACCACGAGCCGGAGCCCGTCGCCGCTGCGCTCGAGCCGGAACCGGACGCCGCCGATCCGCCGCTCCGCGGGCGTGCCCGCGAGCGCCTGCTGGGCCACCGCGCGGACCCACACCGTCGCCCGGTCGGGGTCGGCCGCGGAGGAGTCGGCGCAGGTCTGCAGGAAACCGACAGCGGTCTCCATCGCGGCCAGGACCGCCGGATCGGGCTCGCCCTCGGCGAAGTTCCGCGGCGGCGCGAACCGTCCCACGGCGGGCGCGGTCGTGCACGCGTACCCCTGCACGGCCGTCCCGCGCGTCCGGCCCCGGACGGCGAACCGCACGCCGGAGCCGGCATCGCGACCGGTCCCCCGCACGGTGTCGCCGGCCGTCGTGAGCCGGACGCCCCAGGTGTCGCGCAGCGCGGCGCCGAGGGTCGCCACCCGCGCCGCCGGTACGCCCTCGACCGCTGCCACCGACGCGGCCGCGGGGAGCGGCAGGTCCGCGTCCGACCCCGGCGCCGGTGGGGTGGGCGACGGGGACGGCGTGGTGCGCGCCGTGGTGGCGTGACCGCCGCCACCGGTACACGCGGCCAGCGCCGCGGCGACCCCCAGGGTCAGCAGCGCCCGCCCGGCCCCGCTCAGTAGATCACCGTCCCGCGAGGGAACATCGCCTTCGTCGCGTTGTACGCCTGCCGCTCACCGCGCGACTGCGGCCACGACCCGCGGTACTCCGTGAACACGGTGAACGCGTACCGGTTCCCGGGCCCGAAGACGCCGGTGGAGTTGACGGTCCAGAAGTAGCAGCAGGGCCAGCGCCACCAGCCGTTCTTGTTCATCTCGGCGCGGTACGGGTCCGGGTTCGCCGCGGGGATGCCCCAGCGCTGGGACGGCGTGACGTTGCGCATCTGGTACAGGAGGTAGTTCGACAGCCCGGCGTTCAGCGCGCGGTGGTCGGCGAGGCAGTCGAGCACCCGCGCCATCATCAGCGGGGAGGGTCGGCTCATCGACCACGTGTTGTCGTAGACCCGGATCGACGTGCCGCAGCGCTTGTTGACCCGGGCGACGACCGCCGACCCGCCACGCGACCGCCAGTACGACCACGTGATCGCGTCGTTGGAGTTCCGGATCATGCTGCGCAGCCTGCGGGCGGTGGCGTCCCGCGGGGTGGTGCGGCCCCGGGCCTGCTCGTCGCGGAGCACGTCCATCGCGACCATGACCTTCGCGACGCTCGCCGTGTAGAAGGTCGACTGCTCGTAGCCGTAGTTGTACGTGCGCCCGGTCTCCCGGTCGACCAGGCCGACACCGACCCGGAGGCCACTGGCCTTCGCGGAGCGGATCATCCGGTTCAGCTGCGCGGCGTCGAACGGGTCGTGCCGGACATCGTGGGTCAGCACCGGCGACGTGCCCGCCGTGTAGGTGTCCGTGGCGGCCGAGCGGACGCGGTAGTACAGCCGCTTCGCCTCGCCGGAGGCCGCGAGGAACCCGAAGGCGCCGTTCGCATCGGTCGTCGTCCCGGCGTAGGGGGTCCAGCTCCCGCCGTACGGGCGCCGGTCCACCGTGAGGGCGAGGCCGGGCACGCGCGCGCCGTCGGCGTCCGTCACGGTGCCGGTGACGAACCGCCGGGGGGCGTCCGGGATCGTGCGGAGCGCCGAGGTGGCGAGCGAGATCCGGACCGGCCGGGGTGCGGCGGTGGGCGCCGGGGTCGCGGGCTGCGAGTCCGGTGGGGGGGACGGCTGCGGCGACGTCGAGAGGTCCGGCGATGCCGTGGGCGACGCGGACGGGCCGGCACCCGGCGACGGCTCCGCGAGCGCGGCGGCGGGTACGGACGTGAGCAGGAGCGCGGTGGAGGCCACGCCGAGGAGCCAGAGAGCCGGGCGGTGTCGGTGCACGGTGCGTCCTCGATGATCGCGGGGCGCGTACCGCCCGTTCAAGAATTCTTTACCCATTACGGCCCGTGTTCATGCCTTTACGTCGAGAAAAGTCACGGAAGGCCGCCGCCGCTACGCTACGGCCCGTGCACCCGGGACCGACGAACTCCCTCCTCGACGTGGCGGGCCTCCGCGTCGGCCACCACACCGTCCGCGGCGACGGCTGGCTCACCGGGACGACGGTGGTCCTCACACCGGACGGTGGCGCGACGGCGGGCGTCGACGTCCGCGGCGGCGGGCCCGGGACGCGCGAGACCGACCTGCTCGACCCACGGAACGTCATCGACCGGGTCGACGCGGTCGTGCTGAGCGGCGGGAGCGCGTACGGCCTGGCCGCGGCGGACGGCGTCATGCGGTGCCTCGCGGACGCCGACCGCGGGCACCGGGTCGGCCCGCGCGCCGGGGAGGTCGTGCCGATCGTGCCGGCCGCGGTGGTCTTCGACCTCGGCCGCGGTGGCTCCTTCGGGAACCGGCCCGACGGCGGGTTCGGCATCGCGGCGTACGCGGCGTCCGCCGGGCTCTCGCCCGCCCAGGGCGTCGTCGGTGCGGGGACCGGTGCGGTCGCGGGTGGGCTCAAGGGCGGTGTGGGTACCGCCAGCGCGGTGCTCGCCGATGGCACCACCGTGGCCGCGCTCGTGGTCGTCAACGCGGTCGGATCGACGGTCGACCCGCTCACCGGTGAGCTCTACGGGGCCCGGTTCGGCCTGCCGGGGGAGTTCGCCGTGACCGTCCCCGCGGCGGCGGAGGTCACGGCCGCGAGGGCCTCGGCGGCCGGGTCCGGCCCCGGGTTCGCGCCGCCCCCGGTCCTCGCCACCACGATCGGCGTGATCGCGACCGACGCGGCGCTCGGCAAGGCGCAGTGCGCCAAGGTCGCGGGCGTGGGTCACGACGGACTGGCCCGGGCGATCCGGCCCGTGCACTCGATGATGGACGGGGACACGTTGTTCGCCCTCGCCACCGGGGGGCGGGCGGCCGTGCTCCACGACCTGCTCACGGCGGCGGCGGACTGCGTGACGCGCGCCGTGGTGCACGCGATGCTCGCCGCGACGACCGTGACGACGCCGGCGGGGACATGGCGGTCGTACGCGGACGCGTTCCCGTCCGCGCTTCCCGCGGGCCGCTGACCGCGATGCGCGGCACACGCCGGGCGGCGGCCGCGGCGTCCGTCTGTACGGCCGTGGCGGTGATCCTGCTCGGCGTGGCGGCGCTGCGGACGCCGGGCCTGGGCTGGGGCGGCTACCTCTCCTCCCTCGGCGCGCCCGGCGCGCCCGCCCGTGGCCTGTACGCGGCGGGCGTCGTCACCGCCGGGATCGCCGGGGGACTGCTCGCCGTGGCGCTCCGGGAGGTACTCGCGGCGGCGATGCTGCTCGGCGTGGCCGCGGCGTCGTTCGCGGGCTCCGCCGGGGTCCCCTGCACGCCCGGCTGCCCGCTGCCGGTCGCCGACGGTTTCCCGTGGAACGGCCCGGTGACCTGGGTGGACACCGTCCACGCCGCGGCGAGCGCCGGTGCCTTCGTCGCGGCGGCCGGCGCGATGGCCGTCCTCGCCCGCCGTCCCGTCGACCGGCTCGTGCGCCGTGGCTCGGCGGCCGGGGCCGTACTGGCCACCGTGGTCATGGCGGTACAGCTCGTGTGGGCGGTGTTCGTCCACAGCCACGGTCCGGTCACCGGCACGACCGAGCGGACGGCGGCACTCGTCGTGCTGGCGTGGACCACCGGCGTCGCGGTGCGCCTCTGGTGGCGGCCGACGGCGTGTCGTACGGTCGGAACGCAGGAAGGAGACGCCATGCGCCTCGAACACCGCCTCAGCGTCCCTGCCGGCCCCGACGAGACCTGGGCCCTCCTGGCCGACATCCGTGCCGCCGAGTCGCTCGTCCCGGGCCTCCGCCTGGACCGTGTCGAGCCTGACGAGGCGACCGGTGTCCTCGACCTGGACGTCCCGGGCGGGCGCCTCACCTACCACGGCGAGGCGGCCCTCGCCGACCGTGACGACACCGCCCGGAGCCTCGAGGTCGAGGTCGCGGGGCGGGAGGCGTCGGACGGGCGTACCGCGTCGGCGACGCTCACCGTCGCCGTCGAACCCGACGGCGCCGCGACGACCGTGCTGCTGCGGGCCGACGTGGACGTCGCGGGCGGCGGTCCGCTCGCCGCCCCGGCGGTCGTGGCCGACGTGGTGCGGCGCGTCGCCCACGAGGTGGCCGAGCGGCTGGCGGGGCGGCTGTTCCCGGACCGGTCGGCGGACCCCGTCCACGCCGGCGTCCCGGGCGGGCCGCACCGCGCGCACGGCTGCCGGCACGGCGCGGTCACCGGGGACCCCGTCGCCGCGATCGACCCGGTCGAGCCGGTGGACGACGTGGCGGCCGCCCCGACCGTGCCGCCGTCGGTCGTCCGGCCGCTGCGCCGCCGCCCGGTGACCGCCGCCCCACGGGGCGGGAACTGGACCACGTACTCCCCGCTCGCCGAGCTGCCGCGCCCGGCCGCCCGCCCCCCGGCGCGGCCGCCGCTGCGCCTCGTACCGCCCGCGAGGGCGGACCGCCCGCCCGTCCCCGCGTGGGACCGGCGCGGGGCGTTCGCGCTCGGCGTGCTCGTGCTCCTCGCACTCCTCCTCTGGCTGGCCCGCCGCCTGCGCGCCTGAGCCGTCAGCGACACACCGCCGCCGCCCGGGCCCCGTACCCGCCACCGAAGAGCACCGCGTGGACCAGCAGCGGGTGGAGCTGGTGGATCCCCACCCGGTCGCGCCAGCCGTCCGCGAGCGGGTGCGCCTCGTCGTACGCGGCGAGGATCCGGTCCAGGTACGGCGCTCCGAACAGCGCCAGCATCGCGAGGTCGGTCTCCCGGTGCCCGCCGTGCGCCGCGGGGTCGACCAGCCAGGCGCGGCCGTCGGCCGCCCAGTGCACGTTGCCCCTCCACAGGTCCCCGTGCAGCCGGGCGGGGGGCTCCGCCGGGTCCTCCACGGCCTCCACCGCGCGCTCGATCGCCGCGGCGTCGTCCGGCGCGAGGTGGCCACGGTCCACCGCCGACCGGAGGTACGGCCGGACCCGCCGTTCGGCGTAGAACTCCGGCCACGAGCCGGTGGGCGTGTTGTCGAGCGGCAGCGACCCGATGTACCCGGGCCACGGCGCCCCGAAGCCCGGGGCCCCGAGGCGGTGCAGGGCCGCGAGCGCACGGCCGAACTCCTCCGCCGCGGCGGCGGACGGCGAGCCGGGCGCCACCCACTCGAGCACCAGGAGGTCGGCGGTCTCGGCGACGACGCCGGGGACGGGGACCGGTCCCTCGGCGAGCCACCGCAGGCCCGCCACCTCCGCCGCGAAGAACCCGGGCGGCGCCGCGTCGAGCGACTTCGCGAACAGCGAGGTGCCGTCGTCGAGCGTCAGCCGCTGGGCCGTGCAGATGTCCCCGCCCGGCACCGGCGTCGTGCGGATGCGCTGGTGTTCCAGCAGGCGCGGCAGGTTCTGCGGGTGGGCACGCAGGTACTCCAGATCCACCCCGCCGAGCGTAGGGGGATAGCGTCGCCGCCGTGACGGAGCAGCCGAGGTCGATCGTCGTCGTGGGGGCCGGACCCGGTCTCGGGACGGCGGTCGCGCGCCGCTTCGGGGCCGAGGGCTTCCGGGTCGGCCTGGTGGCCCGCCGGCCGCCCACGGTCGAGCTCGCCGGTGTCGAGGTGCACACGGCGGTCGGCGACGCCGGGTACACCGGCTCGCTGCACGACGCCCTGGACGCGCTCGTCCCGACCCTGGGAGTCCCGGACGTCCTGGTCTACAACCCGGCCGCCGCCGTCCCGGGCCGACCGTCCACCCTGGACAGCGTCGCGCTGCTCGCGTCGCTCGCCACCAACGTGGGCGGGTTCGTCGACGCGGTCCAGCGGGTGCTGCAGCCCATGCGGGTACGCCGTCGCGGCACGATCCTCGCCACCGGGTGCGGGATCGCGCTCGACCCCTGGGTGGACGCGGCCGGGCTTGCCGCGGGCAAGGCGGCCCTCCGCACGATGGTGCGTGCGCTGGCGAAGGAGGTCGCCGACGACGACGTCCACGCGGCGATCGTCACCGTGCAGGGCCTGATGCGGCCGGGCACCGCGCTCGACCCGGACGCGGTCGCCGAGCAGTTCTGGCAGGTGTACGCCCAGCCGCGCGCCGAGTGGGAGTGGGAGCGGGTGTTCCCCCGAGAACAGGACTAGTCGAACTCGAGCGGGGTCGTCTTCCGCGGCATCAGCAGGATCGCGACGACCGCCAGGACCGCGACCGCGATCAGGGCCAGGAACACGTGGTGCGCGGCGTCGTACAGCGCGCTCCGCGCGAACGCCGCCACCGGTCCGGAGGCGTGGCCGTCGAGGGCGTGGACGGCGGCGTCCACCGTGCCGTGGCCCATCCCGGCGGGCGCCGACGCGAAGCGGTCCGCGAGCGTCGCGTTCGCGATCGCGCCGAAGACGGCGACCCCGACCGCGCTGCCGACCGACCGGCTGAACATGTTCGTGCCGGTCACCATGCCGCGCCGGTCCCAGCCGACCACGGACTGCACCGCGACCACCGTGGGACTCGACGACAGGCCGAGACCCACGCCGACGACGAAGCTCGCGCCCGCGACCGCCCACACCGTCGAGCCGGCACCGAGGAGTCCACAGAGGACGGCGCCGACGACGACGATCGCGGTCCCGATGAGGGCCGTGTCGCGGAAACCGATCCGCATGTACAGGCGGCCCGAGAACGTCGCGGCGAGCGGCCACCCGATCGTGAGCGCGGCGAGCGCGAAGCCCGCCACGACGGGCCCGGTGCCGAGCACGCCCTGGACGTAGGTGGGCACGTACGAGGACAGGCCCATCATCAGCGCGCCGACCGCGAGGGCGGTGAGGTTGCCGCCGTTGAGCGTGCGGTGCCCGAAGACCCACAGCGGCAGGATCGGCTCCTCCGCGCGGCGCTCGGCGGCGACGAACGCCCCCAGCAGCACGACGCCGGCCACGAAGATCACGATGCTCGCCGCGGACGTCCAGCCCCACGCCACGCCGCCCTCGAGCAGGCCGAAGATGACCAGGGAGCAGCCGAGCGTGAGCAGGACGGCCCCGGCGTAGTCCATCCGGTGGGAGCGCCGCTCGATGCGCTCGTGGAAGTGACGGGCGAGCATCCACACGGCGATCGCCGCGAGCGGCAGGTTGATCAGGAAGATCCAGCGCCAGGTCAGGTACTGCGCGAACAGCCCGCCGAGCGCAGGCCCGACGACGGCCGCGATGCCCCAGACGCTCGCGACATAGCCCTGGACCCGGGACCGCTCCTCCACCGTGTACAGGTCGCCGACCATCGTGATGGCCATCGGCTGGACCGCGCCCGCACCCAGGCCCTGGATCGCGCGCGCCACGATCAGCGCGGGCATGCTCCACGCCACGCCGCAGAGCAGCGACCCCAGCACGAAGACCCCGATGCCGAAGAACATCACCGGCCGGCGGCCCACCACGTCGGCGAACTTGCCGTACAGGGGCACCGACACCGCCTGCGTCAGCAGGTAGATCGAGAACAGCCACGGGAACTGCGAGAAGCCGCCGAGGTCCTTCACCACCGAGGGCACCGCGGTGGCGATGATCGTGCTGTCGAGCGCGACGAGGCCGGTGCTCAGCATCAGCGCGGCGAGGACGGGGCCCCGCTCGGACCGGAACCCCACCGCGGACTTCGGGGCAGGGCTGTGCGTCGTGGTCACGGTGCGCGCGTCTCCTCGTGCAGGTGCGTGGGGTCCGGTGTCGCGGTACCCGTTGACAGGCGCAACCACCCTCGGCAGATCAACACTCGGCGGGCGACAGCATTCCCCGCTGTCACGTGCGCCACACCGTCAGCCGGCGTCCACCTGCGCGACGAGCTCGGCGAGCACGGCCTCGAACAGCGGACCGCCGTCGGCCACAGCGTGCCCGAGGTGGCCCGAGATCTCCATCGAGATCAGGCCGTACACGCGGGTCCAGTAGTACAGCAGGGTGTACGTCGCCCCGAGCGGGATGCCGGGCACCTCGATGCCGGCGGCCCGGGCGCGGCCCGTGAGCCGCGACCGGTACGGCCCGAGCGCGTCACGCAGGTCCCGGGCGAGCTCGTCGTCCGAGGGCACGCGGAACTGCCGGGCGGACCACAGTCGCAGCACGACCTCCTCGAACGCCCACGCGAGCGCCTCGACAGCGGGCGCCTCGGCGGCGGGCGCCTCGGCGGCGGGCGCCTCGGCGGCGGGCGCGGGCGCCGCGGCCGCGTGGAGCCCGGAGGGTACGGACACCTCCGCGAAGAGCAGCGTGAACTCCGGCCGGTGCGTCAGGGCCCACGCGCGGAACGTGCGGCACAGCGTGAGCGTCTGCGCCAGCGGGTCCTCGCCGGCCGACCGCCGGGCCGTGACGAGGGTGGCGGTCAGCTCCTCGGCCACCGCGGCGGCGACCAGCCGGAGCAGGCCGTCACGGTTCTCCACGTACCGGTACAGCCCGGGTGCCGACATCCCGACCTCGGCGGCAACGGCCGTGAGGGTCACCGCGTGTGACCCCTCTTCGACGAGCAGTCGCCGGGCTGCTGCCTGAAGATCGACGAGCGTCTGCGCGCGGAGACGTTCCCGCCGGTTCGGGACCGGCTCCGCCGCTGTGACGTCGGCCATGCGCACCAGGTGGCTCCTTGACAGTAGTGAACACCGTAAGCAGTGTTAGCCACCATAATTCACCACGGGGGGACGTAGATGCTCACGAGATGGGCCGCGATGGTGGACCGGCGCCGATGGTGGGTGCTCGGCACCGCGCTGGTGCTGGCGCTCGCCGTGGGCACCGTCTCGTCCGGGCTGGTCGACCGGCTGAAGCAGGGCGGGTACGAGGTCCCCGGCAGTGAGTCGGTGCGCACGGACGACGTCCTCCAGCGCGCGCTCGGCCGGCAGGCCGCGGACGCCGTCATGGTGTACACCGCCCCCGCGGGCACGCGGCTCTCCGATCCCCAGCTCACCGCGGCGGTCCGGGCGACCGTGGAAGGCCTGCCGAGGAGCCGGGTCGCGTCGGCCGTGGGCTGGTGGCAGGCGCCCGCGCTGCTGTCGGAGGACCGGCGGACCGGCGCGGTGACGCTGCGCCTGGTGGGCGACGACACCGGTGCCCGCATCACGAGCTGGCGCGCGATCTCCGGCGGCCTGCGGGGTACGCCCGGCAGGGCCCACGGCGTCGACGGGCTCACCGTGCGGTTCACGGGCGAGGCCCCGATGGGCGCGCAGATCCTCCAGCAGGCGCAGGCCGACCTGCACCGGGCCGAGCTGGTGTCGTTCCCGATCCTGCTCGTGCTGCTGGTGTTCGTCTTCGGGGGCCTGGTCGCCGCCGGCCTGCCGCTGGTCGTCGGCGGCCTCGCGATCGTCGGCGCGCTGGGCGTGCTGCGGCTGTTCACCGGGCTCACCGACGTGTCGGTCTTCGCGATGAACATCGTCACCCTGCTCGGCCTCGGACTCGCGATCGACTACGGCCTGTTCATGGTGAGCCGCTTCCGGGAGGAGCTCTCGAAGCGCCCCACCGTCGGCCGCCCCGACGTCCGGGTCGCGGTGCAGCGGACGCTGTTCACCGCCGGTCGCACGATTCTCGTCTCCGGCCTCACCGTGATGGCGGCGTTGTCCGGTCTGCTGGTGTTCCCGCAGACGATCCTGCGCTCGATCGGCCTCGGCGGCGTGGCCGCCGTCGCGGTGTCGGCGCTCGCCGCGGTCACCGTGCTGCCGGCCCTGCTCGCCGTGCTCGGGCACCGGGTGGACGCGCTGCGGGTACCGGTGCCGTGGCGACGCCGGAGCGCCCCGTCCGCCTCGGGTGGGGCCTGGCGGCGGGTCGGCCGTGCGGTCATGCGGCGCCCGATCGTCGTCGTGCTCGTCGTCGGCGCCGCGCTGGTCGTGTTCGGCCTCCCGTTCCTCGGCGCGAAGTTCGGGCTCGTCGACGCGAGCGTGCTGCCGAAGGGCAACGACGTCCGCGTCGCCACCGAGACGCTGAACCGGCACCTGCCGGACGCGAGCGGCGACGGGACCGAGATCGCGGTCGTCGGCCGCGGCGGCGAGGCCCCGCCGAGGGCCGCGGTGGCGCGGGTCGTCACCGCGGTACGGGGTGTCGACGGCGTGGCCCAGGTCGCGCAGACCGCGGCGAAGCGGGACGTCGTGCTGCTCGACGTCCGGATGGACGGCGGCGCGACGTCGGATCGCGCGAGGGCCGCCGTGGCGGACCTCCGCGCCCTCCGGGCGCCCGACGGCGTGGGGGACATCCTGGTCGGCGGTCAGACCGCCCAGCTCGTCGACACGGTGGACGCCGTCGGCGCGAAGCTCCCGGCCCTGGTCGCCGTGCTCGCGGCTGCGGTGATCCTGCTGATGTTCCTGGCGTTCGGCTCGCTGGTGATCCCGCTCAAGGCCATCGTGATGAGCTCGCTGTCGCTGGGGGCATCGTTCGGCGCGGTGATCTGGATCTTCCAGGACGGCCATCTGGCGGACTTCTTCGGGATCACGCCGGGTCCGGTCGACGCGACGATCCCGGTCCTCATGCTGGCGATCCTGTTCGGCCTCTCCACCGACTACGAGGTCTTCCTGCTCTCCCGGATCGCCGAGGCCAGCCGGGCGGGGAAGCCGCTGCGCGAGGCGGTGGCGTACGGACTGGAACGCACCGGCGGCATCATCACCTCGGCGGCGCTGCTGCTCATGGTGGTGATCGGGGCGTTCTCGCTGTCCGGGCTGACGTTCATGAAGCTGATCGGCGTGGGCATGTTCCTGGCGATCGCCGTGGACGCGTCGATCGTCCGGGCCCTGCTCGTCCCGGCCACGATGGTGCTGCTCGGGCAGAGGGTCACGTGGTGGGCCCCGGCATGGACGAAGCGCATCCAGCAGCGGGTCGGCCTCGAGGAGGTCGAGCCGCCGGACGAGGACGAGGCGCCGCGGACCGTCGAGCCGGTGGGCGCCGGCGCGCGCTGAGCGCGGCGCTCAGATCCAGACGTCCCGCAGCACGTCGGCCAGTGCGGCGCCTTGGACGCGCCCTGCCTCGGCTGCCACGGCGCGCCTGCGGGGGTCGAGCACGTTGGGCCCGATCGCCGCGACGGCGGACTCGTCGGGGTGGACGACCGCCGTGCGGACGCCGTCGCCCAGGGCCGCCAGCTCCGCCTCCAGCCCGGTCCCGGGGAACGTGGGCATGTCCGCGATCGGCGCCACCACGATCACGGACTCGGCGCCCGCAGCGAGGTCCGCGTTCGTGCCGGAACGGATGCCGCCGTCCATGTACCGCCGTCCGTCGATCGTCACCGGCGGCCAGACCACGGGGACGGCGCAGCTCGCGGCCACCGCGGACACCAGGGGTACGCCGGACTCGCGTGTCCACACGACCAGCTCGCCGGTCTCGGTGTCCACGGCCGTGACCAGCAGCGAGCGGTCGGGCCACTCGCGCGACGGCAGCCGCGAGGCGATGATCTCCACCCGCTCGGCCTCGGGCACGGTGTCGGCCTCGAGGGCGAGCCGGCCGATCCGGGCGCGGAACTCCTGCGCGCCCGTCACGCCCCGGGCCGCCGCGGCCATGGCGGTCATGAACTGTTCGACATCCAGTTCGACCGGCTTCTCGCGGTTCTCCCGCCCCGGCCGCCCGGACGCGACCTCGCGGGCGTACAGCTCGGCGACGTCCGCCCCGCTGGTGATCTGCGCGCCCACTGCCGACCCGGCCGACGTGCCGACCACGACGTCGGCCCCGGTGAGGTCGAGACCCTCGTCCCGGAGGCCGGTCAGCAGGCCCAGCTCCCACGCGATGCCGGTGACCCCGCCGCCGCCCAGTACCAGCGCCCTGCTCATCCGGTTCCCCCCGTGTCGTCGTCGGTCGTCACGCTCAGCCGCTCAGGGACCGCCCAGAGCCGCGCGTCGCCACCTGCAGGTCCGTCTCGATCCGTGCCGCCGCCGCCAGCAGCGGGGGCAGCAGGTTCCGCCGGATGTCCTCCGGCGAGGTACGGCTGGCGTGTGCCGACACGTTCGCCGCCGCGACGATCTTGCCCGACCGGTCCCGGATCGGCGCGGCGATCGCCCGCAGCCCTTCCTCGAGCTCCTGGTCGACGAGCGCCCAGCCCTGCGCCCGGACCCGCGTCAGCTCGGCCTGCAGCGCCTTGGAACTGGTCAGCGTCTTCGGGGTGAGGCGCCGCAGCTCGGTCCGCGCGAGGTACGCCTCGAGCTCGTCGTCGGGCAGCCCCGCCAGCAGCACGCGTCCCATCGAGGTGGCGTACGCGGGGAACCGGGTCCCGACGTTGATCGACACCGCCATGATCCGGGACGTGGGGATGCGGGCGACGTACACGACGTCGTCCCCGTCCAGCACCGACACCGACGACGACTCGTGCACCTCGGCGACCAGCCGCTCGAGGTGCGGCTCGGCGACCTCGGGCAGCGAGATGCTCGACAGGTACGAGTACCCGAGGTCGAGCACCCGCGGGGTAAGCGAGAACAGCCGTCCGTCCGTCCGGACGTACCCGAGGTCGAGCAGCGTGAGCAGGAAGCGCCGCGCCGCCGCCCGGGTCAGCCCGGTCGCGCGGGCCACGTCGGACAGCGTGAGTTCCGGGGTCGACGCCGTGAAGGCGCGGATCACGGCCAGGCCGCGCTCCAGGGACTGCACGAAGTGCGCGCCCCTGCTGTCCGGCTCGGTCATCGGTGACCCTCTCGGTGGACGGTGGACACGCAGGTTATCCGTCGGCCATCTCGCCGAGGACGCGCTGGGCGACCGCGAACGCCGTGTTGGCCGCCGGCACCCCCGCGTAGACCGCGGTGTGCAGCAGCACCTCGCCGATCTCGTCGGCGGTGAGGCCGTTCCGGACGGCGGCGCGGACGTGCATCGCGAGCTCGTTCTCGTGGCCGAGCGCAGTCAGCACGGTGAGGGTGACGATGCTCCGGGTACGCCGGTCCAGTCCCGGCCGCGTCCACACGTCACCCCACGCGTACCGGGTGACGAAGTCCTGGAACGGGGCGGTGAACCCGGTGGTGTTCGCGACGGCGCGGTCCACGTGTGTGTCCCCGAGGACGGCCCGGCGCACCTCCATCCCGTCGCCGTACCGCTCCGCGTCCGACGTCACGTGGCCTCCCCGAGAAGATGGTCGAGCAGCAGCCGGTTCACGGCCGGCGCCTGCTGGTAACTGGCCAGGTGCGCGCCCGGCCCGACGACGGTGAACCGCCCGTCGGCGACGCCGGCGGCGATGGCCCCGAGGTGGACCGGCGGCGTGGCGGGGTCGTCCGCGCCCGCGATCGCGAGCACCGGCGCGGTGATCGCGGACAGGTCCGCGGTGAGGTCCATGCGGGCGATGACCTCGCAGCATGCGGCGTACCCCTCGGAGGGCGTCCCGGCGACCATCGCGCGCATCTCGGCCACGAGCTCGGGGTTCGCCGCCGCGTACTCCGGCGTGAACCACCGTGCGACCACGGCGTCCGCGACCGCCGCGGTCCCCTCCGCGCGGACGACCGCGGCCCGGTCGGTCCACCCGGACGCGGGCCCGAGGAGCGCCGACGTGCAGAGCACGGCGAGCCGGTCCACCCGCTCGGGGACGTGGGCACCCAGCCACATCGCGACCATGCCGCCGAGCGACAGGCCGACGACGTGGGCCCGCTCGGTGTCGAGCCTGTCGAGCAGCTCCACGACGTCGCCGCCGAGGTCCGCCAGCGCGAACGGCCCCGGCACCACCGGGCTCTTCCCGTGCCCGCGGTGGTCGAACCGGACGACCCGGAATCGCTCCGCGAGCGCGGGTACCTGCGGGTCCCACATCGCGAGCGTGCTGCCGAGCGACCCGGCGAGCACGACGACCGGCGCGTCCGCCGGGCCGTCGACGACGTGGTGGAGTCTGTTCACGGGCCCGTCCCCGCGTGCGCGGCGAGGGCGCGGTCGACGAACGCCTCCGCGCTCCCGAGGTACGACGCCGGGTCGAGCAGCGCGGCCACCTCGTCCGCGGGCAGGCCCGCACCGGCGAGGGCGTCGGCGAACGGCCTGCCGCCGCCGGCCGCGGACGACACGAGGTCGTGCGCGGCGAGCCGCCCGAGGCGCGGCGCGAGGGCGGCGGTCACCCGCTCGGCGAGGACCAGCCCACCGGTGAGGTCCAGATTGGACCGCATCCGCGCGGCGTCGACCGTGAGGTTCTCCAGGCAGTCGCGCAGCCACGCGACCGCCGAGCCCGTGGCGGTCAGCAGGTCGCGCAGCGGCAGCCACTCCGCATGCCACGGGCCCGCGCCGCGCTGGTGCTCCTGGGCCATCGCGGTGAGCACTGTGGACACCAGGCCGGGCGCGCGCAGGCCCGCCGCCACCGCGGACACGGCGGCGACCGGGTTCTGCTTGTGCGGCATCGCCGACGACCCGCCGGGGCTCCCCTCGGCGACCTCCCCGACCTCGGTCTGGGCGAGGAGCACCACGTCGCGGCCGATCTTGGTGACCACCCCGGCCAGCGTGCCGAGCGCGGACGCCAACTCCGCGACCCGGGTCCGGTCGGTGTGCCACGGGAGGACCGGGGCGGCGAGGCCCAGCGCGCCCGCGTACGCCTCGGCGACCGCGATGCCGTCCGTACCGAGCGACGCGAGCGTGCCCGCCGCGCCGCCCAGCTGAACGGCGAGCCGGGTCGACCGCACCTCGGTCAGCCGGCGTACCGCGGCGTCCACAGCGGACATCCACCCGGCGGCGGTGAGCCCGAACGTGACCGGCACGGCCTGCTGCAGCAGGGTCCGCCCGGCCATGACGGTGGACCGGTGCGCCCGCGCGAGGCGTGCGGCGGCCTCGGCGGCGGCGCGGGCGTCGTCGAGCAGTGGGCCCAGCGCGCGGTGCGCGACGAGCATCGCCGCGGTGTCCACGATGTCCTGGCTGGTCGCGCCGCGGTGCACCTGCCCGGCGGCGTCGCCGGGGACCGCCGCGGTGAGGTGCCGTACCAGGGGGATCACCGGGTTGCCGCCGGACGCCGCCTCGCGCCCGATCGTGGCCACGTCGAACCGGGACGCGTCGCACGCCGACGAGATGCCCTCGGCGTGTTCCCACGGGAGCAGCCCGACGGCCGCCTGCGCCCGGGCCAGCCCCGCCTCGGCGTCGAGCAGCGCCTGGAGCCACGCGCGATCGTCCACAGCGGACCCGCCCCGCCCCAGGACGCCGGAGAACAGGCCGCCCTCAGAGGGCGAAGAAGACGGTCTCATGGTCTCCCTGCAAGCGGATGTCGAACAGGTACCCGTCCCCGGTGGGCCGGGCGAGCAGGGTCGCACGGCGCTCGGCGGGGACGCTCGCCAGCACGGGGTCGCCGCTGTTGTCGAGATCGGCGAAGTAGATCCGCGTGACGACCCGGTCGAGCAGCCCGCGGGCGAACACCGACACGTCCACGTGCGGCGCCTGGTCCTCGATCGCGCCCGGCCGCAGCGTCAGGATCGCGTACCCCCCGTCCGGGCCGGTCGGGCAGCGCCCGAAGCCCCGGAAGCCGTCTGTGGCCCGCACCGCGCCGCGCGGGTCGTCGGCGTGGTCGAACCGGCCGTCCGGGTCGGCCTGCCACGTCTCCACGAGCCCGTCCGGCACCGGATCGCCGTTGCCGTCGGTCACGCGGCCGCGGAGCCAGATCGCGCCGGGCGTGTCCTCCGGCACGACGTACGGGCCGTCGTCCCACGGCAGTGCGATGTGCAGGTACGGGCCGACCGTCTGGGAGGGAGTGGTCATCCGTCGTCCACCTCGCTCTCGAACGGCGTGGCGTCCCGGCCGCGCAGGACGATGTCGAACTCGAACGCGAGCGCCCAGTTCGGCTGGGTCGCCTCGAGCGAGAAGCGGGACACCAGCCGCCGGCGCGCCCTCTCGTCCGGGATCGAGTTCCAGATCGGGTCGTACGGGAACAGCGGGTCGTCCGGGAAGTACATCTGCGTGACGAGCCGCTGCGTGAACGCGCGCCCGAACAGCGAGAAGTGGATGTGCGCCGGGCGCCACGCGTTGTGGTGGTTCCCCCACGGGTACGCGCCGGGCTTGATCGTCGTGAACTCGTACCGCCCGAGGCTGTCGGTCACGGTGCGGCCGAGGCCGGTAAAGTTCGGGTCGAGCGGCGCGGGCCAGGTGTCCACGTGGTGCCGGTACCGGCCGGCCGCGTTGGCCTGCCACACCTCGAGCAGCGTGCCCGGCACCGCGCGGCCGCCGGTGTCGAGCACCCGGCCGCGGACGACGATCCGCTGGCCGAGCGCCTCGCCCTCGTGCTGGTTCGTGAGGTCGCGGTCGGTGGGCAACACCCGGTCCTCGCCGAACAGCGGCCCGGTGATCTCGGTCATCCGGTGCGGCAGCAGGACCAGCGGCTCGCCCGGCGACCGGGTCTGCGTGCTCGTGTAGTCCGGGTACAGCAGCGGGACGTGCGCGGTCTCGTCGCGCGCGTACCCGGGGACGACCAGCTCGGTCATCAGGCCCCCTCCAGGACGACGGCGAGCCCCTGGCCGACACCGATGCAGATCGCGGCGAGGCCCCAGCCGCCGCCGCGCCGGTGCAGTTCGTGGGCGAGCGAGCCGACGATGCGGGCGCCGGACGCCCCGAGCGGGTGGCCGAGGGCGATCGCCCCGCCGTTGACGTTGACGATCTCGGGGTCGAGCTCCTTCCAGTCCGCGAGGCATGCGAGGGACTGGACGGCGAACGCCTCGTTCAGCTCGACCGCGGACAGGTCGCCCCAGCCGATTCCGGCCCTCGCGAGGGCACGGTTCGCGGCCTCGACCGGTCCGATGCCGAACACGTCCGGGTCGACGCCGGCCGCGCCGCGCCCGGCGATGCGGGCCAGGGGGGTCCGGCCGGCCGCGGCCGCGCCGGCCTCCGAGCCGATCAGCAGCGCGGCGGCGCCGTCGTTGAGCGGCGAGGAGTTGCCCGCGGTGACCGTGCCGCCGGCGCGGAACACCGGCTTCAGCCTCGCGAGCGCCTCGACCGAGGAGTCGGCGCGGATGCTCTCGTCGGCGGTCAGGTCGGTGCCCGGCACCGCGACGACCTCGTCGGCGAACACGCCCTCGGCCCACGCGCGCGCCGCGTTGCGGTGGCTCTTCACCGCGAACTCGTCCTGTTCCTCACGCGAGATCCCGTACCGGTCGGCGAGCCCCTCGGCGCTCTCGCCGAGGGAGATCGTCCACCGGTCCGGCATCGCGGGGTTGACCATGCGCCAGCCGAGCGTGGTCGAGTGCAGCGTCTCGTGCCCGCGGGGGTACCCGCGCTCGGGCTTCGGGAGCACCCACGGCGCGCGGCTCATCGACTCGACACCGCCGGAGACGACGAGGTCGGCGTCACCGGTCTGCACCTGGCGGCTCGCGTTCATCGTGGCGTCCAGCCCCGAGCCGCAGAGCCGGTTCACCGTCGCGCCGGGTACCGAGGTGGGCATCCCGGCGAGCAGGACGGCCATGCGGGCGACGTCGCGGTTGTCCTCGCCGGCCTGGTTGGCGTCGCCGAAGACGACGTCCTGGACCGCCGCGGGATCGAGGTCCGGCGATCGCTCGAGCAGCGTGCGGAGCACGTGCGCGGCGAGGTCGTCCGGGCGGACCTCGGCGAGCGCGCCGCCGTAGCGGCCGAACGGCGTGCGGACGGCGTCGAGGACGAAGGCGTCGGTCACCGAGATCCCTCCGGATCGGTCAGGCCGCGCAGGACCGTGAGTTCGTCCGCGGTCGGCGGCGGTGTGGTGGTGAGGTCGGGCGAGACCCGCAGGTCCCAGCCGATGCTCTCCCGGGCCTCGGCGACGGTGACACCCGGGTGCAGGCTCGTGAGGGTGAGCTCGCACGTCGCCGGGTCCGGCTCGAGGATCCCCTTGTCGGTGATCACGCGTGACGGGCCGCGCCCGCGGAGGCCGAAACGTTCTCTGTCGCCGGGCCCGCGGCCGTACCCGACCGAGGTCACGAAGTCGACGCGCTCCACGAAGGACCGGGCGCTCTGCCGCACGACCACGATGACCTCGCCGCACGAGGCGGCGATCTCCGGCGCGCCGCCGGCGCCCGGGAGCCGGACCTTGGGCTCGGCGTAGTCGTGCCCGATCACGGTGGTGTTGATGTTGGCGAACCTGTCGATCTGCGCGGCGCCGAGGAAGCCGACGTCGATCCGCCCGGGCTGGAGCCAATAGTTGAAGATCTCCGGCACGCTCACCACGGCCTCGGCCGTCTCGGCGAGGATCCCGTCGCCGATCGAGAGCGGCAGGCGGGTCGGCCTGGACCCGAGCGTCCCGGACTCGTACACGAGGACGAGGTCGGGCGAGTGGGTACGCCGCGCGAGGTTCGCCGCGGTGCTGGGCAGCCCGATGCCGACGAAGCAGGACGTCACGCCCGCGAGCGCGTGGGACGCGGCGACGCTCATCATCTCGTCGGCGGTCCAGTCTGCGGACCCGGTGGGGGTCATGCGGGCTCCTCCACTCCGAGCAGCTCGGTCAGCCAGCGAGAAAACGTTTCGCGGTCGCGGCCGATCGCGTCCCAGGCCTGGTACGCGTCGTTGTCGCGCTCGTAGTACCCCTGCGCGTACGAGGGTCTCGCCCCGCCCGGCACCTCGGCGACGGCGGTGACCGCCCACGACGGCAGGATCACCTGTCCGGGCACCGGCTCGAGGTCCTCGACGATCTCCTCGACCGTGACCAGAGAACGTTTCGCGGCGAGCACGGCCTCCTTCTGGACGCCGGCGATGCCCCACAGCTGGACGGTCCCGTTGCGGTCGGCGCGTTGCGCGTGGATCACGCTCACGTCCGGGTTCAGCGCCGGCACCGCGGTGAGCGTCTCGCCGGTGAACGGGCATGTGATCGGCTTGATCGTCGGCGTCTGCGCGGCCAGGTCGGTCCCGGTGTACCCGCGCAGCACGGCGAACGGCAGCCCGGACGCCCCGGCGACGTACCGGTTCGCCATCCCGGCGTGGCTGTGCTCCTCGATCTCGAGCGGCACGGGCCACGAGTTCTGCACGGCGTCCCGGAATCGGTGCAGCGACCCCACGCCGGGGTTGCCTCCCCACGAGAAGACGAGCTTGCGGGCGCAGCCGGCCCCGATCAGCTGGTCGTAGATCACGTCGGGCGTCATCCGGACGAGCGTGAGGTCGCGGAGGCCCGCACGGATGATCTCCCGCCCGGCCGCGAACGGGATGAGGTGCGTGAACCCCTCGAGCGCCACGACGTCGCCGTCGTGCACCAGCTCCCGCACCCCGTCGGCGAGCGAGACGATGTCCGCCATCCGTCCTCCCGGTTCCGCAGCGCGGTCGTATGACGAACACGCGTTCTGCATGCGAACGGTACTCACGCCGTGCGGGGCGCGTCAACGGTAGGGACCGG
>DASWRY010000091.1:0-15557 GCA_036402915.1 Mycobacteriales bacterium
CTCCGCGGTGGTCGAGATCATCGTCAAGAAGAACGCCCGCTGCCGGTACACGACGATCCAGAACTGGTCGAACAACGTGTACAACCTCGTCACCAAGCGCGCCGTCGCCCACGAGGGCGCGACGATGGAGTGGGTCGACGGCAACATCGGCTCCAAGGTCACGATGAAGTACCCGGCCGTGTACATGGTCGGCGAGCACGCCAAGGGCGAGGTCCTCTCGATCGCGTTCGCGGGCGAGGGCCAGCACCAGGACGCCGGCGCCAAGATGGTCCACGCGGCGCCGAACACCTCCTCGACCATCATCAGCAAGTCGGTCGCCCGTGGCGGTGGCCGCACCTCGTACCGCGGCCTGGTGCAGATCCAGGAGGGCGCGCACGGGTCGAAGTCGACCGTGAAGTGCGACGCGCTGCTGGTCGACCAGATCAGCCGCTCGGACACGTACCCGTACGTCGACGTCCGTGAGGACGACGTGTCGATGGGTCACGAGGCCACGGTGTCGAAGGTCAGCGAGGACCAGCTCTTCTACCTGATGTCGCGGGGCATGGGCGAGGACGAGGCGATGGCGATGATCGTGCGCGGCTTCGTCGAGCCGATCGCCCGGGAGCTGCCCATGGAGTACGCGCTCGAGCTGAACCGCCTGATCGAGCTGCAGATGGAGGGCGCGGTCGGCTGACGCCGGCCGTCCCCCGCCACACCGACACCCCCACGGAGATCACCCCACAATGACCACCCAGGTCCCGGTCCTCGCCGAGCAGTCCGGCGTGGAACAGCCCCACGATGCCCGCGCGCAGGGTGTGCGGTCGTACGACGCCGCCGACTTCCCGGTCCCGACCGGGCGCGAGGAGGAGTGGCGGTTCACGCCGCTGAAGCAGCTCGGCGGCCTGCTGGACGGCACGGCGAAGCGCGCCGACGAGGGCCCCGAGCACGTGGTCGGCGACCTCCCGGCCGGCGTCACGTCCGAGCGCGTCACGCGCGACGACCCGCGGGTCGGCGCCGTGCTCGTGCCGTTCGACCGGGCGAGCGCGGTGGCGTACGGCGAGGCGTCCGACGCCCTGGTGGTGTCCGTGGCGCGGAACGCGGTCGTCGAGACGCCGGTCGTGGTCGGCGTGCGCGGTCGCGGGGCCGACGGCGCGTCGTACGGCCACACGGTCGTCGAGGTCGGCGACGGCGCCGAGGTCACCGTGGTCCTCGACCACACGGGCGCGGCGACGCTGTCGGACAACGTGGAGATCACCGTCGGCGCGAACGCCTCGCTGACGTTCGTGACCGTGCAGGACTTCGACCGCGGCTCGGTCCACCTCCAGCACCAGCGGACGCGTCTCGCGGCCGACGCCCGGCTGCACCACGTCTCGGTCAGCCTGGGCGGCGACCTGGTCCGCCAGTACACCTCGGTGGAGTACACCGGCCGCGGCGGCGACGCCGAGGCGGTCGGCATCTACTTCGCCGACGCCGGCCAGCACCTCGAGCACCGGCTCCTCGCGGACCACTCGGTCCCCGACTGCCGCAGCAACGTGATCTACCGCGGTGCGCTGCAGGGCGACGACGCGCACACGGTCTGGGTCGGCGACGTGGTGATCCGCGCGGCGGCCACCGGGACCGACACGTACGAGATCAACCGCAACCTGCTGCTGTCGGACGGCGCGCGCGCCGACTCGGTGCCGAACCTCGAGATCGAGACCGGCGAGATCGCGGGCGCCGGCCACGCGAGCGCGACCGGCCGCTTCGACGACGAGCAGCTCTTCTACCTGATGGCCCGCGGCATCCCCGCCGACGAGGCCCGGCGCCTGGTCGTGCGGGGCTTCTTCGCCGAGTTGCTGCACCGCATCCCGGTCCCCGAGCTGCGCGACCGCCTGATGGCGACCATCGAGGGCCGGCTGTCCGAGGTCGGTGCCTGATGCCGGGCGACTGGACGCGCGTCGCCTCCGTGGACGAGGTGCCCGAGGGTGGCGCGCTGGCGGTGGAGATCGGCGACACACCGGTCGCGATCGTGCGCACCTCCGGCGAGTGGTTCGCCGTCCACGACGTCTGCTCGCACGCGAACGTCCCGCTGAGCGAGGGCGAGATCGAGGGCTGCACGCTGGAGTGCTGGCTCCACGGTTCCCGCTTCGACCTGCGCACCGGCAAGCCCAGCGGCCCGCCGGCCACCGAGCCGGTCCCCGTCTACGCCGTCCGGGTGGACGGGAGCGACGTGTACGTGTCGCTCTCCACCGGACCCGACTCATCTGACTCTGCGAACCAGGAGCCCACCCCGTGAGCACGCTCGAGATCCGCGACCTGCACGTCACCGTCAACACGGGCGACGAGGTCAAGCCCATCCTCAAGGGCGTCGACCTCACCGTCCGCGCGGGCGAGACGCACGCGATCATGGGGCCGAACGGCTCCGGCAAGTCGACGCTCGCGTACTCGATCGCGGGCCACCCCAAGTACACGGTCACCCAGGGCAGCGTGACGCTCGACGGCGAGGACGTCCTCGCGATGACCGTGGACGAGCGCGCCCGCGCGGGCCTGTTCCTCGCGATGCAGTACCCGGTCGAGGTGCCGGGTGTGTCGGTGTCGAACTTCCTCCGCACGGCCGCCACCGCCGTTCGCGGCGAGGCCCCGAAGCTCCGCACCTGGGTCAAGGAGGTCAAGGAGGCCATGTCGAAGCTCGGCATGGACCCGGCCTTCTCCGAGCGCAACGTCAACGAGGGCTTCTCCGGTGGCGAGAAGAAGCGCCACGAGATCCTCCAGCTGGAGCTGCTCCAGCCGAAGACGGCGATCCTCGACGAGACCGACTCCGGGCTCGACGTCGACGCGCTGCGCATCGTCTCGGAGGGCGTGAACCGGGTCCGCGCCACCGGCGAGACCGGCGTCCTGCTGATCACGCACTACACCCGGATCCTGCGGTACATCCAGCCCGACTTCGTGCACGTGTTCGTGAACGGGCGCATCGTCGAGGAGGGCGGCCACGAGCTGGCCGAGCGCCTCGAGTCCGAGGGCTACGTCCGGTACACGGGGGCCGGGGCGGCGTCGTGACGGCCACCGCGGCACGCTCCTCGGCCCTCGACGTCGAGGCGCTCCGGGCCGACTTCCCGATCCTGTCCCGCACCGTGCGGGACGGGCGGAAGCTCGTGTACCTCGACTCCGGGGCCACCTCGCAGAAGCCGCGCCAGGTGCTCGACGCCGAGCGGGAGTACTACGAGCGGCACAACGCGGCGGTCCACCGCGGGGCGCACCAGCTCGCCGAGGAGGCGACCGACCTCTACGAGGGCGCCCGGGCGAAGGTCGCCGGCTTCATCGGCGCGCAGTTCGACGAGGTGGTCTTCACCAAGAACGCGACCGAGGGCATCAACCTCGTCGCGTACGCGATGGGGAACGCCGCGACGGCGGGTCCCGAGGCGGCGCGGTTCGCGGTGGGCCCCGGCGACGAGATCGTGGTCACCGAGATGGAGCACCACGCGAACCTCGTGCCGTGGCAGCAGCTGTGCCTGCGCACCGGGGCGACGCTGAAGTGGTTCGGCCTCACCGACGACGGACGGCTCGACCTCTCCGACGTCGA
Source organism: Mycobacteriales bacterium (assembly GCA_036402915.1). Lineage (GTDB taxonomy): Bacteria > Actinomycetota > Actinomycetes > Mycobacteriales > HKI-0501 > JAVEDU01. The sequence goes on from DASWRY010000091.1 coordinate 3,539, forward strand.
GGGCATGATCACCGAGCGGGCCAAGGTCGTCGCGCTGACCCACCAGTCGAACGTGCTCGGCACGGTCAACCCGCTCGACGCGATCACGGCCCGGGCCCACGCCGTCGGCGCGCTCGTCGTGCTGGACGCGTGCCAGTCGGTGCCGCACATGCCGGTCGACGTGACGGCGACCGGCGCGGACTTCGTCGCGTTCTCCGGCCACAAGATGCTCGGACCGACCGGGGTCGGCGTGCTGTGGGGGCGGCTCGAGCTGCTGTCCGCGATGCCGCCGTTCCTCACCGGCGGCTCGATGATCGAGGTCGTCCGGATGGAGGGCTCGACGTTCGCGGCCCCGCCGGCGCGCTTCGAGGCGGGCGTGCCGAACATCGCGCAGGCCGTCGGACTCGGCGCGGCGGTCGACTATCTGAGTTCCGTCGGCATGGCGGACGTCCACGCCCACGAGCAGGCGCTCACGGCGTACGCGCTCGAGGGGCTCGCGACCGTCGAGGGGCTGCGGATCGTCGGCCCGCCGACGACCGAGGCCCGCGGCGGCGCGGTGTCGTTCGCCGTCGACGGCATCCACCCGCACGACGTGGGGCAGGTGCTCGACGACCTCGGCATCGCGGTCCGGGTGGGCCACCACTGCGCCTGGCCGGTCATGCGCCGCTTCGAGGTGCCCGCGACGACCCGCGCGACGTTCTACCTGTACAACACCACCGAGGACATCGACGCCCTGGTGGCCGGTGTGGAGCAGGCCAAGAGGTTCTTCTCGTGAGGGACGCGACCTGATGCAGATGGAGTCGCTGTACCAGGAGATCATCCTGGACCACTACAAGCACCCGCACGGGCGCGGTCTGCGTGACCCGTTCGACGCCGAGGTGCACCACGTCAACCCGACGTGTGGCGACGAGATCACGCTGCGGGTGTCCCTCGGCGGGTCGGACGCGGATGCGAAGGTCGAGGACGTGTCGTACGACGGCCAGGGCTGCTCGATCAGCCAGGCGTCGGTGTCGGTCCTGTACGAGCTGCTCGTGGGCAAGACGGTCCACGAGGCCCTCGTGGTGTCGGAGGAGTTCCGCACGCTCATGCAGGGACGTGGCCGTGTGGAGCCCGACGAGGACGTGCTGGAGGACGCGGTCGCGTTCGCCGGCGTCGCGAAGTACCCGGCGCGGGTCAAGTGCGCGCTGCTCGGCTGGATGGCGTTCAAGGACGCGACCGCACAGGCGGTCGCGTCGGAGACCGGAGGTACCCCGTGAGCGAGGACACTGCCAAGGCCCCCGAGACGGGCGTCGCGAAGGTCGAGGACGTCGAGGAGGCCATGCGCGACGTGGTCGACCCCGAGCTCGGCATCAACGTGGTCGACCTCGGCCTCGTGTACGGGATCCACGTGGGCGACGACAACGTCGCGACGCTGGACATGACGCTGACGTCGGCGGCCTGCCCGCTGACCGACGTCATCGAGGACCAGACGCGGTCGGCGCTGACCTCGGGCGGGCTGGTCCAGGACTTCCGGATCAACTGGGTCTGGATGCCGCCGTGGGGGCCGGACAAGATCACCGACGACGGCCGCGACCAGCTGCGCGCGCTGGGCTTCAACGTCTGAGTGGCCGGCTCCGCCGGCGGTGCCTGACGTGACCGCCCATCCGGCCGCCGGCGGCGGCCGCTGGGTGGAGGTGCCGCCGGAGCGGCTCACCCGGTGGTTCGACGGGTTCGCCGACCGGCACGGGCCGTTCACCACGACCGCGGGCGGCGACCTCGTCACCGTCGTGGCCGCCGACGGGGCGCGCGCCGAGTGCCACGTCCCGTTCCCGCCGCTCGTCGTCTCGGGCGGCGCGCTGACGTCGCTCGGCGCCCACGCCTCGCGGGACCGGCGGGTCGGGGTGCTGCTGGTGCGGCTCGGCGGTTTCGCCACGGGTGTCTTCTCCGGCACGCGGCTCGAGGTCTCGAAGACCGACAGCCGGCCGGTACACGGGCGCAACCGGGCCGGCGGCTCGTCCTCGGGCCGCTTCGCGCGGCGCCGTGAGGGACAGGCCCGTCACGCGCTCGAGGTGGCCGCCGACACCGCGGCCCGCGTCCTGCTCCCGCACGTCCCGGCGCTCGACGCCGTGGTGACCGGCGGCGACCGCGGGGCCGTCGAGGCGGTGCTGGCCGACCCGCGCCTCGCGTCGCTGCGGCCGCTCGTGGACGCGCGGTTCCTCCCCGTACCGGACCCGAAGCGGGCCGTGCTCGAGACGGCCCCCAGCCTCTACCGGACCGTGCGGATCAGGGTCGTCGACCCCTGACGCGACGGTGCGCAGGATCGGGCGGGTACGGCGACCGCGGTCACAGCGCCTGCCGGAGACAGCGGCGTAAACTGGTTGCCGTGACCACCGAGACGCGCTGACAGTGCCGAGCACGAGACGCCGCCTGTCCACCCCGCCGTTCCCGAAGAGGTCTGCCTCCACATGATCACCGTCACCGGACTCGAGCTGCGCGCCGGCGCCCGGATCCTCCTCGAAGGCGTCACGCTCCGCGTCCAGACCGGCGACCGTGTCGGCCTGGTGGGCCGCAACGGCGCGGGCAAGACGACGAGCCTGCGGGTGTTCGCGGGGGAGTCGCTGCCGTACGCCGGGACGATCGACCGCCGCGGCCCCGTCGGGTACCTCCCGCAGGACCCGCGCACCGGCGACCTCGACGTGACGGCCCGCGACCGGGTCCTGTCCGCGCGGGGCCTCGACGTGCTCCTGCACGGCATGGAGAAGACGCAGGTCGCGATGGCGGAGGCCGCGAACGACGCCGAGCGGGACCGGCTGATCGCGAAGTACGGGCGCCTCGAGGACCAGTTCTCGGCGCTCGGCGGGTACGCCGCGGAGAGTGAGGCCGCACGGATCTGCTCGAACCTCGGCCTCCCCGACCGGGTGCTGGCGCAGACGCTCGGCACGCTGTCCGGCGGCCAGCGCCGCCGCGTCGAGCTCGCCCGGATCCTGTTCTCCGACGCCGAGACGCTGCTGCTCGACGAGCCCACCAACCACCTCGACGCCGACTCGATCGCCTGGCTCCGCGACCACCTGAAGGCACACAAGCGCGGCCTGGTGGTGATCTCCCACGACGCCGAGCTGCTCGACGCCGTCGTCAACAAGGTCTGGTACCTCGACGCCAACCGCGCGACCGTCGACGTGTACAACGTCGGCTGGAAGGCGTACCTGACGCAGCGCGAGACCGACGAGCGCCGCCGTCACCGCGAGCGCGCCAACGCGGAGAAGAAGGCCGGGGCGCTGATGGCGCAGGCGGACAAGATGCGCGCGAAGGCCACGAAGACCGTTGCCGCGCAGAACATGGCGCGGCGCGCGGAGAAGCTGCTCGCCGGGCTGGACGACGTCCGCGCGAGCGACAAGGTGGCGAGGGTCCGCTTCCCGAACCCGGCCCCGTGCGGCAGGACGCCGCTCACCGCGGAGGGGCTGTCGAAGTCCTACGGATCCCTCGAGATCTTCGCCGACGTGGACCTCGCGGTGGACCGCGGAGCGCGGGTCGTCATCCTCGGGCTGAACGGCGCGGGCAAGACGACGCTGCTGAGGCTGCTGTCGGGCATCGAGACGCCGGATACCGGGGAGGTCCAGGCCGGGCACGGGCTCAAGCTGGGGTACTACGCCCAGGAGCACGAGACCCTCGACACCGACCGCACCGTCCTCGAGAACATGCGCTCCGCCGGCGGAGACGCGCCCGACAGCGAGCTGCGGCGGATCCTCGGTGCGTTCCTGTTCTCCGGTGACGATGTGGAGAAGCCGGCGGGTGTCCTGTCCGGCGGCGAGAAGACCCGCCTCGCGCTCGCGGGCCTCGTCTGCTCGAGCGCGAACGTGCTGCTGCTCGACGAGCCGACGAACAACCTCGACCCGGCCAGCCGCGGCCAGGTGCTCGACGCGCTCGCCACGTACACCGGCGCCGTGGTGCTGGTGACGCACGACCCGGGCGCGGTCGAGGCGCTCAAGCCGGAAAAGGTCATCATGCTGCCGGACGGCATCGAGGACACCTGGAGTGCCGACCTCGCGGACCTGGTCGCGCTCGCCTGACCGGGACGAACGGGACGGCGTGCCGCGCGGGCGGTGGAACGACCCTCGGGTTACGATCACGACATCGGTGATCTACGGACCGATACCTCCCCTTCACCCTGAACCGTGAGGCGAATCGTGATGGCCGCCACGCGCACCTCCTCCCGCAAGACCGCGTCCGCCCCGGACGTGCCCCTCGCGAAGGGCCGCCGGGTCACCGGCCCCGAACGCACCAACCTGGCGAAGGACCTGACGCGGCGTTACGCCGCGGGTGAGAGCATTCGTGCTCTGGCCGAGGCGACCGGCCGGTCGTACGGCTTCGTCCACCGCGTACTCACCGAGTCCGGGGCCACGCTGCGCGGCCGTGGAGGGTCGACGCGAGGCCGGAAGAACTGAGCGACGCCGGCAGGGTGCGTCGCTCCCGACCGAGGAGTTCGATGAGCGACGCAGATGCCGGGATCCGCGTGGATCCGGGCGGACCGGTGTGCACGATCACGCTGTCCCGTCCCGAGGTACTGAACGCACAGACGCCGGCCACCTGGGCCGCGCTCCGGCAGGTGGGCGAGACACTCGACCCCGCCGTGCGGGTCGTGGTGGTCCGCGGGGAGGGCCGATCGTTCTCCGCCGGGCTCGACCGGTCGGTGTTCGCCGGGGCCTCCGTCGGCGGCGCGCCGTCCTTCCCGGAGATGGCCCGGATGGCCCCCGAGGACTGCGCGGCCGTCATCGCGGGATACCAGGAGGCGTTCACCTGGCTGCGGCGCCCGGAGATCGTGTCCGTGGCCGCCGTCCGTGGTCACGCGATCGGCGCGGGATTCCAGCTCGCGCTCGCCTGTGACCTGCGGGTGCTCGCCGAGGACGCCCAGCTGTGCATGGCCGAGACGAGCCTCGGGCTGGTCCCCGACCTCACCGGGACGAAGCCGCTCGTCGAGGCGGTCGGGACGTCCCGCGCCCTCGAGATCTGCCTGACGGGGCGGCGCGTGCCGGCCGACGAGGCGGAGCGGATCGGTCTCGCCACCCTCGTGGTGCCGACCGACCAGCTCGACGAGGCCGTGTCGGACCTCTGCGCCGCCCTGGTGGCGCCGCAGGCCGAGGCGGTACGCGAGACCAAGGCGCTCCTCCTGGGCGCCCGCGGCCGCAGCCACGCCGAGCAGGAGGCCGCCGAGCGCGCGGCGCAGACCCGCCGCCTCCGGAGCCTCGTAGGGGCCTGACCAGCACCGACGCGCCCGCCCCGGAATGCCGGGGCGGGCGCGTATGTTCGAGCGAGGGGAGGTGGGGCCCGTGACGGGACCGGCAGGCTGGGAGTCGATGCGCGCGATGACGCGCCGTGATCCGCGGGTCAAGGACCACAAGCTCGCCGCGGGTACGTGGCGGCGTGTCCTCGCGTTCGCCGGGCCGTACCGGCGGCAGGTGACGGTCTTCCTCGTCACCGTCGTCGTCTCCGCCGTCGTCTCGGTCGCCACGCCCGTCCTCGCGGGGCGGATCGTGGACCAGCTCCACCGCAACGGCTCGCGGTCCACCATCGTCACGATCGCCGTGGTGATCGCCGGGCTCGCGCTGCTCGACGCCGTCGTGCAGATGGTGTCGCGGTACTCGTCCTCCCGGATCGGCGAGGGCATCATCCTCGACCTCCGGACCCGGGTCTTCGACCACGTGCAGCGGATGCCGCTCGCGTTCTTCACGCGGACGCAGACCGGCGCGCTGGTCAGCCGCCTGAACAACGACGTGATCGGCGCGCAGCGCGCGTTCACCTCCACGCTCTCCGGCACGCTCTCCAACGTCATCGCGCTCGTGCTGACCCTCGGCGTGATGCTGACCCTGTCCTGGCAGATCACGCTGCTCGCGCTCGTGCTGCTGCCGGTGTTCGTGTTCCCGGCGCGGTGGGTGGGGCGGCGGCTCGCCGACATCACCCGCGAGTCCGCGAACCTGAACGCGTCGATGAACACCACGATGACCGAGCGCTTCAACGTCGCGGGTGCCCAGCTCGTGAAGCTGTTCGGGCGCCCCGACGCCGAGACGGCGTCGTTCACGGCCCGCGCCGCGCGGGTGCGGGACGTCGGCGTGCTGTCGGCGATGTACGGCCGGGCGTTCCTGGTGGCGCTCACGCTCGTCGCCGCGCTCGCCCAGGCGCTGACGTACGGCCTCGGCGGCTGGCTCGCCCTCTCCGGCGACCTGTCCACCGGCTCGGTCGTCGCGCTCGCCCTGCTGCTGACCCGGCTGTACGGGCCGCTCACCGCGCTGTCCAACGTCCAGGTGGACGTGATGAGCGCGCTGGTGTCGTTCGAGCGGGTGTTCGAGGTGCTCGACCTGCCGTCCGCCGTGGCCGAGAAGCCCGGCGCGGTCACGGTGCCGGCGGACGCGCGGGCCGTCGAGTTCGACGACGTGCGGTTCGCGTACCCGACGGCGGCGGAGGTGTCCCTCGCCTCCCTGGAGGACGTGGCCGTGCTCGACACGGCGCCGTCGCAGGAGGTCCTGCACGGCGTCTCGTTCCGGGCCGAGCCGGGGCAGCTCGTCGCGCTCGTGGGGCCGTCCGGCGCCGGCAAGACGACGATCAGCCAGCTCGTGCCGCGGATCTACGACGTGACCTCGGGCGTCGTCCGCGTCGGTGGTGTCGACGTGCGGGACGCGACCTTCGCGTCGCTGCGGGACGTCGTCGGCGTGGTGACCCAGGACGCGCACCTGTTCCACGACACGATCCGGGTCAACCTCACCTACGCGCGGCCCGACGCGACCGACGAGCAGATGTGGGACGCCCTCGACCGCGCCCAGGTGGCACCGCTGGTGCGCGCGCTGCCCGACGGGCTCGACACGGTCGTGGGGGAGCGCGGGTACCGGCTCTCGGGCGGGGAGAAGCAGCGCCTCGCGATCGCGCGGCTGCTCCTGAAGGCGCCGGGCATCGTCATCCTCGACGAGGCCACCGCGCACCTCGACAGCGAGAGCGAGGCGGCGGTCCAGCGGGCGCTGGACGAGGCGCTGTCCGGGCGGACGTCGCTCGTCATCGCCCACCGGCTGTCCACGATCCGCGGCGCCGACCAGATCCTCGTGGTGGCCGACGGGGAGATCGTCGAGCGCGGGACGCACGAGGAGCTGCTGGCGTCCGAGGGCCTGTACGCGGAGCTGTACGAGACGCAGTTCGCGCGGCAGAGCGCGTCGCCGATCGCTGCGCTCGCGGACTGACGAAACGTCCCGGAAACGGGCGTAGCGGACATGACGTCCCCGCGGTAGTTTGCTTAGTAGAGCTAACTACCACGGGAGGTGCACCATGTGCGGCATCACGGGGTGGGTGTCCTACCGGCGCGACCTGACCGGCGAACGGCCGGCGCTCGACGCCATGGTCGCGACGATGGAGTGCCGGGGACCCGACGCGTCCGGCGTCTGGGCGGATCGGCACGCGGCCCTCGGGCACCGGCGGCTGTCCGTCATCGACCTCGACGGCGGCGCCCAGCCGATGCGCGCCGACACGCCGGACGGGCCGGTCGTGATCACCTACAGCGGCGAGGCGTACAACTTCCCCGAGCTCCGCGGGGAGCTGCGGAGCCGTGGGCACGCCTTCCGTACCGAGAGCGACACCGAGGTGGTGCTCCACGGCTACCTCGAGTGGGGTGACGCGGTCGCCGAGCGGCTCAACGGCATGTACGCGTTCGCGGTGTGGGACGCCCGGACCGAGGAGCTCGTGCTCGTCCGGGACCGGATGGGGATCAAGCCGTTCTACGTCTTCCCGACCGCGGACGGTGTGCTGTTCGGCTCCGAGCCCAAGGCGATCCTCGCGAACCCCCTCGCCGAGCCGGTGGTGGACCTCGACGGCCTCCGCGAGATGTTCACGTTCGTGAAGAACCCCGGGCACGCCGTCTGGCACGGCATGCGCGAGGTCGAGCCGGGCACCGTCGTCACGGTCCACCGGGGTGGCGTCCGCGAGCGCCGGTACTGGGACCTCGCGGCGCGCGAGCACACCGACGACGTGCCGACGACCGTCGCCACGGTCCGCGCGCTGCTGGACGACATCGTCCGCCGGCAGCTCGTCGCGGATGTGCCGCGGTGCGTGCTGCTCTCCGGCGGACTGGACTCGAGCGGGATCACCGCCCTCGCGGGCCGGCAGCTCGGGGTCCACGGCGAGACGGTGCGCAGCTTCGCCGTGGACTTCACCGGCCAGGCCGAGAACTTCGTCCCCGACGATCTGCGGGCGACCCCGGACGCGCCGTACGTCCACGACGTGGCGCGGCACGTCGGCACCGACCACCGGGACATCGTCCTCGACCCGGGGATGCTCGCCGATCCGGAGATCCGCCGCCGCACCGTGGCCGCGCGCGACCTCCCGCTCGGGCTCGGGGACATGGACAACTCGCTGTACCTGCTGTTCCGGGCGATCCGAGGCCACTCGACCGTGGCGCTCTCGGGCGAGTCCGCCGACGAGGTGTTCGGCGGGTACAAGTGGTTCCACGACCCGGCGGCCGTCCGGGCGCCGACGTTCCCGTGGCTGGCTGCGCGCCCCGGTTCGCTGCACGACGGCCCGGGCGTCCTCACCGACGAGCTGGCCGCGGCGCTCGACCTCCCGGGGTACGCGGCGGACTCCTACGCCACGGCCCTCGCCGCCGTGCCGCATCTCGACGGGCAGGCCGGGACCGAGCGGCGGATGCGGGAGATCTGCCACCTCCACCTCACGCGGTTCGTCCGCGCGCTGCTCGACCGGAAGGACCGGATGAGCATGGCCGTCGGCCTCGAGGTCCGTGTGCCGTTCTGCGACCACCGGCTCGTCGAGTACGTGTACAACACGCCGTGGGCGATGAAGACGTTCGACGGCCGCGAGAAGAGCCTCCTGCGGGCCGCGACGGCCGACGTGCTGCCGCGGTCGGTGGTCGAGCGGGTGAAGAGCCCGTATCCGTCCACTCAGGACATCCGCTACGTGGCCGCCCTGCAGGACCAGGTCCGCGCGCTGCTCGGCAGCCCCCACGCCGTGTTCGACCTCGTCGACCACGGACGGGTCGCCGCGATGACGCGCGCGGAACCGGAGCGGATCACCCCGGCGGAGCGCGCGGGCCTCGAGCGTGCGCTCGACCTCGCCACCTGGCTCGACCAGCGGCACCCGGTGCTGAAGCTGTCCTGAGCCGGCGGGGCGGCGCCAGGTCAGGCGGTGTCCTCCACCCTCTGCCGTAGGGCGGCGAACTCCGCGGCCAGTGCCTCGGGTCCGTAGTGCGCGTTGAGCCCGCTGGGGTTCGGCAGCACCCACACGTGCGTGGCGCCGAGGTCCTCGTGCGGGCCCACGGTCGCCTTCGCGTGGCCGAACGCCGTGCGGTACGCGGTGATCCCGACCACCGCGAGCCATCGCGGATGCCGCGCGGCGACCTTCGCGCGCAGCGCGGCCCCACCGGCGACGAGCTCGGCGGGCGTCAGCTCGTCGGCGCGGGCACTGGCCCGGCCGACGAGGTTGGTGATGCCGAGGCCCCAGGAGGGGAGCAGGTCCTGTTCCGACGGGGCGAGGAGCCGGGGCGTGAAGCCGGAGCGGTGCAGCGCCGGCCAGAACCGGTTGCCGGGCCGCGCGAAGTGGTGGCCGCTCCACCCGGACCACAGCCCCGGGTTGATGCCGCAGAACAGCACGTCGAGGTCGTCGGCGAGCACGTCGGGGATCGTCCGGCCGGCCGCGGCGAGCAGGTCCTCCCGCGAGGGCCTCACGGGCGCCGGACGGCCTCTTCGACCAGGTCGAGCACGGCGCCGAGATCGTCCGCGGGCAGCCCGGTCGCGAGGTGCAGCACGAGGCCGTCGAGCGCCAGCTCGAGGAACCGCTGCAGGGTGTCCAGCGAGACGTCGTCGCGCAGCACACCGGCGTCCCGCTGCCGCGCCAGGCGCTCGCGCGTGGCCGCGCCGACGGCCTCCGAGCGGGCGGCCCAGCGGCGGGCGAAGTCGGGATCGGTGCGGAGGCGCCGGGACACCTCGAGCTGCGTGCCGAGCCAGCCGGCCTTGTCGAGCGTGCCGTCCCGGGTCAGCAGGTCGCGCATGACCTGGACGAGGCCGTGCTCGGCGACCACCTCGGCCATCTCGCCGGCGTCGTCCTCCGCCACGGCGAGGAACAGCGACTCCTTGTCACGGAAGTGGTGGAAGATCGCGCCCCGCGACAGGCCGGTCTCCTCCTCGAGCCGACGGACCGTCGCGCCCTCGTACCCGTGTCGCGCGAAGCACGCCCGCGCGCCGCCGAGGATCTCGCGGCGCCGGGCGTCGAGGTGGTCCTGGCTCACACGGGGCACGGCGAAATCGTATGCCGTACGTACGTCTCGCGAAACGTGCCGGGCTGATGACGAGGAGATAGGTTGCCCGGAGACGACGAGGAGGTGTCCGGTGGGCGGCGAGTCACCCAAGGAACGGGTGGACCGGGAGCTGGGGGAGCTGCTCCAGGAGCTCCGCGTGGCGTTGCCCGGCGTACAGGTGCTGTTCGGCTTCCTGCTCACGGTGCCCTTCAGCAACGGGTTCGGGCACGCCAGCGCGTTCCACCGCTTCCTGCTGCTCGTCGCGCTCGTCACGGCGGGGCTCGCCATCGCGTTCCTGGTGGCCCCCGCGGCACAGCACCGGATCCTCTTCCGCGCGCGGCACAAGAAGGAGTTGCTGAGGCGCGCGAACGTGTTCGCCATCGCCGGCATGGGGATGCTCGCGGTGGCGGTGTCGGTGTGCGTCCTGCTCGTGGTCGACTACCTGTTCGCGATGCACGCGGCCGCCGTGATCACCGCGGTGCTGGCGCTCGTGGTCGCGGGACTCTGGTTCGTGCAGCCGCTGGTGCTCCGCGGCCGGGACGAGCTCGACGACGTCTTCGGATGGGACGAGGACGCCGGGGAGCCCGTCCGCCGCTGACGTCTCAGGACGCCCGGAGCAGTCCGAGCAGACCGTGCGACTCGCCTGCGGGCCCCGCGCTGAACAGGACCGACCGCGTGCCGCCCGTCGAGGCGGTGCCCGGCTGGAGCGCCCAGAGGCCGTCGATGCGGAGGATCCGCCCGCGCTCGTCGCGGAGGGACCCGAGGAATGCTCCGCTCCGGCGGTCGAACGCGTTGATCCGGCCGTCCCCGAAGTTGCCCACCAGCAGCGCGCCCGAGAACCGCCCGAAACCGGCCGGGGCCACCGTCATGCCCCACGGCGCGTCCAGCGGGCCGCGCCGGACGAGCCTGTGCAGCCGCCTGCCGTCCGCCGAGTACGCGTCGACGAACCCGTTGCCGCGTCCCGCGACCTCGTCGTGGCGGGCGGCGTCCTGCTTCGCGTACGCGACGTACACGAGGTCACCCGCGTCGTACACGTTGAACGGCGCGTACCCCGCGGGGAGGCCGGTGTCGGTGAACCGGCCCTGCCGGGGCACCGGGCGGAAGTGCGTGTCGTACAGGTCCACGTGCCCACCGTGGAAGTCCGGGGCCGCGAGCATGACCTGTCCGCGCGGGGCGACGATCGCGAGGCCCTTGTAGACGGCGTCCGCGTCGACCACCGCGTCGACCGCCGCGGACGACGACGCGGACGACGGCCAGCCACTGACGTGGCCCGTCTCCCCGGCGAACAGCGCGAAGGCGGGCGCGGTGCCGCCCGGGACGCGGACGGCGAAGTTCCGGGTCGACTGGAGCACCACGCCGGTCGGCGCACCCCCGGGGACGGTGACGGCGAGTCCCGCGGGGGCCGGCGTGTGGCCGGTGTAGACGGTCGATACATCGGTGCCGTTGTCGGCCGCCCACAGCGCCGTGTTCGGACCGAGGGCGAGGCCCCAGGGGTTGACCAGGGCCGGATCGGTGACCCGGGCGGCGCCGGGGCGGTCCGAGACGAGCTTCACGAGGTCGTACCCGCCCGTCGGGGCGGCCGGCGCGGGGACCGGTGCCACGCCCGTCCCGAGTGCGAGAGCCGCGGCGGCGGGTACGAGGAGTCGACGGGTCACGGTCATGGGGGATCCCTCCTCGGAGGGGGTGGGCGAGGTGGCGCGGGATCCACCCGACGGTAGGCACACCGGCCGGTGACCGTGCGGCGTTTTACCGAAGCTTGGACGTGCGGAGGGCCGCCACCCC
>DASWRY010000092.1:0-47288 GCA_036402915.1 Mycobacteriales bacterium
CAAGTGGGAGCGCGAGCTCGACTACGCGCTGCGCAAGAACCTGTGGGGCTTCCGCGAGAACCGGATCGCGGTGCGGTTCCAGTACGAGTGGCACGACGCGGCCGGCCAGTGGTGGCGCAGCTACGGCAACGAGCTGTGGGAATTCGCCGAGAACGGACTGATGCAGCGCCGTGAGGCGAGCATCAACGACGTCGCCGTCACCGCGGCAGACCGGCGGATCTTCGGTACCCGTCCAGAGGCCGAGTACGGCGTGGAGTTCCCTCTGCGCTGACCATGTACCGATACGGCGATGAGCGCGGCAGCGGGAGGTCGGGCTCGGCCACGGCGCCGTCGAGTCAGTAGTGGTTCGCGGTCACCACGACCACGGCCACCGTCATCAGGGGGTGGAGTACGCGTTGGCCGTGCCCACGGGGCGCGGCCGCGTCCGCCGCGTGGGTACGACGGCAGGCACGGCGGCGCGCCCCGCCACAGGGGCGTGGCAGGGGGCCACGCCGGTCCTTCCTGTCTCGGGTGGGACGCGCGGTGCCGAGTCCGCCCGTGCTCCGGTGGGCGGACTCGGCACGGTCGTCTCAGCGGCGCGCGACCTCCGCGACGGCCTCGTCGTCGTCCGCGGTCACGCCGAGGTCGAGCGTCGAGCGGAGCGTGGCCGGCGGCAGGAAGACGGAGGCGAGGATGCCCACCACCGCGATCCCCGCGGAGATGAGGAAGATGTGCCCGGTCGCGTCGCCGTAGGCGGCGCGGACGATGTGCTGGATCTGCTCGGGCAGCGCGGCGAGGTTCAGGGTGCTGGTCTTGCCCCCACCCGAGGTGGGCACCCCGGCGGCGGCGAGCTGATGGGTGATCGTGCCGGTGACCCGGTGGGCGAGGATGGCCCCGAGCACCGAGACGCCGACCGTGCCACCGAGCGAGCGGAAGAACGTGATCGAGGCGCTGGCGGCCCCCATGTCCCGCAGCGCGACCGTGTTCTGCACCGCGAGGACGAGGTTCTGCATCGACATGCCGACCCCGATGCCGACCAGCAGCATCGCGGCGGAGACGAAGAGCAGCGACGTCTGGTGGTCGATGGTGCCGAGAGCCGCAAAGCCCACCACGAGGACGACCGTGCCGCCGATGACGTACGGCTTGATCCGGCCGGTCTTGGTGATGAGCCGGCCGACCACGATCGAGGAGCCGAGGACGCCGGCCATCATCGGGATGGTGAGCAGGCCGGCCTCGGTGGGGCTGTAGCCCCGGCCGATCTGGAAGTACTGGCCGAGGAAGACCGACCCACCGAACATCGCCATGCCCACCGCGACGCTGGCGAGGATCGCGAGCGCGGGGGTCCGCTGGGTGACGATGTGGAGCGGGACCACCGGCTCCGCGGCACGGGCCTCGACGCGGACGGCCGCGGCGAGCAGGACCAGGCCGGCGGCCACCATGGCGGCGCTCTGCCAGGACAGCCACGCGAACGACGAGTCCACGAAGGACACCCAGACGAGCAGCACGCTGACGCCGGCGGCGATCAGTGTCGCGCCGAGATAGTCGATGTGGACGTTCTCGCGGCGGATGGTGACGACGTGCAGCGTCTTCTGCAGGACGACGAGCGCGAGGAGGGCGAACGGCACGCCGATGAAGAAGCACCAGCGCCAGCCCAGCCACGTGGTGTCGACGATGACGCCGCCGAGCAGCGGCCCGGCCACGGTCGCGACGGCCATGACGCCGCCGAGGTACCCGTTGTAACGGCCCCGCTCGCGGGGCGGGATCATCGCGGCGATCACGACCTGCACGAGGGCCTGCAGACCACCGACGCCGAGCCCCTGGAAGGCGCGCGAGGCGATGAGCTGCCCGGCGCTGTGCGCGGACCCGGCGAGCACCGACCCGACGACGAACACGACGATCGCGATCTGGACCAGGAGCTTCTTGCTGTACAGGTCCGCGAGCTTGCCCCAGATCGGCGTCGTGGCCGTCGCGGTGAGCAGTGTCGCGGTGACCACCCAGGTGTACTGCTTCTGGCTGCCGTTGAGCGACCCGAGGATCCGGGGCAGCGCGGTGGCGACGATCGTGGCGCTGGTCATCGCGACGAAGAGCACCAGCAGCAGGCCGCTGAGCGCCTCGAGGATCTGCCGGTGGGTCATCGCCTCCGGGTCGTGCGTGGTGGTGGGTGCGCTCATCGCGCGGCCTCCGGGGTGGTGTGGTCGGCGGTGTGCGCCGGTTGGGTGTTCAGATGGGTCATGACGTCGTCGGCGAAGCGCCGCAGCATCGCGTCGAGGGCCTCGAGGTCGTCGGGCGACCAGGCGTGCAGCGCGCCGGCCAGCACCTCGCGGTGCCACTCGTGGGCGTGGTCGAGCGCCCGGCGTCCGCCGTCGGTCGTGAGCAGCAGGCTCGCGCGCCCGTCCGTGGGGTCCGCCGAACGTTCCACCAGCCCCAGTCCGACCAGCGAGGTCACGGCCCGGCTGACGGTGGAGGAGTCCAGGGCGCACCGCGCGGCGAGATCCTTGAGGTGGCATCCGGCCGGGGACCGCCCCGCCGACAGCGTGTCGACCGCGGCGAGGACGCCGAGCATGCCGCTCGGGATCACCGATCGCTGGTGGAGCCATCGCGCCTTGGCGACACGGACCGCCCTCAGCAGGTCGCGGAGCCGTTCGCCCAGGTCAGGGGGGACCTGGTCGGGTGCGGTCGGCATGGTCGCCTCCTCGGGCGTTACTGGTTGACTCATGCAACTGTCCCTGAAGGTTGCTCAGAGTGCAAGTTTGCTCACTGAGAATAGGTGTCCGGGCTGTCGTACCATCGCGGCCGTGGGAACCGCCGAGGGGCTGCGCGAGCGCAAGAAGGCCGCGACGCGCCGGGCCCTGCACGAGGCGGCGGTGCAGCTCGCCGTGGCGCGTGGCTTCGACGGCGTCACGGTCGAGGCGATCGCGGACGCGGCCTCGGTGTCCCGGCGGACGTTCAGCAACTACTTCGCCGGCAAGGAACAGGCCCTGCTCTACGGCGACGAGACCCGCATCGCCCTGCTCCTCGACCGGGTGCGGGCGCGGCCGCAGGGCGAGCCGCCGTGGACCGCGCTGAGCCTCGCCGCCGACGAGCTGTACCGCGAGCTCGGCGAGCCGGACCCGGAGTGGGTGGCGCGCAGCACGCTGATCCGCCGCCATCCCGCACTGGTGGCGCAGCAGATCGCGGCGTACACGGGCGTCGAGCGCGAGCTCGCCGCCGAGGTCGCCGCACGCAGCGGGGACGCGGCGGCGGCGCTGCGGGTCCGGGTGGTGGCGGCGACCTTCCTGGGCGCGCTGCGGGTGGCGACCCACGTCTGGCTCGACCAGCCGGGCAGGTCGTCCCTCGCCGAGGTGGTCCAGGAGGCGCTCCGGGAGGCCGGCGACGCCTTCGGCTGACCGGGCCGTGTGCCCGGCGCACTCATCTGGCCCGCCCGCCGGCCGATGGGACGGGCGTGCGCCGGCTCCTCCTCGCCGTCATCGTGGCTCTCGTGGCCGGTTTCCTGCTGCCCTCGCCCGCCTCGGCCGCCACCTCGCGGCCGGTGTACCCGCACGACTTCCCCGACCCGTTCGTCCTGACGACGCCGAGCACCTACTACGCGTACGCCACCCAGACGGGCCGGACGAACGTCCAGCTCCTCACCTCGACGGACCTGCGCACCTGGCGCCGGCTCCCGGACGCCCTGCCCACGCTCCCCCGGTGGGCCGCGCCGGGGCGCACCTGGGCTCCGGCGGTGTGGCAGCGCGGCGGCCGGTACGTCCTGTACTACACGACCCGGCACGCCGCCTCGGGGCGGCAGTGCATCTCGGTCGCGGTGGCCGCGACGCCGCGGGGCCCGTTCGTGGACCGCTCGGCCGGCCCGCTGGTGTGCCAGCTCCCGCTCGGTGGCTCGATCGACCCGGCGCCCTTCGCCGACCGGGGCGGGACCCCGTACCTGCTCTGGAAGAGCGACGCCAACGCGGTGGGCCGCCGTACCCAGCTGTGGAGCCAGCCCCTCACGGCCGACGGGCTGCGGCTGACGGGGAAGCCCGTCGCGCTGCTCACCGACGGCGCGCGCTGGGAGGCCGGCGTGATCGAGGCGCCCGACCTGGTCCGGACCGACGCCGGGCTCCTGCTGTTCTACAGCGGCGGGCGGTACGACTCGGCGGGCTACGCCGTGGGGTACGCCCGCTGCACGGGCGTCCAGGGCCCGTGCACCAAGGTCACGACCCGGGCGCCGTGGCTGCGTTCCCGCGCCGGAGTGGCCGGCCCGGGCGGTCAGTGCGTGTTCCGGAACCGCGGCGGCGCCTGGCGCATCGCGTACCACGGCTGGTCACCGGACCGCGTCGGCTATCCCCGCGGCGGGGCCCGGATGCTGTGGATCGATCCGCTCTCCCTGGTGGGCGGTCGCCCCCGGCTCGGCTGAGGACGGACGACGGGCCGGCTCCCCCGGGGGAACCGGCCCGTCGTCGCCCGGGGTCAGCCCCGGCGGGTACGCCGTCCGATGATTGCTTTCTGCAACTGTCCTGGGACTCTCCGTGTCGGATATCTGACAGGGACGTGTCCGCGAACCGGTTGCAGACTGGGAGGACCGCGTGCCGGATCCGTGGTATCCCGAGGGCTGGTGACGACGATGCGCCGTGTCGCGTGGACAGGCCGGCTCCGGCGGGCCCTCTCCTGGGCCGCCCTTGCCGCACTGGGCACGGTCGCGCTGTCCATCGCGATCTCGTGGGCCGTGCCCCGCACCCTCGCCGACCGCCCCCAGCCGTGGCAGACCGTCGTGGTGTGGCTCGTCCTCGCCGTGGTGCCCGTCGCGGGGGTCTGGCTCTGGATACGGGACATGACCCGCGAGCGGGCGGCCGAGCACGAGAAGGCCGCCCGGCGGCTGACCGCGATGATCGAGACGGGTGACGACCTGCTCTTCGAAATGGACACCCGCGGCACGATGTCGTACCTCGGCCCCAACGTGGCGGACTACCTGGGCTACACCGCCGAGGAGGTGATCGGCCTGCACGCCGACGTCTTCCTGCCCCGCGGCGAGCAGGAGCGGGCGGCCCGGATGTTCGAGACCTGCGCACAGCGGCGTGCGGGCTGGACGGAGGAGCCGTACCTGTTCCTCGCGAAGGACGGGACGGAGGTGCCGGTGTCGACCAGCGGCGTCGCGCACGTCGGCCCGGACGGCACCGTGCTGGGCTTCACGGGGACCGTGCGGCGGCGCCCCGGTGGCGAGCGGGAGCTCGAGGAGAAGCGCGAAAGGATCGCCGCGGTGATCCGGCAGCGCGCGTTCCGCACCGTGTTCCAGCCCATCGCGGACGTCGCCTCGGGCGCCGTGATCGGCGCCGAGGCCCTCACCCGGTTCACGGCCGATCCCGACCGCCCCCCGGACCGCTGGTTCGCCGACGCGTACGAGGTCGGCCTCGGGACCGAGCTCGAGCTCCTCGCCGTGGAGCGCGCGCTGGACGAGGCGCGGTGGCTGCCGCCGCACCTGTACCTGTCCGTGAACCTCTCCCCCGCCACGGTCTGCTCGGACCGGCTCACCTCGGTGCTGGCCGACTCCGCGTGGAAGCCCACGCGCCTGGTCCTGGAGATCACCGAGCACGTGTCGGTGGAGGACTACCGGCCCCTCGCGGGCGCCCTCGGGCAGCTCCGCGAACTCGGGCTGCGGCTCGCGGTCGACGACGCCGGGGCGGGGTACGCGTCGTTCCGGCACATCCTCGGGCTGAGCCCGGACTACATCAAGCTGGACCGCGCGCTGGTCGACGGCATGGACACCGACCCGGCGCGGCGGGCGCTGGTGAGCGCGGTCGTCACGTTCGGGCGCGAGGTGAACGCCGCCGTGGTCGCCGAGGGCATCGAGACCCCGGCCGAGCTGCGGACGGCCCGGCTGCTGGACGTGGACGCGGCGCAGGGCTACTTCATCGGACGACCGACCCCCGCGCCCGAGTGGACCGGCCGCGTCTGACCGAGCCCGTACACGCGCTCCGCGTTGCCCGAGCCGATCATCACCGCGATCCGCTCCGCGTCCGCCCGGGTGCACTCGCCGGCGGACACCCACGAGTCCAGCACCTCGGCCAGCCCGCGCCGGAACGTCAGCGCCCCGAGCGCGTACAGCTCGGGCAGGCCGAAGGCGTCCGAGCTGTACAACATCTTCCCGAAGGGCACCCCGTCCATCGCCTCGGCGGACAGTGCCCCCGCCCGGGACGGCCCGAGGTGGTTCAGCGCGAGCCCGACGTCGACGTACACGTTGCCGTACACGGCGGCGAGGTACCCGGCCGTCCGGTGGTACGGGTAGCAGTGCAGCAGGAGCACGGGCACCTCCGGCGGTACCGCGTGCAGGAACGCCGTGAGCAGCGACGGGTCCGACCGGTGCAGGGTGAGGTCGCGGTCGCCGTACCCGACGTGGAACTGCACCGGCAGGCCCAGCGACACGGCGGTCCACACGAGCGCGGACGAGATCACGGTGCTGCGGACGGGTCCCGGCCGCCGGTGGGCGACGGCCTCGGCGAGCACCGCGGGCGGCGGCGGGGCCGGCAGCAGCTCGAGGCCGCAGCGGTACGCCGCGACCGACTTCACCGCGACCGCCCCCGTCCGGGCCACCGCGGTGACGAGCGCCTCGCGGAACCGCGCCGCGAAGTCCCCCGGGTCGCCGTCCGCGAGCGACTCCGCGACGGTCTCCAGCCGCACCACCTCGTGCGCCGTGCCGCCCGCCAGAGCCGCGAGTTCCGCGGGTGTCGTCAGCTCACCGCCCCGGAAACCGGTGTCCACACAGAACGCGTCCACACCGGACGTCCGGAGCAGACGTCGCGCCACCTCGGCGGACCCCAGCTCGGCGCGACGGGCGAGGTAGTCGTCCGGGCCGGCGTGCGGCGGCAGGTCGAGGACCGGCGCGCAGTGCCTCCGCACCGCGAGCCCCAGCGGCGTGTCGAACGTGGACAGTCCGGGCGGCGGGGCACCGCCCTCGCTCAGCAGCGCCTCGAAGCCGGCCCTGTCCAGCTCGCCGCGGAGGACCCCGTGGCAGTGGTGGTCGACCAGGCGCACCTCAGTAGACCCAGCGGAGCGCATCCGCGACCCTCGCGTCGTTGGCGCCGCGCAGGCGGTCGGCCTCGGCCCGGCGTACGGCGAGGATCGCGTCGGTGAGCACGTCCCCCATCGCCGCCCGCAGCACCTCCGAGCCGGCCAGCGCGTCCGCGGCCTCGTCGAGACTCGTCGGGAGCCGCCTGATCCCGCGCTCGCCGAGCTCCTCGGGCGAGAACCTGGCCGGGTCCCCGGTGACCGGAGGGGGCAGGGTCAGACCGGTGCGGACGCCGTGCAGCCCCGCGGCGATCAGGGCGCCCACGACGAGGTACGGGTTCGCGGCGAGGTCGAGGCACTTCACCTCGAGGTTCGCGGCGCGGGACTCCGTCCCGGAGTTGCCGCTGACGAACCGCAGCGCGGCCTCCCGGGTCTCGTGCCCCCAGCACGCGTAGGGACCCGCCCAGCGCGACGGCACCAGCCGCAGGTAGCTCGCCACGCTCGGCGCCCCGATCGCGAGCAGTGCGGGGAGCGCGGCGAGGATCCCGGCGGCGAACGCCTCCCCGTCCGGCGTCATCCCCCCGGGCCCGCGCCCGCCCGCGAACAGGTTGCGCCCGTCACGCCACGCGGACAGGTGGACGTGGCCGCCGTTGCCGACCTGCCCCGCGACGACCGCCGGGGCGAACGACGCCCGCATCCCGTGCCGGTACGACAGGGCCCTGATCGTCTGGCGCACGAGCACGCTCCGGTCGGCGGCGGCCACGGGCGCGGCCGGCGCGACGGACACCTCGTACTGGCCCTCGGAGTACTCCGGGTGCAGCTGGTCGACCTCCACGCCCTCGTCCTCGAGCGCCGCGAGGAGGTCCCGGGCGTAGTCGCTGAGCTCGACGAGCCGGGTCATCCCGTATGCGGGGCCGGTGCACGCGGGGGTGAAGTCGTCGCCGGTCCCCCGGCCGAGGGCCCACTCGATCTCGAACGCCATGTCGAGCGCGATCCCCGCGTCGGCGGCACGGGCGGTCGCGGCGCGCGCGAAGCTCCGCTGGCACGCGGGCCACACCCCGCCGGACTGGAGGAAGCGGTCGACCGGAGCCCACGCCCAGCCCGGCTGCGCGGCCAGCACCACCAGCCGGTCGAGGTCCGGGACGAGGCGCAGGTCGCCGTCGGGGCTGCCGAGGTCCGCGGTCGCGGTCATGGAGTCGTCGGACAGGAACACGTCGAACACGGTGGACATGCCGACGCCCCACACGGCGGCACGCGCGAGGCGGCCGACCGGCACGGTCTTGAGGCGGGTGATCCCGGCCGTGTCCACGAAGGACAGCGCGACCCCGCGGATGCCCTGGGCGCGGAGCGTACGGGCGATCTCCTCGGCGCGGCCGCCGCGCCCGAGCCGCCCGTCGGACAGGTCACGGGCCTCGTCACGCCCGCCGTCCAGCATGTCCGTGCCCACCGGGACTCCCTCCCGGACCACTGTCGTGCTGGCCAGGAAACCCCCCGCCCCGGGGGCCGTCAATACCGGCGCGCGGTCAGTGCAGCACCACGTCGAGGTCGATCCGGGGGTGACCGGCCGTCGCCCGGTTCACCACGTCGACCGTGTGGGTCCCGGCGGGCAGGAGCGCCTGCCACACGACCCGGCGGTGCCGCGTCGTGGCCGAGTACGTGCCGACCGTGGCCTCGCGGACGCCGTCGACGTAGACGTCGGCCGACCCGCGGTTCGCCGCCTGCTCCATGACCAGCGCGACGGGACCCCCGTCGACCGTGGTGGTCGCCCGCGCCCCGGCCGCGGTGGCGAAGTGCGCCGTCCCGCCGGAGAACCCGCCGAACCGCGCGGTCCGCCATGCCCCGGTGTACCGGATCTCCGGCGCGGTGTCCTCCCTGATGTCGACGGTCGTCTCGGCGATCCGGCTCACGGCGGTGTTGCCCGCGCAGTCGGTCGCCCGGACGACGAACCGGTGCTGCACGCGCTCGTTGTTCAGCGCGTTCTCGGTGAAGGCGTACGCGCGGGCACCCGCCGACCGCGTCGTGGTGGTGGTGTCGCCGCCGAGCACCGGGTCGGTGTCCCCGCCGAGGGTGTCGTAGCTCTGCTCGGTGAGCGTCTGCCCGCAGATGCCGCCCGGGTCCGAGGCCGTCCACCGCAGCGCGAACCGGAGGAACCAGACCGCGAAGTCGCCGTCGTAGGTGATGTCGGCGGTGTCCCCGACGACGTACCGCGAGTACGGCTCGAGCCTCAGCGTGGGCGCCGTCGTGTCGCGGGCGGTGTCGCGGGCCGAGGCGCCGGCCGGCGCGGCCACGGCGAGCACGGCGGTCGCGACGCCGAGCCCGGCGGCGAGACGGGTACGGAGCAGGTGCAGGCACATGGGGACTCCCGGGGGGTGGAGGACACCAGTAAGCCACGCAGGGCCCGGGAACGCTGTCGGGTATCGCTCAGCCCCGCGCGAACGGCACCAGGTCCGCGGCCTCGTCCCGCAGCGCGAGAAGCTCCCCGGCCGCGCGGTGGTCGACCCGGTAGTCCTGGATCGCCTCGAGCACCACGTGTGCCGCCAGTCCGGTCACGGCGCGGACCGCGTCCTCGCGCGACCACCCGTGCGCCGCGCGTGCGGCGACGTGCACCGCGCCCGAGTACGGGCGGAGCCGCAGCGTGAGGTCCCACTGCGACGCCAGCACCAGGACGACGCCCATCCGCCGGAGCGGCAGCGGCGCGAGCCCCCCGTTCGCGCGCATCACCTCGGTGATCCGGGCGGACGCCGCCGGGAACGCCTCCAGGGCGCACACCTCCGGCCACTCCACCGTCGCCGCCGCGCCGGCGGGGATGTCGAACGCCGGTGCCGGATCCGCCAGGAACCCCTCCACGGGCTCGAGGTCGTGCGCCCCGGCGACCTCCACGAGCCAGAACGCGTGCCGCCGCAGGTCCAGGCGGACGGCCGTCCCGTGGTTCCCGTCCCTGAGGGGCGCGGGCTCTCCGGCGGGCGAGGCCCGCCCGTCGCCCTCCGGCTCCGGTTCCTCCCCCACCGCGTCCGCGAGCTCCCCCGCCACGTCCGGTCCGTGGCCGTTCTGCCGGTGCGCCTCGATCTCGCCGACGGTCTCGTCGGTGCCGGGGAGCTGGTACGGCCAGGGCTTGCCGGTCCGCGCCTCGTACGCCTCCACCGGGACGTACAGCAGCATCTCCGCGGAGAAGTCCCAGATCCCGGCGAACGACGCCGGATCCCGCAGCACGCGCTCGTAGATCTCCCGGCCCGCGCAGATCACCGCGGCGCGCGCGTCGAGGAACCCGTCGCGGTCGAGCGGCGGAGGGTCCTCCAGC
Organism: Mycobacteriales bacterium; assembly: GCA_036402915.1. Classification (GTDB taxonomy): domain Bacteria; phylum Actinomycetota; class Actinomycetes; order Mycobacteriales; family HKI-0501; genus JAVEDU01. The sequence continues at coordinate 10,256 of DASWRY010000092.1, forward strand.
AGGTCGTCCTCGGTGTCCCAGACGTGCTGGCCCGCGAGCGCGAGCAGGTCGAGCCTCCGCAGCGCCGCGTCGAGCTGCTCCGCGAAGCCGAAGAGCTCGTCGACCGGCCCCGCGGCGAGTTCGGCGGTGAGCCGGTCGAACGCGGCCTCCTCCACCCGGCCGCCGAGGAGGCCCACCCGCTCCCAGAACTCGTCCTCGGTCACCCGGCCGACCCTAGTGGCATAGGCCGTGCGTACCCGGGTAGCGGCCAGACGTGGATCCGGACGGGAGGATCGGCGTCGTCCTCCTCACCCACAACCGGCGCGACGAGGCCACGGTGGCCGTCGGCCGGCTGCTCGACCTGCCCGAGCGTCCCGCCGTGATCGTGGTGGACAACGCGTCGGGTGACGGGACGGCCGACGTCGTGCGGGAGAAGTTTCCGGAGGTGACCGTCCTCGCGCTCGGCCACAACCTGGGCGCGGTCGGGCGCAACGTCGGGGTCCGGGCGCTGACCACGCCGTACGTGGCGTTCTGCGACGACGACACCTGGTGGGACCCCGGCTCGCTGCGCCGGGCCGCCGACCTGCTCGACGCCCACCCGGCCCTGGCGGTGATCACCGCGACGATCCTGGTCGAGCCCGGCGCACGGGACGACCCGGTCAACGCGGAACTCCGGGACTCGCCGGTCGTCGGGCCGTCGTGGCTGCCCGGGCCCGCGCTCGGGAGCTTCCTCGCGGGCGCGTCGGTCCTGCGGCGGGAGGCGTTCCTGGGCTGCGGCGGGTTCAGCACACGGCTGTGGCTCGGCGGGGAGGAGGAGCTGCTCGCCGCGGACCTCGCGGCCGCCGGCTGGGAGCTGTGCCACGTACCGGACATGGTCGTCCACCACCTGCCGTCCCGTGCCCGGGACCCGCACCTGCGCCGGCGGCACGGCATCCGCAACACGCTCTGGTTCACCTGGCTGCGTCGCCCGGTCGGCCGCGCGCTGCGGCGGACGTTGTTCCTCGCCCGGACGGTGCCGCGGGACCGCGTGTCCGCCCTCGCGTTCCTGGACGCGCTCCGGGGCACGCCCTGGGTGCTGCGGGAGCGGCGGGTGCTGCCGCCGTGGGCCGAGGTGCGGTTCCGGGCGCTCGAGCGCGCCCAGCGGGAGTCGAGGGCACGGCGGTACGTGAGCTGACCCCCTTCCGGTCCACGGGGCACGGATCTACCGTCGAGATGAGTACGCACGAGGAGGTGTGACCCGTGTTCCTCCAGGTCCACCGCGCCACGGTGAACGACACCGACGGCGCGCACGAGTGCCTCGACCGCTGGGTGACCGCCCTGCGGTCCGATCCCGGGTGGCTCGGCACCACGGCGGGGGTGACCGACGACGGGCAGTCGTTCACGCTCACGCGGTACAGCTCCGCGGCCGCGGTGCACGACGCCGAGACGCGGGGCGCCCGCGATGCCTGGCACGCCGAGATGTCGCACCTGAGCGCGCATCCCCTGGCCTGCCAGGACTGCGGGCAGGTCATCATGCAGCTGCACGGCGACTCGCCCGACGCCGGCTTCGTCCAGCTCGTCCAGGGCCGCCTCGCCGACCTGGACCGCCTCGAGCACGCGCTCGAGGTGGCCGGCCCGTGGGAGGCGGACGCGCGCTCCGACATCATCGGCGGCCTGCTGGGACTGCACGGGGACGGCGGCTTCACCCAGATCGTGTACTTCACCAGCCTCGACGACGCGCGGGCGGGCGAGGGGCGCGCGGCACCGCGGGAGGCCGAGGAGGTCGGCGCGCTCGTCTCCGACCTCGCGTACTTCGACCTGCGGTGGCCCTGGGCGTACGCGCCGGCCTGACGTTCACCCGGACGTCACCCGGGGCACACCCGCGGAGCGGAGGGTGGATCCCGTGTACACCGCCCTCGCCGCTGCGCTGCTCGCCGCCACGCTGTCGGCGGCCCCGGTCGACCACCCGTTCGACCTCGAGGCGCACCGCGGCGGGCTGGGCCTCGTCGTGGAGAGCACGCTGCCCGCGTTCGCGAACGCCCTCTCGCTCGGCGTCAGCACGCTCGAGCTCGACGTCCAGATCACCCACGACGGGTACGCGGTGGTCACCCACGACAGGCAGATCTCCGGCGCCAAGTGCCGCGGTGCGTACGTCGGCCGGTACATCGTGGACCTCACGCTCGCCCAGGTGCGCTCGATGGACTGCGGGTCGCAGACGCTGCCGCAGTTCCCGGGGCAGCGCGCCGCGCCCGGCGCCCGGATGCCGCTGCTGCGGGAGGTCTTCGCGCTCGTCCACCGGTTCCGCGCCCGGGGCGTCCACCTGAACGTCGAGACGAAGGTCGAGGCCGCCGCGCCGCGGGAGACCGCGCCGCGCGAGCAGTTCGTCCAGGTGGTCGCGCGCGAGGTCCGCCGCGCCCACCTGCTGCGGCAGGTGACGATCGAGAGCTTCGACTGGGGTGCGCTGATGCGGATGCGGCAGGTGCAGCCGCGGTTGCCGATCGTCGCGCTCACGAACGGACAGCCGTTCCTCCAGGCCGGGCAGCCCGGCGCCTCGCCGTGGCTCGGCGGCATCGACATCGACGACTTCGGCGGGGACCTCGTCGCCGCGGCCCACTCGTTCGGGGCCGACGCGATCTCCCCGGTGGCGGAGGAGGAGACGGGCGTGCCGTACGTGACGGCCGACATGGTCCGGCGGGCCCACGCCGACGGGATGGCCGTGATCCCGTGGACCGTGGACGACCCCGCCGAGATGAACCGGCTGATCGACCTGGGCGTCGACGGGCTGATCACGGACTACCCGGACCGGCTCCGGGCCGTGCTCGCGAGCCGCGGGATGGAGCTCCCGCCGCGGTACCCCTGCGAAGGCTGATCGCGGAGGACTCAGGTCCGTCCCGGCCCGGTCGAATGGGACGGGGTGACCGTAACCCCCCCAGCCGGCAGGTGGACGTGGCGTGCGTATCTCGTCGCAGGGCTCGCCCTGGCGGGCGCCTTCCCGATGCTGCCCGCCCAGGGACCCTGGCGGCCCGTGGTCGTGGGCGCCGCGGGTGTCGCGTCCAGCCTGGTCATGCTCGCCGGGACGCGCAGGCCCCATCCGGGACGGCGCACGGCCTGGGTGAGCCTGACCGCCGGGCACGTGGTCGGCGTCGTGGGCTGGGCCGGCTTCTACGTCCTCCCGACGCTGCTCGAGGGACGGTCCACCCCGTCGGGGGTCTGGACGCTGCTCTTCCTGGCCGCACCCGGCCTGTCCATCGTGGGCGTCTTCGCCGCGCTCGACCGGTCCGCGCGGATGGACCGGGCCTCCTTGGTGGACACGCTGCTGATCATGGTCAGCCTCACCGCGCTGGCCTGGGTGCTGATGCTCGACCAGGTCGCCCACGACGCCGGGTTCGGCGTGGGCGTGCGCCTGGTGTCGGCGGTGTACTTCACCCTCAACATGGTCCTGCTCGCCGGCATCACCCGCATGGCCTTCACGGTGGGTGGCCGGACACGGGTCCGGCTCGTGGTGTGCTGGGCCGGCGTGCACCTCCTCGGCAACGCCGTGTACTCGGTACAGGCGCTGCGCGGCACGTTCGAGGTCGGCGGGCCGGTGTTCGTCACGTGGCTGGCCGGGTACGCGCTGCTCGGTGCCGCCGCGCTCCACCCCGCGGTCCTGCCCGCCGCGCCCCGCGGCCGCGAACCGCACGGGCCGCCCGCCGCCGCCTCCCCGCTCCGCGGTCTCCTCCTCCTGGCCGTGGCCCTGCCCCTCCCCGCGCTGACGGTCGCGCGCATCCTCCAGCAGTCCCTCGAGGGCATCCCGACCATCGCGGCCGCCTCCGCCGCCGTGGCCGTCCTGGCCGTGGTGCGGACCGTCCTGGCGGCGCCGACCGACGTCTCCCGGGAGGTCCGGCGGGCGCTCCGGCGCTCCACGGTGCGGCTCGTCGCCCTGTTCCTGGTGATGGCGTTCCTCCCGCTCGCGAGCCTCGCGTACCTCGGCGCCCGGCAGTCGACGCACACCTTCGACCGCGAGGTCCGGGACCGCCTGTCGAGCGTCGCGCTGGCGAGCGACACGTACCTCTCGGAGCGGGTCGCGGGCCTCGAGGCGCTCGTGCGGTCCTACGCGCAGCGGCCCGCCGTCGTGACCGCGCTCGGCGGCACCCGGCCCGACGTGCCGGAGCTGCAGCGCAACCTCGACGCGCTGTACGCCGCGCACCCGGACCTGCACGCATCGCTGCTGCTCGACACCCACGGCACGCTCCTCGCGACCGCCCCGCACGCGCCGCACGTCGTGGGCGAGGACTTCTCCGGCCGCGACTACTTCCGCGGTGGGCGCGCCGCGAAGACCACGTACGTCTCGACGGCCTTCATCGCGGCCCGGGCCGGGCACCCCCGGTCGGTCGGCATCGCCGCCCCGGTACGGGCGCCGGACGGCCACCTGCTCGGCGTCCTCGCCGTCGGGTACCGCCTCGACGGGATCCGCGCCTTCGCCGAGCGGATCGGGCGAGCGCAGCACGTCCGGCTGACCGTGACAGACCGCTCCGGTGTCCTGCTGGCCGGCCCCCGGAGCGTCGCGACGGGCCTCCCGTCCGGCGCGGCGGACCCGACGGTGGCCGCGGCCCTCCGCGGCCACAGCGCCACGGAGGAGTTGAGCACGACGCGCGGCGACGTCGTCTCGTCGTACCGCCAGATCCCGCACCTGGGGTGGGCGGTCATCGTCGAGATCCCGCAGAACGTGGCGTTGGCGCCGCAGCAGCGGCTCGTCGCGCGGATCATCGGCGTCGCGATCCTCCTCGGGCAGGTCATCCTCGTCGGGCTCGCCGCGGCCGTCCGCGGCGAGCGGGGGCGCCACGCGGTCGCCGCGCGGCTCACCGACCGAGAGGAGCACCTGCGCGGGATCCTGGAGGCGGCCGGGGACGCGTTCGTCGCCGTCGACGCCCGGGGCCGGGTCACCGAGTGGAACGCGCGGGCGGTGGCGATCTTCGGGTACTCGCGGACGGAGGCCTTCGGCGCCGACCTCGGTGAGCTGATCGTCCCGCCCGCGAGCAGGGAGGCCCACCGGCGCGGCCTGGCCCGGATCGTCGGCGGCGGCGAGCCGCACCTGCTCGGCCGGCGCGTGGAGCTGACCGCGCGCCGCTCCGACGGCTCCGAGTTCCCGGCCGAGGTCAGCATGTGGCAGACCCTCCGGGCGGGGCGGCCGACGTTCAACGCGTTCGTGCGGGACGTGACCGGCCCCAAGCGCCGCGAGGCGGAGCTCGCCCACGCCCGCGACGCCGCACTCGAGGCCTCCCGGCTGAAGTCGGAGTTCGTGGCCAACGTGAGCCACGAGATCCGGACGCCGATGAACGGCGTGCTCGGCATGACGGCCCTGCTGCTCGATACCGACCTCGACCCGGTCCAGCGGGACTACGCCGAGACGGTCGGCAACTCCGCCGAGGGCCTGCTGACCGTCGTCAACGACATCCTGGACTTCTCCAAGATCGAGGCCGGGAAGCTCGAGATCGAGGAGGCGGACTTCGCCCTCCGGCCGGTGGTCGCGGACGTCGCCGGCCTGCTCGCCACCGCCGCGCAGGCGAAGCGGCTCGAGGTCACCGCGCTCGTCGACGCCGATGTGCCGCAGGCCGTGCGCGGCGACTCCCACCGGCTGCGCCAGGTACTCATGAACCTGATCGGCAACGCGGTGAAGTTCACCGAGCGCGGCGAGGTCACGGTCCACGTGTCCACTGTGGACGCCGGTCTGCGCTTCACCGTCCGCGACACCGGCATCGGCATCCCCGGCGATCAGCGGGAACGGCTGTTCCAGGCGTTCACCCAGGCCGACGCGTCCACCACGCGGCGGTACGGGGGGACCGGCCTCGGTCTCGCGATCAGCCGGCAGCTCATCGAGCTCATGGGCGGCGTGCTCGACTTCACGAGCGTCCCGGGGAAGGGCACGACGTTCTGGGTGGACCTCCCGCTGGCCGCCGCGTCGCCCGCGACCACGCCCGAGGGTACGGTCGCACCCCCGCCGCGGTCGGCGCACCGGCTGCTCGTCGCCGAGGACAACACGGTGAACCAGCAGGTCGTCGTCGCGATGCTCGACTCCCTCGGCTACGACGCCGACGTGGCCGCCGACGGGCAGCAGGCGCTGGAGATGTTCCCCACCGGCACGTACGCCGCGGTGCTCATGGACTGCCAGATGCCACTCCTCGACGGGTACGCGGCGACCCGGGCGATCCGCGCCCTGGGCGGCCACGGTGCCCGGGTACCGGTGATCGCGCTGACCGCCTCGGCGCTGGCCGAGGACGCGCAGCTCTGCCTCGACGCGGGGATGGACGACGTCGTCACCAAGCCGCTGCGGCCGGCTGTCCTCGGGCGCGTGCTCGAGCGGTGGATCGGGGGGACACCGGCGGTCCCCGCCGCTGTGGCCGGTCCCGGCACGGCCGCGGTCGAGCCGCCCGCCCTCGACCCGCCCGCCCTCGAGCCTCCCGCCCTCGACCCTGCCGCCGTCGAGCTTCCCGCCCTCGAGCCTCCCGCCGTCGACGCTGACGCGCTCGCGGAGCTGGACGCGCTGGGCCCCGGGGTGCTGGAGGCGGTCGTGACGACGTTCCTCGACACGCTGCCCGAGAGGCTGGCCGAACTCCGGGCCGCCGTGCGGGACAGTGACGCGGACCAGGTACGCCGCGCCGCGCACGGCCTGCGAGGCAGCGCGGGATACGTGGGGGCGGCGACGATCGCCGACGGCTGCGCGCGGCTCGAGGCGGGCGAGCCCGCCGAGGACGCTTTCGCCGATCTGCAGGCCGCGGCCGGGCGGGTCACCGAGGCGCTGCGCGCGGAGCTGGCAGGCCGTGACGGGCGCGGAACCGGCTGGCCACTGACGGGCGCGGAACCGGCGGGCCGCTGACCCGCGGGCTACCGCCGGGGCGCTGACCCGCGGGCTCCACATCAGGTCCCGCGGAGGCCCGCGGGGGCGGAGGACGTCTTCCCCGTGGCCCCGGTCGCCGCAGGTTTTCCGGCGCGGTGTCGGGGGCCCCTGCGGAACAGGGTGCGCCGGTGTTACGTTCCGGGCCGATGCCGCACGCGCCTGGCGCGCCTGTCCTCGGGAGGCACCGTGAGCTCGGACCCGACGGCTCTCGGGGAGGGCGTCCTCGTGTTCGCCGCCATCGGCCTCTGGTACGCCTTCGCGTGCTGGGCATGGCCCTACCGGCAGTGCAAGCACTGCGGGGGAGGCGGCAAGGTGCGCTCCCCCTTGGGTACCCACTGGGGCCCCTGCCGCCGGTGCGGCGGCCGCGGCGGGCACCTGCGCATAGGCCGGCGGATCTGGTCGGTCCTCCACCACTGACCCACCACCGCCGACGCTCCACCATCGACAGGAGCAGCGCCGACACGAACAGCGCCGGGCCGGTCCGTGAGGACCGACCCGGCGCTGCTCGTGCCGTGCTGCGGGCGGGGTACCGCGGGTCAGAGCCCCGCGTGGTGGCCGCGGTTGCGCCGCGCAACCAGCGTCAGCGCGACACCGCCGACCAGCAGGAGCAGGCTCGTGCCGCCCAGGAGAGCCAGCTTGCCGCCGGTCACGGGCAGCGCGCCACGGTTGTTCACCGCGGGCGGCGTCCGGGTGACGACCTCACCGGCGACCGAGGGCGACGGAGCGTTCGTCTCCGTGGGGAGGACGACCGGGCCCGGGTTCTGGGTCGGGCCGCCGGTGGGGACCTCCGTCGGGACCGAGGTCGGCTCGTCGGTGGGGACCTGCGTCGGGACCGAGGTCGGCTCGTCGGTGGGGACCTCGGTCGGGACCGAGGTGGGGACCTCCGTCGGGACGCCGGTCGGGGTCGTCGTCGGGCGCGGGTGCGGGCAGTCCTTCGTGGGACGCGGCGACGGAGTCGGGCAGTCCTTCCGGCCGTCACCCTCGTCGTGGCCACGACCGCGGCCGTCACCCTCGTCGTGCCCACGGCCCTGGTCGCCGCGCTTGTCGCCGTGGCCCTGGCCCTCACGGCCCTGGCCACCGTGGGTCTGGAAGCTGTTCTCCGACCGGCAGCCGTACTCACCGCCGTGGCCTCCACCGGTGGCGGCGGCCGGCGACGCGGCGCCGAGGAGAACAACACCCACGGCGGCGCCCGCGACGCAATAACGCCGGACGGCACCGAGGAATGGCAGGCGCAATGGGTCGGACATCGTCGTGGTCCTCCAACAGGAAAAGAGCAAGAGTGAACGACAGGGAGTTAACAACGTTCCCGTCGGAACTTCACGGCGAGTGGCTAGACCATTCGGGTAGTTGACCCCCTGTGACCAGGCATTTACCGGTTGCAGTCACCGGTGCGGTACTCCGTCGAGGGTCTCGGAAATTACTGTCTGTATTTGTGAGAATGACCGTGCGTATATTTCTTCCGACTTCCAGTGCGGCACCCAGGTACTTCCCGGTCATTTCATCGACGGCCGCCCGGTCGCTCCCACGGGTCCACGGGGGGAGCGCCCCGCGGACGGCCGGAAGGCGCGACAGGAAATCTTCCGGTGGCCGTGGTCAGGACCTCCGCGGTGTGGCGTGCCCGGCGGATGCCTACACCGCAGGAGAACAGCCGAGGCCGGGCCTGTGGCCAGGACCCGTCCACGCGTCCGCGCTGGGTCCGAGCGAGACGGGAACGAAGACCGCGAACGCCGCCGGGCCGATCCCAGAAGGGACCGGCCCGGCGTTATGCCTGCTGAGGCTGGCGGTAGCGGTGGGATTTGAACCCACGGAGGCTTGCACCTCACACGCTTTCGAGGCGTGCTCCTTCGGCCGCTCGGACACGCTACCGCCGACGAGGGTACCGGAGTCCTCGTGCCGCCTGCACCGCGGGAGCGGTGTTCAGCGGTACCCCCCGAAGAACTCCCGCAGCACCGCGCCGCACTCCTCCGCCAGCACGCCGCCGACCACCTCCGGACGGTGGTTGAGCCGGCGGTCCCTGACGACGTCCCACAGCGAGCCGACCGCACCGGCCTTGTCGTCCCAGGCCCCGAACACCAGCCGCCCGATCCGGGACAGCACCAGCGCCCCCGCGCACATCGTGCACGGCTCCAGGGTGACGACGAGCGTGCAGCCGTCGAGCCGCCACTGCCCCACGGCCTCCGCCGCGCCGCGAAGCGCCAGCACCTCGGCGTGCGCGGTGGGGTCGCCGGTGGCCTCCCGCGCGTTGCAGGCCGCGGCGAGCTCGGTGCCGTCCGGGCCGTACACCACCGCCCCGACCGGCACGTCCGCCGTACCGACGGCCGCGGCGCCGACCTCGAGGGCCCGGTGCATCCAGGGCTCGTACGGGATCGTCACGCCTCGCGGAGTTCCTCGAGCGCGTCCGCGCACCCCGCGCGGCTGCACAGCTCGACCATCACGTCGGCGGGCAGCGTGCCCTCGTGCGCGCACAGGGCGAGCAGGTCCTTCGCGGGCGTCCCCAGGTCGGCCAGGAGGTCGGCCTCGCCGAGGGGGTGCAGGGTCGGGGTCTCGTCCTCGTCCTCGTCGTCGTCCCCGTCGTCGTCCCGGTCCTCCGCGGGGGCGTCGGCCTCCTCGGGGTCGTCGATCCCGGCCGCCGCGTCCGCGGTGCCGACAGCCGGCTCGAGCCCCTCGAGGAGGATCTCGCCGACGCGGGACTCCGCCGCGAACGCGGCATCGGACGCGAACACCCGCGGGTCGTCGTCACCGTCGAGGCGCATCACCACGAGGTACTCGTCCTCGCACTCGACGAAGAGGAGCGCGAGGTCGGCACCCGGCTCGGTCTCACGGACGAGGTCGGCGACGTCCTCGACGTCCTCGGCGGCGTCGAGGTCGAGCTCGGTGGCGGTCCAGCGGTCGCGTCCGCGGGCGAGGACGGCAGCGAAGTACGACACGTTTCTCCTGATCGGGGGTACGGGTGGTTCAGCGGGGGACCATGTCGACCGTGGCGGCCAGCGCCTCGGCGAACCCGAGACGCCGGGCGATGGCCTGCAGCATCTCATCGGCGTAGAGATCGAGGTCGTCCAGGAGGGTCGCGAGCTCGAGCTCGGACAGCCCCAGGTCGGCGAACAGGTCCAGGTCTCCCGCCGGCCACACCTCGTCCAGGTCGTCCGGGGCCTCCTCGCCGAGCATGTCGAGCACGTCCGCCGCGAGGTCGAAGTCCGCTGCCGCGGTCGCGTCGGACAGCAGCACCCGAGGCTCGCCGGGGCCGTCCAGCCTGAGCGCGACGAAGAACTCGTCCTCGACGTCGACGAGGACGAGCGGCACCTCGTGCGGCGACTGCTGCCGGAGGGCGGCGAGGAGCCCGTCGAGGTCGTCCAGCAGCGCCTCGGGAAGCGGGGACAGTTGCCACTCCCCGTCCACGCGCAACACCATCAGGGCGAACCCGCCGGCTTCCGCCGCCATTCCGGCACCTCCCGTCTCCAACGGAGACGGTGCCCTGCCCGGACGACGACGGCAAGCCCTGGCGCCGCCCGGCTCAGGCCATCCGGCGACGGCTGGCGATCATCTCCCTGACGCGATCGAGCCGGGCCCGCCGGGGAGCGACCCGGTCACGGAGAGCCTGGGCCTCCGCGAGCTCCGCCAGCAACTGCATGCGCCTGCGCCGACGTTCCGGATCGAGCCGGGACAGGCTTCGGGTCGTCGCCATGCCACGACCTTGCCGAGCATCACCTGCGCGGTCAAGACCCACGACACGCCCGCCGCTCAGCCGAGCTGCTGCCACGTGAGCAGTGTGACGACCGACATGACGACGGCCGTCACGATCGCGAGTCCGGCCGCCGCGCCACGGTCGCCCCGCCAGCCGAGGACCGCGACCGCGGCGCTCGCTCCGGCCAGGCCGGCGACCGTGAGCCAGAGGTACGACCACGGGCTCCACGCCACCGCGGCCAGCAGCAGGAACCACAGCAGCCCCGAGGACAGCCCCGCCATCGCCGAGGTGCCCCGCACCGGGCGCGTCTCGCGGTACCGCCGGGGCTCCGGGAACACCGGCGGGTACGGGTACGGCGGCGGGTACCCGGACATCTCGCGGTGGCCGTCCACCCGTCCAGCCTAACCGCGCCCGCGACTTGTCCACAGTGGAGTTCCTGTGGGGTTGTCCCGCGATGCCCGCGCAGGTGATGGACGTGACGGCGATCACACTCCACTATGGCCGCATGGCGCGGTACCGGGCACGCCAGGGGAACGGGAGGATCGACATGCGCGACGTCACCGCCGAGCGGCAGGACATCGACCGGGTCGTGGCGGGGCACACCCTGCCGTCCGCCTTCGCGGCACTCGTCGCGAAGCACCCCGGCGCCCGCACGATCCGCTGGCGCGACGCGGACGGGACCTGGCGGGACATGACGCTCACCGAGTACCGCGACACGGTCCGCGACGCGGCGCTCGGCCTCGCCTCGCTCGGCTTCGCGCCGGGCGAGTTCGGGCTGGTGATGGCCTCGAACCGGCCCGAGCACGGCGTCGCCGACCTCGGGATCATCCACGCGCGCGGCGCGTCGGTCACGCTGTACAACACGCTCGCGCCGGACCAGGTCGCGTGGATCGCCGAGCACTGCGGGGCCACGGTGGCGATCGTGGAGACCGAGGAGCACCTCGAGAAGTTCCGGAAGGTCCGCCACCTGCTGCCGCGCCTGCGGACGATCGTCACGCTCGACGCCGATCCGGCGGGCGACGAGGACGTGATCCGCTGGGACGACCTGCTCGCGCGCGGCGCCGAGGCGGCCGCCGCGGACCCGGAGGCGTTCGACCGGACGTGGCGGGAGCTCCGGCCCGGCGACCTCCTGTCGCTGATCTACACGTCCGGGACGACCGGGACGCCCAAGGGCGTGATGTACAGCCATCACAACGTGCTCTGGACCGCCGAGTCGATCCGGCGGCACTGGGGCGACGACATGCTCGGGAGCTCGCGGCTGATCTCGTACCTGCCCCTCGCGCACGTCTCGGAGCGGTTCACCAGCCACTGGGGTCCGCTCTGGCAGGGGCTGCACGTCGAGACGTCGGGCAGCATCACGTTCTGCCCGGACATGACCCAGCTGCTCGGCTACCTCCAGGAGGTCCGCCCGACCGTGTTCGTCGGGGTGCCGCGGGTGTGGGAGAAGTTCCAGACCGCGGTCCGCGCCGGGATCGCGGCCCAGCCGGAGGAGATCCGCACCGCGGTCACCGGCGCCCTGGACGCGGGCCGCCGGGCCGCCGAGCTGCGGCATGCCGGTGAGGAGGTCCCTGCCGAGCTCGCGGCCGGGGTGGCCGCGTCCGCTCCGGCGTACGCGGGGATCCTCGGCAAGCTGGGCCTGGACGAGTGCAAGCTCGCCGTCACCACCACGGCGCCGACGCCGCTCGGTCTGGAACTGTTCTGGGCCGGCCTCGGCCTGCCGCTGCACGAGGTGTGGGGCATGAGCGAGCTCACCGGGCCCGCCACTGCCGTCCCGCCGCAGGACCTCCGGCTGGGGACCGTCGGCGCGCTGCTGCCCGGTGTCGAGGCGCGGATCGGCGAGGACGGCGAACTCATGATCCGGGGCGGCAACGTGATGCTCGGGTACTACCGCGACGAGGAGCGCACCGCCGAGACCCTCGACGCCGACGGCTGGCTCCACACCGGCGACATCGCGACAGAGGACGACGGCTGGTACCGGATCGTCGACCGGAAGAAGGAGCTCATCATCACCTCGAGCGGGAAGAACATCGCCCCCGCCCAGGTGGAGAGCCTGCTCAAGATGAGCCCGCTCGTCGGGCAGGCGATCGCCGTCGGCGACGCGCACAGCTACCTCACGGCGCTCCTCGTCCTCGACGCGGACATCGCCCCGGCGTGGGCAGCCCAGCAGCGCCTCGGGCAGCTCGGCATGGACGAGCTCGCGTCGCACCCCGTGGTCGTCGCCGCCGTCGCCGCCGGGGTCGCGGAGGCCAACTCCCACCTCGCGCGGATCGAACAGATCAAGCGGTTCGCGATCCTGCCGCGCGAGTGGACGCCCGAGACCGGCGAGCTGACCCCCACACAGAAGCTCAAGCGGCGGGTGGTCCTCGACCGGTACGCCGACGAGATCACGAGCCTCTACGCCGACCCGCCCGGTGGGTACGAGGTGGTCGCACGCCAGGGTTAGCTGACGAAGCGCCGCACGAAAGCGAGCGCGGTCCCGGCGACCTCCCGCCAGCCGCTGTCGATCGTCAGTGCGTGGCCCCGCCCCGGCATCTCGACGAACTCCGTCACGCCGGGGTTGCGCTCCTGTGCCCGGAAGCTCGCCTCGGCGATCGCGCGCGGCACCGTGTGGTCGCGCTCGCCGGACATGATCAACATAGGGCCGCGGTCGGCGTTCTCGGTGTCGACCTTGGCCTCGGTCCAGGGGTTGAGGTTCGCGGTCGCGGCCTGGAAGAGCGGCGCCCCCGACGCCGGTACCGCAAACGTGTCGTACAGCTCCCGCGCCTCGTCCTCGCTCACGGCGTTGGCGAAGGCGTACCGGAACTGCTCGTAGGTGAGCGGGATCGCGCGGTGCCGGTTGGCCGGGTTGCCGAGCACCGGGCTCGCGGACCGGAGCGCGGTGAGCGGCAACGGCAGCACGCCACGGAACGGTGCCGCATCGATCGCCACGGACGCCGCGGCGAGACCGCGCCCGGCCACCATCTGCGTGAGCAGGCCCCCGAACGAGTGCCCGATCACCACCGGCTTGCGGTCGAGCTTGTCGATGATCGCCGCGTAGCTGTCGGCGACCTGGCCGACGGTCTTGTCCGCGAACACCTCCGGGTGGGCGTTCGCCTCCGCGACGGTGTCCGGGTCGTCCGGCCAGCCGGGCGCGACCGGCGCGTAGCCCGCCTCGGCGAAGAGTGCCGCCCAGCGGTCCCAGCTGCTCGGCAGCAGCCAGAGCCCGTGGATGAAGACCACCGGCGTACGGCCGGAGGCGTTGGCGCGCTCGATCAGGTCGGCGGACATGGCCGTCCCCCTCGGAGTGGGTACACCGATGATCCCGACGGAGGTACGCCGTGGGCAAGATGCTGTACTCCGCGAGCATGTCGCTGGACGGCTTCATCGCCGGGCCGGGCGGCGACATGGCCTGGCTCAGGCCGTACCTGGGCCCGAACCCCACCGTGGACGCGCTGGTCGGCGACATCGGCGCCCTCCTCGTGGGCAACCGGACGTTCCGCGGCGACGACCCGTACCAGGGCACGGAGGCGGAGGGCGTCGCGTTCGGCGGGGCGTGGACGGGGCCGCAGTTCGTGCTGACCCACCGCGCCCCGGACGCCCCCGTGGCCGACGTGACGTTCGTGGACGACCTCGACAGCGGCGTGGCCGCGGCCAAGGCGGCCGCGGGCGAGAAGTACGTCAACGTCCTCGGCGCCTCGGTCGCGCGGCAGTGCCTCGACGCGGGCGTGCTGGACGAGGTCCTCGTGGGCATCGTGCCCGTCCTGCTCGGTGACGGCGTCAGGCTCTTCGAGCGCCCGGGCAGGGCCGTGGCGCTCGAACGCCTGAGCCTGAGCCACGCGCCGCACGCGACGAACCTGTGGATGCGCGTCGTCGGCTGAGTGTCGGACCCGCGCCTGCTGGGCACGCTCCGCCACATGGCGGACCGACTGGACACCCACGACGACGGCATACCGCGGGAGCAGGACCTGGACGAGGCCCTGGACCGCATCGTCGAGGCGGGGACCCCGCGGCTGCACCGGAGGTGGCCCGACCTGCTCGCGACCGGGACGATCGCGGGCATCGAGGTGGGCTTCGGCGTCCTCGCGCTGCTCGTCGTGGAGCACGAGACCGGGAGCACGCTGCTGGGCGGCCTGGCGTTCAGCGTGGGCTTCGTCGCGCTGCTGCTGGGGCGGAGCGAGCTGTTCACCGAGGGCTTCCTCGTCCCGATCACGGTCGTCGTCGCGAAGCACGCGAGCTGGGCCCAGCTCGCCCGGCTGTGGATCGGGACGCTCGCCGGCAACCTCCTCGGCGGGTGGGTCGTCACGTGGCTCGTCATCCAAGGGCTGCCGACGCTGCGGGAGCAGGCGCTCGAGTCGGCGCGGCCGTTCGGGGAGGCGCCGCTCGGGCTGCGGTCGTTCTGTCTCGCGGTCCTCGCCGGTGCGGCGATCACCCTGCTGACCCGCATGCAGAACGGCACGGACGCCGACACCGCCAAGATCGCGGCCGCCGTGGCGACGGCCTTCGTGATCGTCGGATCCGGGCTGCTGCACTCGGTACTGGACTCGCTGATCCTGTTCGCGGCGCTGCACACCGGGGAGGCGCCGTTCGGGTACGCGGACTGGCTCGGCTTCCTCGGGTGGACCGTGCTGGGCAACCTGCTGGGCGGGGTCGGGCTCACGACGCTCCTGCGGCTGATCCGGAGCCGGCGACAGCTGCTGGAGCAGCGGCAGCGGGTCGGCTGACGCGGGTCGCGGTGGCTCGCGCCCGGCGGCACGGCCGGGCAGGCGGACCCGGGCGTGAGCCCCGCTCAGGCCGCGATCTGGTCCATCGCCCGGTAGATCCGCTGCTCCGACACCGGGTACGCCGTCTTCAGACCCTGGGCGAACAGGCTCACCCGCAGCTCCTCGATCATCCACCGGATCTGCCGCACGTCCGGCGCGTCCCGCCGCGCGGGCGGCAGCGAGTCCAGCAGCTCCCGGTACGCCTCCCACACCACCTCGACCCGCCCGGTGGAGTCGCGGTCCCGCCCCGGGTTCTCGGTCAGCTTGTCGAGCCGGCGCTCGATGCCCTGGAGGTACCGCAGGACGTCCGGCAGGCGCCGCCGCCCGGTCGCCGACACGAACCCCGGGTACACCAGCCCGGCGAGCTGCGCCCGGATGTCGGTCAGCGCGGCCAGCAGGGCGGGCTGGCTCACCGAGGAGAGGCGCGCCTCCGCCGCGTGCGCCGACGCGAGGATCTGCGAGGTGACCGTGACCACGTCCGTCACGGCGGGGACCAGGTCCGCCCGGACCCGGTCCCGCAGTGCCGCGAACGCCGCCGCGTCCCACGGTGCGTCGTCCGCGAGCGAGTCCACCGCGGCGGCGATCGCGTCGTCCAGCAGCGCCGGGACGTCGCGGTACGGGCTGCGGCCGAGGGCGAGCTTGACCTGGTTGGACAGTCCACCGAGGACGGACCGCAGCGGGTTGGGAGCGGACAGCATCAGCAGCCGCCGCACGCCGAGCCGGTGTGCCGCCTCCTGTTCCGCGGCCGTGCCGAGCACGCGGACGGCCACCGTGGACCCCTCGTCCACGAGCGCCGGGTAGCCCCGGACCGCGTGGCCGCCCGCACCCCTGTGTTCGAACGTCCGCGGCAGCACGTCGCCCGGCCAGGCCGTCAGCCCGGCCTGCTCGATGCTCGCGGCCACCTCGGCGATCGTGGTACGCACGCGGGGCGCGAGCCGGCGCTTGAGCTCGTCGAGGTCCTTGCCCTCGGCGCGCACCGTGCCGTCCCCGGACTCGACCCGGAACGTCATCCGCAGGTGGTCCGGAACCCGGTCCCAGGCCCAGGCGTCGCGCGGCAGGTCCACCCGGGTCAGCCGGTACAACGCGTCGCGGAGCGCGTCGGTCAGCCGACCGTCCACGCCCGGCAGTTCGGCGAGGGCAGCCCGGGCGGTGTCCGGCGCGGGCACGAAGTTGACCCGGAGCTGCTTCGGCAGCGACCGGATCAGCGCAGTCACCACGTCGAGCCGCAGGCCCGGGATCTGCCAGTCGAACCCGCCGGACTCCACCCGGTTGAGCACCGGCAGGGGAATGTGGACGGTCACGCCGTCGGCGGCCGTGCCCGGCTCGAACTGGTACGACAGCGGCAGCTCGAGGTCGCCCTGCCGCCAGGTGTCCGGGTACTCGGCCGCACGCGACGCCGCCTCCGCGTCGGAGACCAGCATCGACGCCGAGAAGTCGAGCAGGTCCGGCTGCGACCGCCGCACCTTCTTCCACCACGCGTCGAAGTGCTGTCCGGACACGACGTCCGCCGGAATCCGCTCGTCGTAGAAGGCGAACAGCGTCTCGTCGTCCACGACGATGTCCCGCCGCCGGACGCGGTTCTCGAGCTCCTCGACGTTCTCGAGCATCTCCCGGTTGGCGTGGAAGAACTCGTGGTGCGTACGCCAGTCGCCCTCGACCAGCGCGTGCCGGATGAACAGCTCGCGGGACAGCTGGGGGTCGATCCGCCCGTAGTCGACCTTCCGCGCGGCGACGAGCGGGACGCCGTACAGCATCACCTTCTCGTACGCGACGACCCCGCCGCGCTTGCTCTCCCAGTGCGGCTCCGAATAGGACCGCTTCAGCAGGTGCCCCGCGAGCTGCTCGGCCCACTCGGGCTCGATCTTCGCCGCGATCCGTGCCCAGAGCCGCGACGTCTCGACCAGCTCGGCGGCCATCACGAAGCGCGGGGGCCGCCGGAACAGCGCGGAGCCCGGGAACACCGCGAAGCGCGCGCCCCGCGCCCCCAGGTACTCGTTCTTGTCGGGCTCCTTCAGGCCGACGTGCGACAGCAGACCGGCGAGCAGCGACCGGTGGATCCGCTCGGCGTCCTCCGGGGCCGTGCTGTAGGTGATGCCGAGCTGCTTGCCGACCTGGCGCAGCTGGGAGACCAGGTCCTGCCACTCCCGGATCCGGAGGTAGTTGAGGAACTCGCTGCGGCACATCCGGCGGAACGCGTTCGACGACAGCGCCTCCTGCTGCTCCCGCAGGTACTGCCACAGGTTCAGCAGTGCGAGGAAGTCCGACGTGGGATCGGCGAAGCGCGCGTGCTTCTCGGTCGCCGCCTGCTGCTTGTCGACGGGACGCTCGCGGACGTCCTGGATGGACAGTGCGGCGGCGATGACGACCACCTCACGGACGCACCCGTTGCGGTCGCCCTCGAGGATCATCCGGGCGAGCCGCGGGTCGACCGGGAGCTGCGCCAGCTTGCGGCCGAGGTCGGTGAGCCGCTTGCGGGGGTCCGGTTCGGACGGACGGATCGCGCCGAGCTCGTGGAGCAGGTCCACGCCGTCACGGATGTTCCGGCGGTCCGGCGCCTCCACGAACGGGAACGCCGCGATGTCCCCGAGCCCCAGGGCGGTCATCTGGAGGATGACGGACGCGAGGTTCGTCCGCAGGATCTCGGGGTCGGTGAACGCCGGCCGCGAGGTGAAGTCCTCCTCCGAGTACAGCCGGATACAGATGCCCTCGGCGACGCGGCCACAGCGGCCCTTGCGCTGGTTCGCCGACGCCTGCGAGATGCGCTCGATCGGCAGGCGCTGGACCTTCGTGCGGTGGCTGTACCGGGAGATGCGGGCGGTGCCGGGATCGACGACGTACCGGATGCCGGGGACGGTGAGGGACGTCTCGGCGACGTTGGTGGCCAGCACGACACGACGGCCGGTGTGGGGCTGGAAGACCCGGTGCTGCTCGGCCGCGGAGAGCCGGGCGTACAGCGGCACGATCTCGGTGTTCCGGAGGTCCAGCCGGCCCAGCGCATCCGCGGTGTCCCGGATCTCCCGCTCACCGGACAGGAACACCAGCACGTCACCGGGCGGTTCCGCGAACAGCTCCCCCACCGCGTCGCAGATCGCCTGCGTCTGGTCCCGCACCACGTCCTCGGACTCGTCGTCCGAGTCGATCAGCGGCCGGTACCGGACCTCCACGGGGTACGTGCGCCCGGACACCTCCACGATCGGGGCCCCGCCGAAGTGCTCCGAGAAGCGCTGCGGGTCGATCGTCGCCGACGTGATGATCACCTTGAGGTCGGGCCGGCGCGGCAGCAGCTCCTTGAGGTACCCGAGGATGAAGTCGATGTTCAGGCTGCGCTCGTGCGCCTCGTCGATGATCAGCGTGTCGTACCGGGACAGCGAGCGGTCCCGCTGGATCTCGGCGAGCAGGATGCCGTCGGTCATCAGCTTGACGAGCGTGTCCTCGCCGACGTGGTCGGTGAACCGGACGGTGTACCCGACGGCGCCGCCGAGCGGCGTGCCCAGCTCCTCGGCGATGCGTTCCGCGACCGTGCGCGCCGCGATCCGGCGCGGCTGGGTGTGCCCGATGAGCCCGCGGACGCCCCGGCCCAGCTCGAGGCAGATCTTGGGCAGCTGGGTCGTCTTCCCCGAACCGGTTTCCCCGGCGACGATCACGACCTGGTGGTCCCGGATGGCCGCCGCGATGTCGTCCCTCCTCTGGCTGACCGGCAGCGCCTCGGGGTAGGTCACCGCGGGCACGGCGGCCCGCCGGCGCGCGACCCGGCGCTCCGCCGCCTCGACCTCGGCGGTGAGCTCGTCCAGCGGGCGCCGGGCCTTGCGCAGCCCGTGGAGCCGACGCTGCAGGCGCCGCTGGTCGCGGTGCATCAGCTCGGCGAGTCGGTCGGAGAGATCGGTGGGAGGCGCAGTCATACCGCTCCCAGGATAGGCACGTCAGGCCGGGACGAGATCCCGCCGCTGCACGCCGACCAGCCCGAGGGCGGCGAGGACCACCCCGGCGACGGCGAGAGCCACCGCGCCCGGCAGGTCGAACCCCTCCGCCGGCACGGTCGCGACGTGGTGGAACGGGGACACCGTGAGCACCGCTCCCGGCACCTCCAGCAGCCGCCCGAAGTAGTCGAGGAGGAAGAGCACCACCGGTACGGCGAGCCCCACCACCGTCGCGCGGCGCGGGAGGAAGCCGACCAGCGCGCACGCCAGCCCGGCGAAGCACAGCGCCGCGGGCAGCGCGTTCGCCGCGGCGGCCAGCACCCCGGCCGGGTCCCCGCCCGGCCGCGCGGCCGCCGTCCCCGCGCCCGCCAGTCCCGCCGCGGCGGCCGCGCACACGGCGCCGCCCAGCCCGGCGAGGAGGTACGCCGCGGCCCACCGGGTCCGGCGCACGGGCTGCGCGAGGACCGCCTCGGCCCGGCCACCGATCTCCTCGGCGCGGATCCGGAGCACACCCCCGACCGCGACGACGACGACCAGCACGCCGATGAACTGGAACGACCCGCCCAGGTACGCCCGGGCCAGGTCGCCGCTGCCGCCGAACCGGGCGATCAGGCGGGCGGTCTGCGGGTCCTGCCCGACGAAGTCCCCCACGTCCACGGCGATCGCCGCCACCACCGCGCCGAGCACGGCGACGCCGGCGGCCCACCCGAGCACCGACCCGGCGTAGACCCGGAACGCGAGGAGCTCCGGCGTACGGATCCACCGCGTCCCCGCGGGCCCCGCGCCGGTGTGCCAGAGCCCGGCACCGAGGTCGCGGTTCCCCTCGAGCACGAATGCCACGGCGAACAGCACCACTGCCACGACTCCGCCCAGCAGGACCGGGCCGGCGTTGTCCGCGCGGTACGCGTCCACCTTCTCCAGCCACCCGAGCGGCGAGGCCCACGCCAGCCAGGCGCGGCCGTGGGCGCCGTCCGCGGCCATCCGCACCAGGTACGCCAGCCCGAGGGCGGCACCGGCCAGCGCACTCGCGGCCCGCCTGGCCGCCGCGAGCTGCGCGGTGACCGTTCCCGCGGCCGCGAAGTCCAGCCCGACGACGGCGACCCACGCGCCCACCAGCACCGCCCCGCGGCCCCCGGCCCCCGCGGCCAGCAGCGCGCCGGACACCGCGCCGCCGAGCACCACGCACCCGGACGCGACACCGAGGAGCGTGACGAGCAGCGGCGCGTGACGCCGCAGCGTGCCGGCCCAGATCAGCTCCCACCGGCCTGCTTCCTCCTCGCCGCGCGTGAAGGCCACGACCGTCAGCAGGCCGTACAGCCCGGCGAGGACACCCAGGAACACCCCCACCCGCCACGCCGTGTACCCACCGGGTGTGGAGAGGTCACCGGGTACCCCGAGCAGCGCCCGGAACGACGCGTTGGCCGCGGCCGACGCGGTCAGCCCGGCGCGGTCGGCCGGCGCGGGATACAGCCGCTGGTAGCTGGTGACGACCGCGGACGTGAGGACGAGCAGGCCGAGGGCCCACAGCGCCGTCCGCAGCTGGAGCCGCCGCCACACCAGGCGCGCGAGGACACCGGTCATGACGCCGCGGTGTCGTAGTACCGGAGGAACACTTCCTCGAGCGACGGCGGCCGGCTCGTGAGCGCGCGCACGCCGGCGCGGGACAGCGCGGCCAGCAGCGACGCCAGGCCCTCCGGCGCGACGCGGCAGGTGAGGCGCGTGCCGTCGAGGGACACGTCCGCGAGCCCGGGGATCCCGGTGAGGTCCGGCGGTACCGCCGTGGTGGCCTCGACCGTGGACGCGGACAGGTGCCGCAGGTCGTCCAGCGTGCCCTCCTCGACCAGGCGGCCCTCCCGGACGATCCCGACACGGTCGCAGACCGTCTCGACCTCGCCGAGGATGTGCGAGCTGAGCAGCACGGTCTGGCCCCCGTCGCGCGCGCGTTCGAGGCAGTCCCGGAACACCGCCTCCATCAGCGGGTCCAGCCCGCTCGTCGGCTCGTCCAGCACGAGCAGGTCGGCGTCGAGGGCGAACGCGGCGACCAGCGCGACCTTCTGGCGGTTCCCCTTCGAGTACGCCCGGCCCCGGATCGTGGGGTCCAGGCGGAACGCCTCGATCAGCTCGTCCCGCCGGCGCGACCCCCTGACCCCGTGTAGCGCCAGCAGCGCGTCGATCGCCTGGCCACCGGTGAGCTGCGGCCAGAGCGCGACGTCGCCGGGGACGTACGCGATGCGGCGGTGCAGCGCCACGGCGTCCCGCTGGGCGTCGAGCCCGAACACGGTGACTCGCCCGGACGTCGGGCGCAGGAGGTCCAGCAGGATGCGGAGGGTGGTGGTCTTGCCCGCGCCGTTCGGGCCCAGGAACCCGTACACCTCGCCACGCCGCACCTCGAGCGTGAGCCGGTCGAGCGCACGCCGACGGCCGTAGTCCTTGGTGAGCTCGCGGGCCGCGATCGCGGTGTCCACGCCCGCGGACGCTACTCCGCCGCGGCCTCCCGGAGGTCCCGGAAACCGCGGTCCCGGGCCCGCACCGCCGCGAACAGCCCGGCGACGGCGAGCGCGTTGGTGATCTCGCCGGACTCGACGCGGGCCACGGCCTCGTCCAGCGGCACCCACGCCGTCTCGAGGTCGGCCTCCTCGCCACTCGGCTCGTGGTCCGGCCCGGCGTCGTGGAGGTCCCTCGCGAGGTACACCCGCGCCCGGTACGCGGCCATGCCCGGGCTCGGGTGCACGTCCACCAGCGTGTGCCAGGTGTCCGCCGCGAGTCCGGCCTCCTCGGCGAGCTCCCGCGCGGCCGTCTCGGCCCACGACTCACCGCCGGTGTCGCGGAGCCCCGCGGGGAGCTCCCACAGCCGGGTCCGCAACGGGTGCCGATACTGGTGGATCAGCAGCACGCGCCCGTCGGGGTCCAGCACGACGACCGCCACGGCGTCGTCGTGCTCGACCACCTCGCGCGGTGACACCTCGTTGCCCGGCATCCTGACCTGGTCGACCCGGACGGTGACGACCTTGCCCTCGAACACCTTCTCGCTGGCCAGCACCTCGTACACGGCTACCCCCGGTACCGCGCCGCGAGCACGGGCCGGCTCGCGCCCCGCAGCTCCGCCTCCGCCGCGATGAGCCGGTCGACCGCCGCGGGGTCCTCGAGGCCCGGCGCCACGACGACCTCGCCCGCGTCGAGCCCGGCGAGCGACGCGGTGACGACGTCCTCGGCCGACATCGCGTGGGCCTCCTCCCCCTTCGCCGCGGCCTCCGCGTCCGACACCGGGTCGACGCCGCGGGTGAGGTGGAACTCCGTCGCCGTGTACCCGGGACAGCACACCTGCACGCGCAGCGGCGTGTCCGCCAGCTCGGCGGCGAGGGTCCGCGTGAACGTGACCACGTACCCCTTCGTCCCCCCGTACACCGCGCGGTACGGCAGCGGCTCCGGCGGCAGCGAGCCCGCGAACGCGAGCAGCGATGCCACGTTGATCACCGCGCCCTCGCCGCGCGCGAGCATTCCCGGGAGCGCCGCCCGGGTGAGCAGGGTGGGAACGGTGACGTTGAGGGTGATCACCTTGGAGAGCAGCCCCACGTCCCCGCGGGGGAACGGCCCGTAGCCGTTGATGCCCGCGTTGTTGACCAGCAGGCTCACGTCGTCGCAGCTCACACGCTCGGTGACCGCGGCGAGGTCGACGTCGAGGGACAGGTCCGCGACGATCGCCTCCCCGCCGAGCTCCTCGGCGAGCGCGCGCAGGCGCTGCTCGCGCCGCGCGACGAGCACCACGCGGTACCCGCGCTCGGCCAGCCGCCGGGCGTACACCTCACCGATGCCCGCGGACGCCCCCGTCACCACTGCCGTTCCACCCATGTCCCGCCTCCCTCTCCGCGGGACAGGACACCACAGGACCGGTCGCGGCGCCCGACACGCACCCCGCAGCGTGTGCGGGACGTCGCGGAGTGATTGGGTCAACGTCGTGATCCACGACCTCGCCCCCCGCCGAGTCGCCGTCCTCGGCCTCGGGCTGATCGGCGGCTCGCTCGTCCGGCGGCTGGCGGCGGCGGGCGTGGCCGTCACGGCGTACGACGCCGACCCCGGCACGCGGGCGATCGCGCGCACCGCCGCGGGTCGCGTCGGCCGGGCGGCGGGGTGGAGCGTGACCTCCAGCGTCGCGGAGGCCGTCGAGGCGGCCGGGACGGTGGTCAGCGCGGTCCCGCTGCCGGCGCTCGGCACGGTCCTGCGGGCCGTCGCGGCGACCGGGTACGAGGGGCTGCTCACCGACGTGACCTCGGTCAAGGGCCCCGCGGCCGCGCTCGCCGCCGCACACACCCCGCGGGCACGGTGGGTGGGCGGCCACCCGATGGCCGGGACGGAGCACTCGGGGTTCGCGTTCAGCGACCCGGGCCTGTTCGAGGGCGCGGCCTGGGTCCTGACCCTGGACGGGCAGACGTCCGTCCGGGACTGGGCGGCCCTCGCGGCCCTGTACACCGGGATCGGGGCCCGCGTCGTGCCCGCGACGGCGGCCGAGCACGACGCCGCCGCCGCCCGGATCAGCCACCTCCCGCACCTCGTCGCCGCCGCCCTCGCCGCGGGAGCGGCCGACGGACCCGCGGGCCCGCTCGCGCTGTCGCTCGCGGCGGGGTCGTTCCGGGACGGCACGCGGGTCGCCGCGACGCGGCCCGAGCTGACCGCCGCGATGTGCGGCGCCAACGCGGCCGCCCTGCGCGCGGAGCTCGACGCGCTCCGGTCCCGGCTGGCCCGGATGCGCCACCAGCTCGACGCCGGGGACCCGGTGGAGGCCCTCGTCCCGTCGCTCGCGGCCGGTCACGCGGTACGCGCGGGCTGGCCCGCCGCGCCCGGCGAGCCGGAGACCGTACCGGTGGATGCCGAGGCCCTGCTCGCCGTCGGCCGCGCGGGCGGCTGGGTGGCCGCCGTGGCGCCGGACGGGCGTTCGGTCACGGTGGTCCGGCCCGCTCCGTGAGGACCTGGCCGGCCGCGCGGTAGGCGAGCGGGAACCCCCGTCCGTGCGCCATGCTGTGCGCATGCGCGGCGACCACCAACGCTTCGACGACACGAGCGGCACGGGTCTCGACGAGATCCCCCCCGAGGACGGGTACCACTTCGTCACCGGCTTCCGGCCCGGTCCCGGCGGCGTGCTGACCGACGAGGGCGGTGTCCTGATCGGCGAGCTGACGTTGCACACCGAGGTCGCGCCCGACGGCCGCGCGGTGCTCTCCGTCGCCGATCCGAGCGGCGACGAGTACACCGTGACCGGTGGGTACTACCAGCTGGACGACGTCCGCTGCGCCGAGGACCTGCACTCGGCTGCGGTCGCGCTGCTGTCCACCGGCGGCGCGGACGCGCGGACCCTCACGCTGGGCTGAGGGTGGCCCGCGACCCGGTGGCGGACCTCCGCCGCATCGCGTTCCTGCTCGAGCGGGCGCACGAGTCGTCGTTCCGCGTGCGGGCGTTCCGTGGGGCGGCCGCGGCCCTCGCCCGGCTCGACCCCGAGGCCGTCGCGAGCCGTGCCGCGGCGGGCACCCTCACCGACGTCAACGGCGTCGGCGACGTCACCGCACGCTGTGTCGCCGAGTCGGTCGCGGGCGAGGAGCCGGTGTACCTGCGGCGGCTCGAGGCCACCGCGGGCACCCCGGTCGCCGAGGGCGGGGCCGCGCTCCGGGCGGCACTGCGGGGTGA
The DNA here is from genome assembly GCA_036402915.1 of Mycobacteriales bacterium. Classification (GTDB taxonomy): domain Bacteria; phylum Actinomycetota; class Actinomycetes; order Mycobacteriales; family HKI-0501; genus JAVEDU01. The sequence continues at coordinate 35,105 of DASWRY010000092.1, forward strand.
CTGCCACACCCACAGCGACTGGTCGGACGGTGGCTCCCCGATCGAGGAGATGGCCGAGACCGCGCGCGACCTCGGGCACGAGTACCTGGTGCTGACCGACCACTCCCCGCGGCTGACGATCGCGAACGGACTGTCCCCGGAGCGGCTCGCGCGCCAGCTCGACGTCGTGGCCGAGCTCAACGAGCGGCTGGACCCGTTCCGGATCCTCACCGGCATCGAGGTCGACATCCTCGAGGACGGGTCCCTCGACCAGACCGACGCGCTGCTGGACCGCCTCGACGTCGTGGTCGCGTCCGTGCACTCGAAGCTCCGGATGCCCCGCGCCGAGATGACCCGGCGGATGCTGCGGGCGGTCGAGAATCCGCACACCGACATCCTCGGGCACTGCACCGGGCGCAACGTGACCTCGCAGGGGCGCGGCGGCAAGACCCGGCCGGAGTCGGAGTTCGACGCGGACGCGGTGTTCGCGGCCTGCGCGGAGCACGGCGTCGCGGTCGAGGTGAACTCGCGGCCCGAACGGCTCGACCCGCCCAAGCGCCTCCTCCGCCTCGCCGTCGAGGCGGGGTGCCTGGTCGCCATCGACACCGACGCCCACGCCCCCGGCCAGCTGGACTGGCAGCCGCTCGGCTGCGAGCGGGCGGCGGCCTGCGGCGTACCGGTGGAGACGGTCGTGAACTCGTGGCCCGCCGAACGGCTGCTCGAATGGACGCGGACCGGCGCTACGGCGTGACGGCGAGCGCGCCGACGACCCGGCGGCCGAGCTCGGTGTCGCCCCCGAGGTCGACGGGCTGGTCCGGCCCCACCCGGCCGCCCGCGAGGCGGACGAAGAGGTTCGACGACATCGCGAGCGTCGCCGTGGCGGACCGGTCGAGCTCCGGGACGACCCGCCCGTGCCCGTCCACCACCACGTGCACCGTGCGCTGCACCGGTCCGGTCAGCGTGAGCGTCACGGCGGTGCCGTCCGGCGCTCCCGCCCGCTTCGCGACGACGAAACCCAGCGAGGACAGCATCTGGTCGACCGCGGCCTCCGCGCAGGGGCCGGTCTCGTGGCCCGGCTGCCCCACGGCGTCGCGGATGTCCTGCTCGTGCAGCCAGCAGTCGAACAGCCGGATGTGGAGGAGCTGGCGGTACGTCCCCTGGCCGACCGGCGTCCACGACGGCGCGTCGAAGCCCTCCGGGCCCATCGCGGACAGGGTCTCCCCGCGGGTCTTGGCGATGTCCCGGAACCGGGCCAGCAGCGCGGCGGGCGGCGTCGTGCGCATCGAGCGGACCCACAGCTCGTTGCGCGCGGCCAGGTCGTTGAGGACGTGCGGCAGCGCCGTCACGTCCACGTCGGACGGCGGCGGCGGCTCGCCGGCCATGACCGACTCGGTGCCCACGAGGTGCGCGACGATGTCCCGGACGTCCCAGCCGGGCAGGCAGGTCGGCGTGGACCACCGGTCGTCGTCGAGGCCGGTCAGCAGCGCGTCGAGGGACTCCCACTCGGCGAGGAGCAGGGGCACGATCCGTTCGTCGGCGGTCACGGCGGGCATCGTGCCGGGTCGGGCCGTCCCCGCGCAAGCATCACGGCGTGAAGTTCAGGTGGCGCAGGATCGCGGGGTCGCGGATCGGCACCTCCCAGATCGGGCCCGGCCCGTCCGGGTCGATCACCCGGCCGGTGGCGAGGAACTCCGTGACCTGCCCCTGCCCCGGGAGCGCCCCCGCGGGGAACCGCAGGTCGTACAGGAACGCGTGCGGGTTCGCGCCCCGCTCCGGCGTGAGGTCGTTGCGGTACAGGCTCTCCCGGCCGAACAGCCCGCCCGCGGCGAGCAGCGTGTACGACGTGGGGTTCGGCACCGTCTGGTCGCCGACCGCGTTCTGCACCAGGACGTGCGCGCGGCGCAGCAGCGGCGCGAACGCCTCCGGGCTCCCGGCCCGGTCCAGCCAGGTCGTGTCCGCGAGGAACGCCTGGATCGCGAGCGCGCCCGGCGCGGGGTCGAGCACCGGGGGGTCACCGCGCAGCGGCATCGACTCGGTGAACCCGGCCGTACCGCCGTTGAGCAGCGACGGCACCGCGGTCGCGAGGGCCTGCGCGATCAGCGGCCGCAGCTCCGGCGACAGCCGGGCGATCTCGGTGACCGGACCGCCCGGCACGTCGAGCACGAGCCGGCCGACCCGCGGGTCGGTCCCGCCGAGAATGGTCCCGTAGATGCCGCCGAGGCTCTGCCCGACGTACGTGACGCCGGTCGGCCGCAGGTCCGCCCGGCCGTCGCCGCCGAGGTCCACGTCACGGCCGACGGCCCGGACGAGCGACATCAGGTCCGCGGCGGTCTGGCGGAGGCCGTCCCGGAAGTTCACCGCGGAGTACGGCCCGGCCGGTGTGCCGAGGCCCTCGAACGGTCCGATCGTCCCGTTGCCGTCGAGGTCGACGCTCCGGCCGTACGCGGGGAGGACGGTGGGGACGCCGTCCCTCGTCACGGTCCACGTGCTCCGCGGGCCGCCGCCGTGCCCGACCACGTCGGTGCCGATCGTGGCGATGCCGCGTGCGGCGTTCGTGGCCGACGCCCGGAACACGTCCGACACCCGGCCGGTGAACCCGTGCCCGAACACCGCCACCGGCCAGCCGCCCGGCGGCGGCGTCCCGCCCGGGACGACCAGCACGAACGGCAGCCGGGCCTGGCCGGTCGGCACCGGCCCGGGGCCGCGCGTCGGGGCCTGCGGGATGTACCGGTCGGCGGTGAGCCACGTCGGGGCCAGGTACGAGCCGAACACGTACTCCCCCGCACCCGGGACCGGGACGCCCGGCACCGTCGCCGTGTCGAGGCGGGTGCCGAGGTCCGTCGAGTACGTGACCGTGGTGCCCACCACGGGCGCCACGTGCTCGATCCGCAGTCCGCGGGCGGTGGCCGGGATCCCCGCGTACGTGAAGGCGAAGCCGCTGTCGAGCTGGCGGCGCATCGTGGTCAGGCCCGCCGTCGCCGACATGGTGGTGAACGTCGACGTCAGCGTCCCGGAGCGCAGCCGGTACGTCGTCGCCGGCGCGAGCTGCCGTGCCGGGTGCGCGTACACGGTGTTCGTGACGCGGTCGTACACGATGCGGTCCACGCCGGTCCGGATCCCGCCGCCCGTGATCGTGGTCGCCGACCCGACTCCGATGGGGTCGACCGGCCGGGCGAACCGGAGCGCCAGCCGGGGGTCGAGGTCGAACCCGTCGAGCTGGTCCAGCAGCGCCGCGACCCGGCAGTCCGTGGGACGCGCGGCGCAGTCCGGCCGGGGCAGGGCCACGCGACGGCCGGTCCGCTGGGCGAGGTCGCGGACGGTGAGCGTGTCGCTCGGGAAGACCGAGACCGGCGCCGCCTGCACCGGGCTCGCGGGGGCGGCGGTGACCAGACCGGCCGCGAGGACCGCGACCGCGAGCGTGCGGAGGGTACGCATGGCGTGAGTGTGGCGCAGGTCACGAGATCGTTCCGGCTTTCGCCCGTTTTCGGCGTACGCGAGGTCGATCACGCCCGTCCTGCCGCGACGTGCCGCGCCCGGCGGGTGTGCCCGAGGATCTCCACCACGACGCGGCCGAGCCCCCTCGGTACCGCCGAGATCGTGGACCGCGTTCACGTCGGTCCTCCCTGCACGGTGGTGTCCCGGAGCGCGGGCGGGTACGGGAAGCCACCGACGAGGCGCTCGAACGCGTGCGCGACCTTCAGGCAGGTCGCGTCGTCGAACCGCTTGCCGATGATCATCAGGCCGGTGGGCAGCCCGTTCACGAGTCCACTCGGGACGGTGGTCGCGGGGTGGCCGCTGACGTCGAGCGGCGCCGTGTTCACGATCATCTCCAGCGCGCGGACGATCGAGACCTCGCGCGGCTCGGACGGGTCGACCAGCGTCGTGGCGAGGATCGGCACCGTCGGCATCACGAGCACGTCGTGGTGCGCGAGTGCCTCGTCGTACGCGCGGCGCAGCTCGAACGCGAGGATGCGGGCCATCGCGTAGTGCCGGGACTGGTACTCGTCGATGGAGTAGCGCCCCGCGAGCGCGACGAGCGTGACCGTCGGCGACCACCGGTCCGCGACCTCGCGGCGTCGGCGGCCGTAGTGGGCGACGAGCTCGGGGTCGTACAGGCCGTCCCAATTGTGGCCGTACCCGTTGCCGTCGACCATCTGCACGGTCGCGCCGTCGGTCGCGATGACGTTCCAGAGGTGCATGCCGTAGCGGTGCCACGGGACGCTGACCTCGCCGACGACCATCCCGGTCTCGGCGAGCAGGCTCGCGGCCGCGCGGACCTGGGCGTCGACCTCCGGCACCGACAGGCCCCGGATCCCGAAGCCCTCGGCGACGATGCCGACCCGGAGGCCGTCGACGGCGCCGGCGAGCGCGGCGGTGTGGTCGACCGGCGGGACCCCGGCGGGCTGGCGCGGGTCGAGGCCGTCGCGCCCGGCGATCACGTCGAGCATCAGCGCGGCGTCGGACACCGTGCGGGCCATCGGGCCGAGGTGGTCGAGCGAGAACTCGATCGGGAAGGCGCCCGTGTACGGCACGAGCCCGTGCGTCGGCTTGTGCCCGACGATCCCGCAGAAGGCGGCGGGCATCCGGATCGAGCCGCCCTGGTCGCCGCCGATCGCGAGGTCCGCCTCACCGGATGCGACGAGCGCCGCGCTGCCGCTGGACGAGCCGCCCGTGGTGCGCGTCGGGTCCCACGGGTTCCGGACCGGGCCGGTGACCGACGTGTGGCTGGCGCCGGAGAAGCAGAGGTCCTCGCAGACCGCCTTGCCGGTGATCGTCGCCCCGGCGGCGAGGAGGCGGCTCACCACCGTGGCGTCCCGGCGGGGGACGAAGCCCTCCACGGTGTGCGAGCCGTTCATCATCGGAACGCCCGCGACGGCGGTGTTGTCCTTGATCGCCACGCGGTACCCGGCGAGCGGGCCCTCGGCCGTCTCGCTGATGCCGGTGCGGACGTACCAGGCGCCGAGCGGGTTGTCGGCGTCGTCCGGCCGCGACCACGACCGCTCGGGCATCGCCGGGGCGGTCGCCTCGTACAGGTCCTCCACCGCGCCGTACGACTCCAGCGCGCCCGCGACGAGCGGCTCCCAGGAGGAGAGGTCGGCCTCGTCCATCGTGAAGCCGTACCCGCGGGCGATCGCGGCCAGCTCGTCTCGGGTGGGGGGTCGGACGGCCATCGGCGTCTCCTCGGGCACGCGGCGGGGGGTTGTCGCTCCGGCGGGCGGGGTGGTCCCGGCGGGCGGGGTGGTCCCGGCACGGGGTGGTCCCGGCACGGGGTGGTCCCGGCACGGGGTCGTCCCGGCACGGCGGCCGTCCCGGCACGGCGGCCGTCCCGCCACGGGGTCGTGTCAGCACAGGGTCGTCCGGTACCGGCACGCGACGACCCGCGGCGTGTCGACGGGGCGCCCGGCATCGATCGCGCGCGCGAGCCGCAGGAACTCGGCGTGCGTCCACGCGAGCGGTGTCGCCGAGAAGGTGTTCTCCCCCGGGGCCAGGGCCGGGGGCCGGTCGTCCCACACCTGCTCGGCGAGGAGGTACGTCGTGTCGTCGGCCGAGTGCGCCATCGTGTCGAGGTACTCCTGCGCATCCTCGCCCGCGGCCAGCCGGTACTCCCCCCGCTCCCCGGTGAGCAGTGGCCAGCCGCGCCCCAGCGTCTCCCCCGAGCCCGGTGGCACCGGTTCCCACTGGCTGCCGTCCGGCCGCTCGCCGTACCCGTCGAAGCTGCTGCGGTGCCAGAACGGCCCGTTCGCCGTGTCGTACCGCAGTTCCCGGTCGATCACGGGGAGCGTGGAGAGGACGTTCGGGTCGTCGGCGCGCTTGACGCCGAGCCGGACGACGTCGAGGAAGCTCGGGTCCACCACCCGGCGCTGGTCCACGAGCGGGCCGCCGTCGGCGACCTGGATCTGCGCACCGGTGTCGGCGTCCCCGTTGCCGGTGATGCGCAGGTAGTACGGCCGGTCGGACAGCGGGCCGTTCGTGGTGACCGTGTAGTGCTCGAGGGTGCGCTGCCAGGTGTCCGCGGTCGTCTCGTACCGCGCCGCCCGGGCCGTGTCGCCGCTCCGGCGCGCCAGGTCGGCAGCGCACACCAGCCCCGCGATCTCCGCGGCGATGGTGGCCGGCGAGTACCCGGCGATGTTCTCCCACCGCTCCTGGTCGGTGCGCGGGCCCCGTGCGACGAGGAAGTCGGCGGACGCGCGGACGTGGGCCCAGTCGCCCGTGCGCCCGAGGTCCCACGCCAGCACGATCGGGAAGGCGACCTCGTCCAGCTGCAACCCACCGAACACCGGCTCGCCGTCGAGGCGGGTGTTCTGCGGGAACGAGCCGTCGGGCCGCTGCTGGTACCTCCACAGGTACCCGAGTGCACGCCCGGCCGCGGCGCGGTCACCGACCGCGAGGAGGGCCGTGGCGATCTGGTACAGGTCGCGCGACCAGACGGCGTGGTACACGGGGAACTGCTGGAGCTGGTTCGCCCAGGCCCACGGCCTGCCCGGGGAGGCCACGAACCCGCCGCGGTAGGTCTTGTCCTCGGACGCGGCGAGGACCATCGCGGACACGTCGTACTCGGTGCGCCAGCGCGCGACACTCGCGGGCCTCGGCGCGAGGCCGTGCAGGTAGGCGCGCCACCCGCGGACGTAGCCGTCGCGTGCCCGCACGAAGCCGGTCCGCAGCGCCGCCGCCGCGGTCGCCGCCGCGTCGCTCTCGCGGGCGCCGAAGCCCAGCGCCAGCGTCAGCGCCTGTGCGCCCGGAAGGCCGGTCAGGCGTGTCCTGCCGAGCTGGACGACGTTGCCCCGGGCCGTCGCGTCGTACGACCAGTCCATCCGGTGGTCGTCGCGGAGGTCGGTCCAGCCGTCGCTGCGATCCGCGTACCCGCTCGAGGTCTTCGTGTAGCCGGTGGAGGCGAGCACCGCGCTGCTCTGGACACCGTCCGTGGCGAGCATGCCGTGGTGGCCCGTGTCGTCGTCCGCGTTGAGGCCCAGGCCGACGTCGTGCAGGACGTACACGTCGTACGGGTGGCCGCTCAGCGACTCGAACAGGACGTCCACCAGGACCGCGGAGCGCGCGGGGTCGGTGACGTACGTCTTGGTGATCCGGTAGTCGCCGCTGCGGGCGGTGTCGACCTGCCGGTAGACGAGCGCGTCACGGTCGACGAGCTGGGTCAGGTGGGTCGTGGCCTGGTCCTCGCGGTCGCTGAACGTCGCGCCGTCGGACACGACGAGCTGCGTGTCCCGGGTCGCCGGGGTGTCGATGCGGGGGTGGTACACCTCGCTGAGCGTTCCGTCGTTCAGCGTGTACCAGACCTTGCTGCCCGTCGCCCCGACGGCGGTGCCGAAGCCGTCCTTGTCGCCGGGCGACCAGGTGGCGGGCGAGCCGGGGTAGCCGGGCGCGGGGACAGCGGGGCGCGCGACGGCGCGGGTGCCGGCAGCGGGGGTGCCGGCAGCGGGACGCGCGACGGCACGGGTGCCGGCAGCAGGACGCGCGACGGCACGCGCCCCGGCAGCGGGGACCACCGTGCCGGCGAACGTGACGAGCAGGACCGCGGCGACGGCGAGCCTGTTCATCCCACACCTCCCGGGACGTCCGGATGGTGCGGAACGCTAGACCGCGGCTCGGGCGGCCGCCAGGACCATCTGCGCGCCTGTGGACGACGGCGATGAGCCGCCTCGCGGACGCGCTCCGGAACCGGCCCGGCAGGCACGGCCCGGTGCCGGAGCGCGTCTCCGAGAGGGAGACCGACCGGATCTCTCCGGTGCTACGCCCGGACGTCGATCTTGTCGCCCTGCCCGGACGCGCGCGCCGGCGCCGGTGCGGGTGCCGCGGCAGGCGCCGCCTGCGGACGGTGCTTGGCCTTGCGGTTGTGATGGACCGTGGCCGCCGCGGCGGCCTTGGTGTCCACCTTTCCGGCGGCGTCGTCGGCGTCACGACCGGGCTTGGCCGCAACTGCCGGGGGCGGAGTGGTCTGAGGGGTACTCGTGGATGCAGTGACGTTCACGTGTCTCCTGACGTCGGACGGTGGACCAGCCTGCCCCCAGGGCGGTCCCCGCTGATGGTGTCGGGGCCGCCTCGGGCCCCGTGTACAGCATCGGTTTCACAATGCAACGAGCTGTAGGGCCGAACGGGTGTGCGCGCCGGACCGCCTCCGCCAGAGGACCGCCTCCGTCAGAGGTCGGAGGTCACGACCCCACGGTGTCGACCTCCGGCCGATGCGCGGACACGCCGCCGTACCTACCGTGTGCAGTACCAACCGAAAAAGGAACTGTTGATGATCGAAGTTTCTCGTCTCACCAAACGCTACGGTGACAAGACCGCCGTGGACGATCTCAGCTTCACCGTCGAGCCCGGCATGGTCACGGGCTTCCTGGGCCCGAACGGTGCCGGGAAGTCCACCACGATGCGCATGATCGTCGGCCTGGACGTGCCCACGTCCGGGAGCGCGACGGTGAACGGCCGCCCGTACGCGGCCCACCGCGCCCCACTGCGCGAGGTCGGCACCCTGCTCGAGGCCCGCGCGGTCCACACCTCGCGTTCCGCCTCCAACCACCTGCTGGCCCTGGCGGCCACCCACGGCATCAGCAAGAGCCGGGTTGCCGAGGTCATCGAGCTCGTCGGTCTGCGGGATGTCGCGGGCAAGCGTGCCGGTGGTTTCTCGCTGGGCATGGGCCAGCGCCTCGGCATCGCCTCGGCGCTCCTCGGCGACCCCGCGACGGTGATGCTCGACGAACCCGTCAACGGGCTGGACCCCGAGGGGATCCGCTGGGTCCGTGACCTGCTCCGCGGCCTGGCCGCCGAGGGCCGCACGGTCTTCGTCTCGAGCCACCTCATGAGCGAGATGGCCGTGACGGCGGACCACCTCATCGTCGTCGGCCGCGGGAAGCTCCTCGCCGACATGAGCATGTCCGAATTCATCGACGCCAACTCCTCGGCGACCGTGCGGCTGCGCACCCCGCGCGCAGCCGAGCTCCGCGACCTCCTCGCCGGCGACGGCGTGACCGTCACCGGCCAGGCCGCCGACACGCTCGAGGTCACCGGGCTCGGGGCCGCCGAGATCGGCGAGCGCGCCCTGCGCGCCGGTATCGCGCTGCACGAGCTCACCCCCGCCCAGGCGTCGCTGGAAGAGGCCTTCATGGCCATGACCGGGGACAGCGTCGAGTACCACGGCGCCACCACCCACGAGATTCCCGCCACCGAGAGGGGTGCCGCATGACCGCCACCACGTTGACGCCCGAACCGGTCGTCCGGGCGCCGCTGACCGTGCGCGGCGACGGTCCGACGCAGGCACGGGCCGTGGTGTCGGAGTTCGTCAAGATGCGGTCGCTCCGCTCGACGAGCCTGACCATGCTGGCCGCGGTCCTCGGGATGGCCGGGCTCGGCCTGCTCATCTCGGCCATCACCAACAACAACTTCGACCGGATGCCACCGGACGAGATCGCACACTTCGACGCGATCGGCCGCAGCCTCGGCGGTGTCAACATCGCCCAGCTCGCCATCGGCGTCCTGGGCGTGCTCCTCGTCACCGGTGAGTACGGGACCGGCATGATCAGGTCCACGTTCGCCGCGATCCCGACCCGGCTCCCCGTGCTCTGGGCGAAGGCGGGCCTCTATGCGGTGAGCACCTTCGTGATCATGCTGCCGTCGGCCTTCGTCGCGTTCCTCGGGGGACAGCGGCTGCTCGGCGTACACGGCACCACGCTGTCGGCGCCGAACGCACTGCGTGCTGTCTTCGGCACCGCTCTCTACCTCATGGTCATCGGCGTGCTCGCCGTGGCGATCGGCTTCATCGTCCGCCGCACGGCCGGCGGCATCGCAGCGCTGTTCGGGCTGCTGCTCGTGCTGCCCGGCATCGGCAACCTGCTGCCCGTGAGCTGGCAGACCTCGGTGCTGCCGTACCTGCCGAGCAACGCCGGTGGCGCCCTGTACACGATCCAGCCGGACCCCGGCACGCTGGCGCCGTGGACGGGCTTCGCCGTCCTCTGCGTGTGGGCCGCCGTCGGCATCGTGGCAGCCGCCGTCGTGCTGAAGCGCCGAGACGTGTGACCCAGAGCGGCCACAAGGTCGGCCCGCGGCACGGCCCCTGGGGGTCCGCCGCGGGTCGTCCTGCCCTCGTCGTGGCAGGCGACGTCCTCCTTGCGCTGCTGATCGGTGGCGGGTCGTCCGCCGTGGTCGTACACGAGGGCCAGGCCGACGTCCGGATCTGGCTGGTCGTCGCCGGTCTGGCGCTCCCCCTCGCCCTGCGGCGTACCGCGCCGGTCCTGGCACTGTCGGCCATGTTCGTCACCGCCGCGGTGCAGCTGGCCCTCGGTGAGCGGACCGCCGCGGATCTGGCGCTGCTGGTGGGGCTGTTCACGGTGGCGAGCAGCAGGCCACGCAGGCAGGCCCTGATCGCAGCGGCCGTCCTGGAGGGCCTCGCCATCGCCGCGGCCTTCACGATCGGCCCGGGCAGCGACGGGCGGGTGGCGTCCGTGCTGTTCTCCTCGGGCCTCATCGCGGCGGCCTTCTTCGCGGGTGTCTCGCTCCAGGAACGCCGGTCGTACCTCGCCTCGGTCCTCGACCGCGCCGAGCGCCTCGAGCGCGAGCAGGCCCAGCAGGCGCAGCTCGCCGTCACCGAGGAACGCAACCGCATCGCGCGCGAGATGCACGACATCGTCGCCCACAGCCTGTCGGTGATGATCACCCTGGCCGAGGCCGCCCGCGCGGCCACCGCGGCCCCGGGTTCTCCGGCGAGTGATGCCATGGCGCAGGTCGCCCAGACGGGCCGCGACGCGATGACCGAGATGCGGCGGCTCCTCGGCGTGCTGCGTGACGACACCGCGACGCCGCTCGGTCCCCAGCCGAGCCTGGACGGGCTCGAGGAGCTGGTCGAGCAGGCGCGCGGCACGGGGTTGCCCGCGAGCCTCACCACAGCGGGCCGGCCCTCCCACGTCCCCGTCGCCCTGCAGGCGACGGTCTACCGGATCGTCCAGGAAGCGCTCACCAACGCGCTGAAGCACGCGCGCCAGGCCACCGGCATCGCCGTCACCCTGGCCTGGTCGCCGGACCAGCTCCTCGTCACGGTCCAGGACGACGGCCGCGCCGAGGTGGGCGATGCTGGGGCCGTGAGCGGACACGGCCTCATCGGCATGAGGGAGCGGGTCGGGATCTTCGGCGGTGACCTGGTGGCGGGTCCCACCCCGGAGGGCTGGCGCGTGGAGGCCCGGCTCCCGCTCGACCACGGAGCACCGGCGTGAGCGTCACCGTGCTCCTGGCCGACGACCAGGCCCTGCTGCGTACCGGCTTCCGGATGATCCTCGACGCCGAGGACGGCATCACCGTCGTCGGCGAGGCGGTCAACGGCCGTGACGCCGTCGACCAGGCCGCCCGGCTCGTGCCCGACGTGGTCCTCATGGACGTCCGCATGCCCGTACTGGACGGCGTCGAGGCCACCCGCAGGCTGATCGACGCGGGGAGCACGTCGCGGGTCCTGATCCTGACGACGTTCGACATCGACGAGTACGCGTTCGCCGCCCTGCGTGCCGGTGCCAGCGGCTTCCTGCTCAAGGACGTCCCCCCGTCCGAGCTCGTCGCGGGCATCCGCGCCGTGGCGAGCGGCGACGCCGTTGTCAGTCCCCGCATCACTCGCCAGCTGCTCGACCGGTACGCCCACCAGCTGCCCTCCTCGGAGCCACCCCAGACCCCGCGACCGGCCCATCCCGACCTCGAGAAGCTGACCGAACGGGAGCTCGGCGTCCTGCTCGAGCTGGCGTCCGGATCGTCCAACGCCGAGATCGCCACGGCCCTGTTCGTCACCGAGGCGACCGTGAAGAGCCACGTCACCCGGATCCTCGCCAAGCTCGGCCTGCGCGACCGCGTCCAGGCGGTCGTGTTCGCCTACGAGGCGGGCCTCGTGAGGACCGGACCCGGATAGGTCGTCCCGAGGACAGCGGCCCCGTACCTGCCCGCGAGGTGGGACGGGTGGACGACTCCGTGGGGACCTTGCCCCGCAGCTTCCGGATGGGTCGGGATCCCGAACCGGGTCCCGTCCGGGTCGAGGCAGCGCGCCAGGTGGTCGGCCGTTCACGGCACCTCACTACGATCGCGGCCGTGCCGCCTTCTGGCCGCACATGCAGGAGCGCCGCTGCTCGTTCGGCATTCTCCACGGGCGGTTCGACATCGGTTGACAGCCGCGCCCACGCCTTCTCTCTCGTCGACGCCTCCAACGCAGCTGCGGGATCGAGAC
>DASWRY010000093.1:0-1747 GCA_036402915.1 Mycobacteriales bacterium
TGAATCGTGAGTCATGCAGTGGCGAAATCACCCTCGGCGGGGCGGGCGGATCCCCACCAGCACCGCCCGGTGATCCGTCCCGCTGATCTCCAGCACCTCGAAGCGCGTGGTCACCGCGTCCCGCGGGACGAGCACGTGGTCGATCTGGATCCCGGCCCACGCCGGGAGTCTCGAGTGGAACGTCCCCACAAGACCCTTGCCCGTCCCGAGCACCGCGCTCCGGCACCGCCCCAGGGCGGCCCGCATCCGTGAGTGGTCCAGCGTCGCGTTGAAGTCCCCGGCGACGATCGGCGCCACCGGCTGCCGCGTCCACCGCGCCACGTGCCCCAGGTCGCTCGCCCAGCGTGCAGCCCGGGCGCGGTCCACGGGGGCGGCGGCGTGGACGGCGTAGAAGGTCCGGTCCCCGAGCAGGCCGCCCGTGGCCTCGAGGTGTCTCGCCCCCATCTCCGAACCGCTGCGCACACAGAGGTCGCCGGCTCGTTCCGATGCCAGCAGCGTGACCCCGTGGATGTCCGCGACGCCGGGCGGCGTGGACACCCAGGACCGGTACCCCAGGGCCTCGACCAGCGGCATCAGCTTGTCCCGGAAGTCCACGCCCGCCTCGGGAAGGGCCACGAGGTCCGGCCGCTCCCGCGCGATCACCGCCGCGAGTTCGCCGGTGTCCGCGCGACCTTTGAGCACGTTCGCCGAGAGGATCGTCAGCTCCGCAGGCCCGGCCGCCGACGGACGGGACAGCACCCGAGAGACCAGCGACGACGCACCGGCCGCCGCCACCAGGCCCAGCGCCACCGCCGCGGGCCGCGAGGACTTCCGGGCCGCGAGCACACCGGCCAGCGCCGCGGTCCCGGCGACGGTGTGCGGTCGGAACGCCACAGCGATGACGAACGGGACGCGGTGGTCGAGCCCCAACCGGTCGGGCAGCACCACGGCTGTCGCTGCCGCGCCCAGCGCTGCGGCGACCCCGAACCGGCGGGCAGACATGGCTTGTCCTCTCGATGGCGAACGTTCCCCCCGGACAACGAAGACCCTATCCAGGGGTTCCGGGTGGCACACTTTCGGCCGTGGACCTGCTGATCGCCCGGAACCCGGACCCCGACAGCTCCCTGCCCTACCTGCTGCGCGTCCCCCTCGGCGAGCACGGCCTCGTGTTCCGCGCGAAGGACACCTGGCCCCGCACGAACGCGATCTACTGTCATCCCGTTCCTGCCGCGGAGTGGCCGGCCGAGCCGCAGATCGTCGAGTCCGTCCCGTTGAAGGCGTGCACGCGTCGCGGCGCCGCGATCGACGTCGTCGCGGACCGGTCACGCGAGAACCGCTCGCAGATCGTCTTCACCAGGAGCCGCGGCCGGGAGACCGTCTTCTGGCAGTCCCCGCGCACCCGCAAGCAGGCCCGGCCGGACGTCCGCGTCCCGACCGCACGGGCAGCCGGGCTGGCCGACCTCGAGATCATCGTGGACGCCCACGAGCGCTACCCGTACAAGTTCGGCGGTCAGCAGGTGAGCACCACCAGGCGGGCGCTGCCGGCAGGCGACTACGCCGTGGCCAGCGGAGGCGAGGTCGTCGCCGCGGTGGAGCGCAAGTCGCTCGGCGACCTCGCCTCGAGCGTCACGAGCGGCCGGCTGCGGTTCGCACTCACCGAGCTGGCGGCGCTGCCGCGGGCGGCCGTCGTGGTCGAGGACCGCTACTCGAAGGTCTTCACCTTCGAGCACGTGAGACCGGCGTTGATCGCGGACGGGCTGGCCGAGCT
>DASWRY010000094.1:0-33440 GCA_036402915.1 Mycobacteriales bacterium
GGCGGCACCCCGTGCCGCGACTACTTCGGCGAGATGGCCGCGACGTCCAGCTGCTTGATCGGGTGGAACTCCACCCCGGACAGCCGGTCGCTGAAGGCGAGGATGACCTTCGGCTGCACCAGCGCGAACAGCGAGGCGTCGTCGCGCATCGTGGTGATGAGCTGCGTCGCGATCCGCTCCTTCGCGGCATCGTTCGGCGCCGCGAGGTAGCTCGCGTAGCCGCGCCCGTTGTCGCCCAGGTTCAGGTGGACGCGCTTGCCGACCGTGCCGTCGGTGCGGGCGAAGACGTCGAAGTGGCCACCGGCGTCGATGTGGTCAGGTGCCCACAGGCCGGTCGTCATCGTCAGCTTGGCGGCACGGAAGGCGCCGACCCAGTTCTCGTACTCGACCGGCTTGAGCGTCAGCGTGATGCCGACCTCGGCGAGGTCGCTCTTCAGCTTCTCCCACAGCGTCGACAGGCTCACGCCGTACAGCACCTGGTTCGCGAACGTGATGTCCAGCGACAGGTGCTTCACGCCGGCCTTGGCCAGGAGTGCCTTGGCCTCCGCGACGTTCCGCTGGACCGGCGGGACCGCGGCGCTGCCCTGGAAGCCCAGCGGCACGGCCGCGGCCGGACGGTCGGCGCCGCCGGCGAGCTTGGAGATGCCGTCGTAGTCGATGGCACGCTGGATGGCCCGGCGGACCAGCACGTTGCCGAGCTCCGGCGCGTCCGGGTGCGCGTTGTTCATCGCCAGGTAGATGACGTTGTACGCCGGCGTCCGCGTGATCGTGATACCGGACGCTCCCTTCAGCGAGTCGGCGGTGTCCGGGTCGATGCTCATCGCGACGTCCACGTCGCCACCCTCGAGCAGCTGCCGCTGTGTCGCGGCGTCACGGACGTCGACCAGCACGACCTTCTTGAACTTCGGCTTCTCGCCCCAGTACGTCGGGTTGGCCTTCAGCGAGATCTGCTGGTTCCGGGACCACTTGTCGAGCACGTACGGCCCGGTGCCGACCGAGTGGGCGTCGAGGAACGCCTGGGCCTTGTCCGCCTTGCTCGCGGTGGCGTCCGCGACGCCGCCGTTCGAGGCGAGCGTCTTGCTGTCCAGCACGGCGAGGTACGGCGTCGCCAGCTTCGCGATGAACGTGCTGTCCGGCGCGTCGAGGTCGAACCGGACGGTGTGCGGGTCCACGGCCGTGATCGTCTTGATGCCGTCGGCCTTGAACGCCGTCGGGCCGGCCACGTTCTTGATGCGGTCGAAGCTGAACTGGACGTCCTCGGCGGTCATCGTGTTGCCGCTGCTGAACTTCACGCCGTCACGCAGCACGAAGGTGTAGCGGGTCGGGCTGTCCTTCGTCCAGCTCGAGGCGAGGCCGGGAAGGATCTTCGTCGGCTGCTTCGCGTCCGCCTCGACGAGCGTCTGCCCGTACAGCGGGAGCAGGACCGCCATGGCGTCCGACAGGGTGTGCGCGGGGTCGAGGCTGGCGACGTCGCCCAGCGGCATCGCGATCCGCAGTTCGTCGCCGGAACCGCCGCCGGAGTGGCCCGACCCTCCCCCACAGGCTCCGAGCACGAGCGCGGCCGCGAGCGCGACGGCGACAGCGGGCAGTGATCTCGATCTACGAGTCACGGTGTTCCCTCCACTTGAGACGGCACGGTTGGTGGTGCACGGAGCGCGCCGCCCTTCCGGAGGGAAGAGCCGCTCGCGACTACGGGGCCCGGGGCGTCAGCCCAGGATCTCCAGCACGGCCTGCTCGATCAGCCTCAGCGCGCCGGCCAGTACCTCGGGATCGATCACGAGGGGCGGGTAGAACAGCAGCGTGACGATGTCCGCGGCGCGGGTGACGCGGAGGGCCACGCCCAGTTCGTTGCAGCGGTGCCACAGCCGGATCCGGATGTCCTCGGCGTCCGCGTCGGGGCCGAGGAAGAACTCGAGGCTGCCGATCAGCCCGAGGACCGAGGCGCGGGCCGGCACGGACACCTTCTCCGCCAGCGTGGTGAACGAGGCCAGCAGCGGTTCCTGCCCTGCCGCCGACCGGGCGACGAGGTCCTCGCGCTCGAGGATCGCCAGGGTCTCGAGCGCGGCGGCGCAGGCGACGGCGTGGCCCGCGTACGTGTTGATGCTGACGAACGCCGCGTCCTCGAACACGTCCTGCACCCGCCGGGACACCGCGACGCCGCCCATCGGGATGTACCCGCTGGTCAGTCCCTTCGCCATCGTCAGCATGTCGGGGCGTACGCCCCAGTGGTCACAGCCGAACATCGTGCCGGTGCGGCCGAACCCGTTGACCACCTCGTCGGCGATCAGCAGGATGCCGTACTCGTCGCACAGCGCCCGCAGGTGCGGCCAGTAGTCGTCGCGCGGGACCTTCACGGCACCGGCGATCGACACCGGCTCGGCGATGATCGCGGCGATCGTCTCGGGTCCCTCTCGCTCGATGATCGCGGTGGTGTCCTCGAGCAGGCTGCCCGTGCAGCGCGTGGAGGTCCAGTCGTCGCAGCAGCCGCAGTACCCCGGGAACGGCGCGGGAAGCTCGACGAACCCGGGCACGAGCGGCACGAAGGGCGCCTGGAACTCCGGGATCGACGTCGCCGACACGGCGCCGTACGTGGAGCCGTGGTACGAGCCGGCCCGCGACAGGATCTTGGTGCGGCCGGTGTCGCCACGGCGGCGGTGGTAGTCCCGCGCCATCTTGAACGCGACCTCGTTGGCCTCCGAGCCGCTCGAGGTGAACGCGAAGATCGGATCGTCGACGGGGACGAGCGCGGCGAGCCGCTCGGCGAGGCGACCGACGAGCGGGTGGGACGCGCCGGCGTCGAGCGAGCTGTACTCGAGCGTGCGCACCTGCGCCGCGATGGCGTCGGCCATGTCTGCGCGCCCGTGGCCGGTCATGGCGACGCCCAGGTGGATACCGCCGTCCACCACCCGGCGGCCCGAGTCCTCGATCAGGTACTCGCCCTCCCCGGCGACGTAGATCCTCGGGTACACACCGGGGTAGCGGCTCTCCAGCGCCGGGTGGTGGCCGAAGTGGCGCACCCGGTGCCGTACCAGGCTGACGGTGTCCTCGGAACTGGTTGCCACCACACTCCCCATAACCCTGCTCACGCAGACTCGGGTGCCGTCGTCCGGCTCCGCCGAAAGCCCCTCGCGGCACCGGATGCCGACCGGCTCCCGGGACGCGGGGACCGGTCCATGATCGTGGAACGTATACTATATTAGCTAACGCCGCTGTCAATGACCTTTGTGGACATCCGCCGGTCCGCGCCGCAGGAAGTCGCGCAGCACGTTCTCGGTCATCCGGGCCACGTTGTTCCGGTACCCGTCGTAGGCGAGGCTGCCCGCCCAGCTGATCGCGCCCACCGAGAACACCGCGCCCCCCGCCGGCGTCTCGAAGAACGTCACGTCCGAGCGCACCAGCGGGTTCACGTCACCGCCCGCCGTCGCCGTGGTCATCGGAAGGTCCTCGACCACGAGCAGGTAGTACCGCGAGTGCGGCAGCGAGGTGGCGACGACCAGGGCGTGCCGGGGTGTGCCGAGCGCGAGGTCCGCGCGGTCCAGCTCGTCGCCGGACGCGCCGCCCATGATCAGGCCGAAGTCGCCGATCACCTCGTCCCCGCCGATCCCCGCGAAGATGAACTCGGCCCGCGGGTCGTCGGCGTCGGCGGTGCGGACGAATCCCGGCGTGCGGTTGTCCCAGCCCTGGCTGGTCATCCCCACCCCCACCAGCCGGTTCGGCGCCCGCCCACGGTGCCGCCACAGGCCGCCGGGCTCACCGGTCTGGCTCAGGTGCTCCTCACCGGGCCGGCTGGTCCAGCTCCGCAGCCCCGCCTGACCGCGCCGGATCTCCAGGAGGTGCGGCCGGTCGGCGCTCGCGCCGGTGACCCAGTAGAACCCGTTGGCCCCGAGGTACATCACCGAGCCGCCGCCGTCCTGATAGGACTTCAGGGCGTCGAGCATCGGGCCGCTCCAGTACTCCGGATGCGTTCCGGTGACCAGCACGCGGTAGCCGTCGAGCTCCGCGACCCCCCGCTCGTGCAGCCCGTGGTCGCTCAGCACGTCGTGGTCGACGCCCAGCGAGTCCAGCCAGGTCGTGACCAGCAGGTCGGCGGCGAAGTGTCGCGGACCGCCGACGACCGGGCTCTCGAAGTCCCAGCGCATGTTCGGGATCGGCCGCAGGTGACCGGAGTAGCACACCCCGGAACCGTCGCTGTGACTGTCGTAGGTGGACAGTCCGAACTCCGGATGTGCGCGCGCCTGCTCGTCCCGGAACCCCAGCCGGACCGTCCGCTCGGTGAGCCCGGCTCCCTCGTAGTCGACGTGCTCGGGCAGCCGGTTGTTCGCGTATGCCACATAGGTGAACGTCGGCGCCAGGAACGCGACGTCGCTGCGCGGCCGGCCCGCGCCGGGCCGCACGAACACCGGGACGTGGTCCTCGCCGCCGGTGCACCGCAGCCGGACGCAGTACATCCCGCTGGGCAGGTCCGGCGGCAGCCGCACGACCGCGTCACACTCCCAGCCGGCGTCCTCCAGGTCGTCGTCGTGGAAGTGCACGGCCCGGTACGCCTCCGGGGCGTGGCGGAAGTCCAGCTCGTCCCCGGACCAGCCGAGGCCGGTGACCGCGCGCGTGGGCGCGTTCACGAACCGGCCGTGGAACCCGTTCGGCCCCCGGTCCGGGAACGCGGTGCCCGCCGGCTCGTGACCGAGGTCCCAGCGAGCCACCGGGGCCCCGTCCGCCGTCACCTCGGGATCCTGCAACCGGCCGTTGAAGCAGTCGGCGCCCCGGATGCCCGCCGCGGTGGGCACGACGCGGCCCGCCGCGAGCAGCAGCGTGCCCCCGGTCAGCCCACCGGCGATCCCCGGCGTCCACGCCTCCCCCGCCACGTCGCCCGGCACCGGGGAGCCGACCGGCTCCTGGTACACGCCGAGGAGCCCGTCGAACCGCAGCTCCGCGCGGTACCACTGGTTCTCGGCCATCGGCCGGTCCAGCCGGACGGCGGTCTGGAGGCCGTCCCACCGCTGCACGGCCTCCAGGCACCCTCCAGGGGACAGCCGCAGCGTCAGCTCCCGGCCCGGTCCCGCGTCGAGGTGGACCAGCCCTTGGGGCGCCGCGTCGGCGCGGACCCGCGTCGGCATGACGTACACGCCGAACGTCAGCGCCGTCGTCCCGGTGGGCAGCGCGAGCCCCGCCACGACACCGCAGGACCCGGGTACCGTCTGCTGCACGCGGCCCGGGACACGCTGCGCCGGGACGCCGGCGACCACCTCGTAGGTGTGGGTGATCCGCTCCCGGTCACCGCGCGCCGCGGGGCGCACCAGGTCGACGGTGACCTCGTCGGCGCCGGTGCTCACCATGACGTGCACCGGGTCGCCGGGCGCCACGTCCAGCTCGGGGCAGTAGCCGAAGATCTCGGTCGGGGTGTACGTCACGGGCGGTCGCTCCCTAGGAGTCCTGACGGGTGGGGGCGAGCACGATCTCCCGGACGCACACGTCCTGCGGGAGCTCGTACGCGTACCGGACGGCGTGCGCGACCGCCGCCGGGTCCAGCCCGCCGCCGATCGCCTCCCGCGCCGTGCGGTAGGAGTCCTTGATGGACTCGGACCCGGTCCCCTCCAGGAGCTCGGTCTCGACCAGCCCCGGGCTCACGAGCTGGAACCGGACGCCGCGGGGCGCGTACTCGCGCCGCATGCTCTCGGTCATCGCGTGGACGGCGAACTTCGTGCCGGAGTAGACGGTGTGGTTCGCGTACACGTTGCGGCCCGCGATGGAGGACACGTTCACGACCGTGCCGCGCTCGCGCCGCAGCATGCCGGGCAGCACGAGCTGGGTCGCGGTCAGCAGTGCGAGGCAGTTGACGTCGAACGCCCGCTGCCACTCCTCGGACGGCTGGTCCGCGATGCCGCCGAGTGGCATCACCCCGGCGTTGTTCACCAGCAGGTCGGCCGGGCCGTACACGGACTCCGCCTCGGCGATCGCGGCCGCCAGTGCGGCGCGGTCGGTGACGTCCACGGCACGGCACAGCGCGCGGTCCAGGCCGAGCCCGGCGAGCCGGTCACCGCGGCGGGCCACCAGCAGCAGCGGATACCCCGCGCGGGAGAACTCGACGGCGACGGCGGCCCCGATCCCGGAGCTCGCCCCCGTCACGATCGTGAGTGGACGGTCCTGCGTCATCATGAGGCTCCTTCGTCGCCGGGGGTCTGCAGGTCCTCGCCGGCGCGCTTCTCGGCGAAGTGGCACGCCACCCAGTGGCCGGGGCCGTCCGTGTCGAGGTTGCGCCACGCCGGCACCTCCTCCACGCAGCGGTCGCGCGCCAGCGGGCACCGCGTCCGGAAGACACAGCCGCTGGGCGGGTTCACCGGGCTCGGCACGTCGCCGGACAGGATCACCCGCTGCCGCGTCTTCTCGATGTCCGGGTCGGGCACCGGCACCGCGGACAGCAGCGCGTTCGTGTACGGGTGGGACGACCGGCGGATCAGCGTCTCCCGGTCCGCCAGTTCCATGGGCCGACCCAGGTACATCACCATGATCCGGTCGGACACGTGGTGGATCGCGGACAGGTCGTGTGAGATGAACAGGTACGCCAGTCCCTGCTGCTCCTGGAGCTCACGGAACAGGTTCAGCACCTGGGCGCGGATCGACACGTCCAGGGCGGCCGTGGGCTCGTCGCAGATGATCAGCTCGGGCTCCACCGCCAGGGCGCGGGCGATCGCGATCCGCTGCCGCTGGCCACCGGAGAACTCGTGCGGGTAGCGGTGGGCCGCCGCCGCGGGCATCCCGACGGCCTCGAGGAGCTGCCGTACCCGCGCCCCGCGCTCCCGGGGCGCCACCAGGTGGTGGACCACGAGGGGTTCCTCGAGGATCCGGCCGACGGTCATCCGCGCGTTGAGGGAGGACGTCGGGTCCTGGAACACCATCTGGGTCCGCCTGCGCGCCGCGCGGGCCTGACCGGGGCGCAGCGTCGCCATGTCGACGTCGCCGAGCAGGATCTCGCCGGACGTGGCCCGCACCAGCCCCTGCACGGCCATGCCGGTGGTGGACTTGCCGCAGCCGGACTCCCCGACGAGTCCGAGCGTCTCGCCGCGGTCCACCTGGAACGACAGGTCCTCGACGGCCTTGACGACCTGCCGTGAGCGGCGCGCGCCGGCCCTGGTGGCGAAGTGCACCCGAAGGTTCCGGACGTCGAGCAGCGGTGCGCTCACGAGGCCACCTCCAGCGGAGCCGCCGTGACCCAGCAGGCCGCCCGCTGCGTTCCGTCCACCGTGGTCAGCGGCGGCATCTGTGCCGAGCACCTCGGCTCCCGGAGCTCGCAGCGGTCGTAGAAGGGACAGCCCGCCGGCAGGTCGGTGAGGGTCGGCGGCAACCCGGGGATCGCGGCGAGGCGGCTGCGGTCGGCGTCCCGGAAGCTCGGCACGGAGTTCAGCAGCCCGCGGGTGTACGGGTGACGGGGGCGGTGGAACACGCTGCCCACGTCGCCCTCCTCGATGATGTACCCCGCGTACATCACCAGGACCCGGTCGGCGAGGCCCGCCACGACCCCGAGGTCGTGGGAGACCCAGACGATCGCGACGTCCTCCAGGCCGCGCACCAGGTCCAGGATCTGCGCCTGCACCGTCACGTCGAGGGCCGTGGTGGGCTCGTCGGCGATGAGCAGCTTCGGCTTGCCGGCCAGCGCCATCGCGATCATGGCCCGTTGCCGCATGCCGCCGGACAGCTGGTGCGGGTACTGGTCGACCCGCTGGGCCGGGTCCGGCACTCCCACCCGCGTGAGGAGTTCGGTGGCGTACGCGCGGGCGTCCTTCTTGGACAGCCCCTCGTGCCGGCGGACCCCCTCGGTGATCTGGCGCCCCATCCTCAGGACCGGGTTCAGCGAGCTGAGCGAGTCCTGGAAGACCATCGCGACGTCCCGCCCGAGCACGTCGTTCAGCTCACGGGCGTTGAGCGCGAACAGGTCCGTGCCGTCGAGGAGCACCCGCCCGGCGACCTGCGCGGGCGGGCTCGGCAGCAGGCGCAGCGCCGCCAGCAGACTCGCCGACTTCCCGCAGCCCGACTCACCGACGACGGCGACCCGCTCGCCGGGGTGGACGCTGAACGAGATGCCGTTGACGGCCCGGGCGACGCCCTCACCGGTCCGGAACCGGACCTCCAGTCCGTCCACCTCGAACACGGGACGGCGGGGATCGGGGGAATCCGTGGTCATGCGTCGGCCTTTCGCGCGCTCGGCAGGAGGAGGCGCCGCAGCATCGACGCCGAGGACCCACCGCGGCGCCGCTGCGTCCGCATCCGGGGGTCGAACCGATCCCGCAGGGAGTCCCCGATGAAGTTGAACGCGAGGACGATGCTGAGGATGGCGAGACCGGGGAACAGCCCCAGCCACCACTGGTCCATGCGGGTACGGGCGTCGCTCACCATCGCGCCCCACTCGGGTGCGGGCGGGGCGGCGCCCACGCCGATGAAACTGAGGCCGGCGGCGAGCAGGATCGCCATGCCGAGGTCCACGGTGGCCTTCACGACGATGGGTGGCAGCCCGAACGGCAGCACGTGCCGCCAGAACACCCTCGACCGCGAGCAGCCGACGGACTCGGCGGCGGTGACGTGCAGGTTGTTGCGGATGGACAGCACCTGGCCTCGCATCAGCCGGGTGTACTCGGGCCAGGTGACCGCCGCGATCGCGATGACGACGTTCTTGCCGCTGGGACCGAGCGCCGCGGCGATGGCCAGGGCCAGCACCATGGCGGGGAACGCCAGGAAGATGTCGGAGAGCCGCATCACGACCTCGTCGACCAGACCGCCCGCGAACCCGGCGACCGCGCCGACGAGGCAGCCCCAGCAGACGGCGATGGTCACCGCGCCGATGGCGATGGGCAGCGTCAGCCGGGTCCCGTACATCACGCGGGAGAACACGTCACGACCGAGGTTGTCGGTCCCGAACCAGTGGGTACCGCCCGGTGGGGCGAGCCGGCCCGCCAGGTCCTGGAACCCGACCGGGTCGAACGGCTTCCACAGCGGGACCGTGAGCGCGATGACGACCCAGGCGAGCACGACCGCGCAGCCGATCACGAGGGCCGCGTCCGACCGGACGGCCGCGAGTGACCCGCGGAGGACCAGCCCGGTCCGCGAGGGCACGGTGGAGGTGGTGGGGGTGTCGGCAGCGGTCGTCATCAGCCACCGAGCCTGATCCGCGGGTCGAGCGCCGCGTACAGGATGTCGACCACTGCGTTGGTCACCACGTAGATCGTTCCAATCACGAGGGTCACGCCGAGGACGGCCTGGAAGTCGAGCGCCCGCGCGGCGTCCACCGCGTACCGGCCGACGCCCGGCCACGAGAACGTCGTCTCGGTCAGCACGGCACCGGACAGCAGGCCGCCGACCGCGAGCCCCAGGACCGTGACGGTCGGGATGAGCGCATTGGGCAGCACGTGCACGCGGACCAGCGCGAACCCGGAGATGCCCTTGGACCGGGCCGTCACCACGTACGGCGCCTGGAGAGCCTCCAACATGGACGCTCGGGTGATCCGCGCCAGGAGCCCGAGGAAGAACATCCCGAGCACGATGGACGGCAAGATGAGGTGGTACACCGCGTCACCGAACACAGACCACCTGCCGGCGAGCAGGGCGTCCACCGTGTAGGCGCCGGTGACCCGCGGTGGGGCCTCGACGCCCCGTCCCAGCCGGCCCTCGGGCCCCGGCACCCACCCGAGCCCGAGGTAGAAGACCTGCAGCGAGACGAGCGCCATCCAGAACACCGGCACACCCGAGGCGACCAGGGCCAGCCCTCGCACGGCGACGTCCGGCCAGCGACGGTGGAACAGCGCGGCGACGATGCCGAACACGAGCCCGAGCACGCCGGCGACGGTGATCGCGCAGATCGTCAGCTCGATCGTGGCCGGGAGGTAGTTCGTGAGGTCCTCCGCGACGGGGCGCTGACTCAGCGTCGACTGGCCGAGGTTGCCCGTGAGCAGGTTGCCCAGATACGTCGCGAACTGCGCGTACAGAGGGCGGTCGAGGCCCCACTCGGCCCGGTAGGCCGCGACGATCTGCGGGTTGCTGCCGGCCCGGTCGCCGAGCAGGCGGGCCAGCGGGTCCCCGGGCAGGTAGTTGGTGAGCAGGAACGTGATGACGAGCAAGCCGAACAACGTCGGCAGGGAGAGCAAGAGCCGTCGCACGCCGAACCGGAGCAAACCCATCGGACGCCAACTCCCTACTCGCCTCGTGTGCGGCCGGTCCGGGCCGCACACCGCGGAAACCAACGGAGGATCAGGTCTCGGGTGCTGGGCTCGCGCCCCCGGCGCGCACCCGCGGTGCTGTGTTTATCGTATCCAATACTCGAGGGGGAAGTGACGAGAATCATGCTCGTGGCGCGCCGGATTCTCCACTTCGGACATTCATCGGCGGGTCAGATCGCCCCGCTCGCCCGCATCGAGCGCACTTCGTCCACTGTCCACCCGAGACACCGGAGGATGTCCTCGGTGTCCGCGCCCAGTCCGGGCGGTGGACTGTGCACCGGGAGTGCCTCGCCGTCCAGCCGGATCGGCGACCGCACCTGGCGCACCCCGTCCACCTCCACCACCATCCGGTCGGTCACGACCGGATCGGCGAACACCTCGGACACCGTGTTCACCGGTGCCACCGGCACGCCCGCGGGCACGAGGTGGCGCAGCCAGTGGGCCCTGCCCCGGCAGACCAGGCGCGCCTCCAGCTCGGCCCGGAGCTCCGGGCGGTGGTGGACCCGGTCCGCGTTGGTGACGAAGCGCGGGTCGTGGGCGAGCGCGGGTGCGTCGAGCGCCCCGGCGAGCCGCTGGAACTGCCGGTCCGTGCCCACGGCGACGGCGAGCGGCCGGTCGGCGGTCCGGAGCGTCTCGTACGGCGCGATGCTGGGGTGGGTGTTGCCCCGGAGCTCGGGTTCCGCGCCGGCGGTCAGCCAGCCGGACGCGAGGTTCACGAGCATCGACACCTGGGAGTCGAGCAGCGACACCTCGACGTGCCGGCCGAGCCCGGTGCGCGCGCGCTCGTGCAGCGCGGCGAGGATGCCGGTGTTGACGTGCAGACCGCACACCAGGTCGGTGATGGCGACGCCGACCTTCGTCGGTTCACCGCCCGGCTGACCCGTCACGGACATCAGGCCGCCCATCGCCTGGGCGAGGAAGTCGAAGCCCGGCCGCTCGGAGTACTCGTTGCCGGTGCCGAATCCGGAGATGGTGCAGGTGACCACGCCCGGGTTGACGGCCGCGAGGGTGTCCCGGTCGAGCCCGAAGCGCCGCAGCCGGCCGGGCAGGAAGTTGTCGATGACCACGTCCGCGGCCGCGGCCAGCCGGTGCGCGACGGCGGCACCCCCGGCCGTGTCGAGCGCCAGCGTGATCGACCGCTTGTTGTGGTTGACGGACAGGTAGTAGGACGCCACGCCGTCCGCCGCGAACGGCGGGCCCCAGCGCCGCGTCTCGTCGCCGCGTCCGGGTGCCTCCACCTTGACGACGTCCGCCCCGAGGTCCGCGAGCTGCATCGTGGCGAAGGGCCCCGCCAGGATCCGGGTCAGGTCGAGGATCCGCAGGCCGCGGAGTGGCCCCGACCGCGTCGGGCCGGACGGCCAGCTCGCTCCCGCGTGGCCGCCCTGCTCGGATCTGCCCAAGACGAACCTCCAGGGATCTTGATTCCGCCGAGATCGTATCCCATATTCAATCTACACAAGGGTTCCTGCGCCGTCCCACTCCCCGCGCCGGAGCCCCCGGCCCGACCGAGGAGCTGATGTCATGGCCCGCCGGCTCGACACCGACGCGAAGCTGCGCCAGCGAGCGTCCACAGTGGTCCCCGGAGGGATGTACGGGCACATGGACATGAGGCCGATGCCCGACGGGTATCCCCAGTTCATGCAGTCCGGCGCGGGAGCCCGGCTCCGGGACGCGGACGGCAACTCCTATCTGGACTTCATGTGCGGTTGGGGGCCGGTCGTCCTCGGGCGGCGCCATCCGCGCGTGGAGGCGGCCGTGGCACGGCAGCTGGCGGAGGGCGACTGCCTCAACGGCCCCTCCCCCGTGATGGTCGACCTCGCCGAGCTGATCGTCGACACGGTCCCCCACGCCGACTGGGCCCTGCTCGCCAAGAACGGCACCGACGCCACGACGCTGTGCGTCACGATCGCCCGCGCCGCCACGGGACGGCGGAAGGTGCTGCTGGCCCGGGGGGCCTACCACGGCGCCGCCCCGTGGTGCACGCCCCGGCCGGCGGGCACCCTGCCGGAGGATCGCGCGCACCTGGCGTACTTCTCCTACAACGACGTCGCCTCGCTGCGGGCCGCCGTCGCGGAGGCCGGGGACGACCTCGCGGCCGTCGTCGTGTGCCCCGTGCGGCAGGACACCTTCCGGGAGCAGGAGCTCGCCGACCCGGCGTTCGCCCGCGAGGTGCGTGCCGTCTGCTCGGCGGCCGGGGCGGTGATGGTGCTCGACGACGTGCGGTGCGGGTTCCGGCTCGACGTGGGCGGCAGCTGGGAGCCGCTCGGCGTACGCCCCGACCTCGCCGCGTGGTCCAAGGCGATCGCGAACGGGTACGCCCTCGCGGCGGTCACCGGCACCGACGCGCTCCGGGACGCGGCGACCGCGGTGTTCACCACGGGGTCGTTCTGGTTCTCCGCGGTGTCGATGGCGGCCGCCGTCGCGACGATCCGGGAGCTGCGCGAGACCGACGCGCTGGCCCGGATGGCCGCGACCGGCCGGCAGCTGCGGGACGGGCTCGCCGCCCAGGCCGCCGCCCACGGCCTCGCGGTGCGGCAGACCGGGCCGGTCCAGATGCCGCTGCTGACGTTCGCCGGTGACGACGACTTCCGGCTGGCCCGGGCGTGGACGCGGGAGGCGGTGAGCCGGGGGGTGTACCTCCACCCGTGGCACAACTGGTTCCTGTCGGCGGCGCACACGGCGGACGACGTGACGGAGGCGCTGGCGTGCACGGACGAGGCGTTCGCGGCGGTGCGTACCGAGAGGTGACGGTCAGGCGCGCCGGGTCCGGGCGCGGGCGAGGAACTCCGCCAGCTCGTCCCACCCGGTCAGCCCCGCGTCGGAGCCGAGCCCGGACGCCACCAGGGCCGCCGCCGCCGTCGCCCGCCGCAGCGCCTCCCGGACGTCCAGACCGTGGAGCGACGAGAGCAGGTACGCCGCGCAGAACGCATCCCCGCACCCGGTCGTGTCGACGACGTCCACCTCGAACGCGGGCGTGTGCACACACTCCGTCGCGCTCACGTACAGGCTGCCCTGCCCGCCCATCGTGAGTACCACCGCACCCGGGCCCGAGGCGAGCAGAGCGTGCGCGGCACCGACCGGATCGGACAGTCCGGTGAGGACCGTCGCCTGCTCCAGGTTGGGCAGGAACACGTCCACGTCCGCGAGCAGCGGCAGGACCCGGTCCGCGGACGGCGAGCCCGACTGTACGTCCATCGTGACGAGCACACCGGCGTCGCGCGCAGCACGCACCAGCGTCCGCAGATCCGCAGTGGACAGAGCCGCCATCGCGTCGAGCCCGCCGACGTGCACCGCACTCGCGCGGCCCAGGGGCGACAGGTCGAGGTCCGCGAGACCGACCGCGCCGTTGGCGCCGACCGTGTGCAGGGCCGGACGTTCGCCGTTGGGCCGGATCGGCAGGATCGTCACCGAGGTGGGCACGGCGGGGAGCCGCACCACCGGGCCGACGTCCACGCCGTACCCGCGCATCGTCGCGAGCAGCAGTTCACCGGGCAGGTCCCGCCCCACGGCGCCGATGCTCGTCACGTTCGCGCCGAGCACCGCGAGGTCCACCGCCACACCGGCGGCCGTGCCGGCGACGGTCATCCGGATCTGTTCCAGCCGGACACTCGCCTGTCCGGCCGGGATCTCGGGCACGGGCCAGCCGAGCACGTCGAGGATGTGGGTGCCCACGGTCACGACGCGCGGCGTCACGAGTGGTACGCCGTCCGCGCGGCCTGGTCCCGTGCCGCGGCCAGCTCACCGGCCGTCAGCACGGACGGCGTGCCGAGCAGCGCGGCGCGCCAGTAGACCTCGCTGAGCCACTCCAGCCGTACCGCCCGGTCGTACGCGGACGCCAGGCTCTCGCCGACCGCGACGGCGCCGTGGTTGCGCAGCAGCGCCGCGGAGCGTCCGTCCAGCGCGCGCGTCACCGCGGCAGCGAGCGCGCCGGTCCCGAACGTCGCGTAGGGCGCCACCCGCACCGGTCCCCCCAGGGCGTTGATCGCGTAGTGCACGGCCGGCAGTTCGTCCAGGACGGTGCCGACGCTCGTGGCGTAGCCCGAATGGGTGTGCACGATCGCCCGTGTGCCGGGGAAGGCCGCGTAGATCGCCAGGTGCATCGGGAGTTCCGCGGAGGGCGCCCGGCTCCCCTCCGCCGCGCCGCCGTCCGGTCCCACGACGACCACGTCCTCGGCGGTGAGCGACTCGTACGGCGTGCCCGTCGGCGTGATCGCCACGAGGTCGCCCACCCGGACGCTCACGTTGCCCGCGGTGCCGGTCACCAGGCCGTCCCGCAGCATGCGCCGGCACGTGCCGGCGATCT
Source organism: Mycobacteriales bacterium (assembly GCA_036402915.1). GTDB lineage: Bacteria > Actinomycetota > Actinomycetes > Mycobacteriales > HKI-0501 > JAVEDU01. The sequence continues at coordinate 14,506 of DASWRY010000094.1, forward strand.
CCTCCCGCTCGCCCGCCAGCAACACGCGCGCCTCCCGCGGTTCCGCTCCATTGTGGATCGTATATTGGGTATCTTATTATCCGCGTCAAGCAGTCGCCCCACACCACGAGAGATCGGTATCGAGCATGAGGATCGGTGTCCCCCGCGAGGTCAAGACCCACGAGTACCGGGTGGCCATCACCCCCGGCGGTGTCCACGAGCTGGCCGGTCGCGGGCACGAGGTACTCGTCGAGAGCGGGGCGGGGGTCGGATCGTCCATTCCGGACGACGACTACCGCGGCGCCGGAGCCGTCGTCGTGCCGAGCGCCGACACGGTGTGGGAGGCGGCCGACCTGGTACTGAAGGTCAAGGAGCCCGTCGCGGAGGAGTACGGCCGCATGCGGGAGGGCCAGCAGCTGTTCACCTACCTGCACCTCGCGGCCGACCGGGCCCTCACCGAGCAGCTGCTGGAGCGCAAGGTCACGGCGATCGCGTACGAGACCGTGCAGCTCGCCGACGGCACGCTGCCGCTGCTCGCGCCGATGAGCGAGGTCGCGGGGCGCCTCGCCCCGCAGGTGGGCGCGCAGACGCTGATGGCGGCGGCCGGTGGCCGCGGCGTGCTCCTGGGCGGCGTGGCCGGCGTGCGCCCGGCGGAGGTCGTGGTGATCGGTGCCGGGGTCGCCGGCCTGAACGCCGCCGTGATGGCGATGGGGCTCGGGGCCCACGTCTCGCTGCTCGACCGGAACGTGCAGCGGCTCCGCCAGGTCGACCAGCAGTTCGGGGGCAGGCTGCAGACGATCGCGTCGAACTCGTTCGAGGTCGAGCGGGCGGTCCTCGGCGCCGACCTGGTCGTCGGCGCGGTGCTCGTGCCCGGCGCGAAGGCGCCGACCCTGGTGTCGAACGGGCTCGTCGAGCGGATGCGCCCGGGCAGCGTGCTCGTCGACATCTCGGTCGACCAGGGCGGGTGCTTCGAGGACACCCGGCCGACGACGCACGCGGATCCGACCTACCGCGTCCACGGCGCGGTGTTCTACTGCGTCGCGAACATGCCGGGAGCGGTCCCGCACACGTCCACGTACGCGCTGACCAACGTCACCCTGCCGTACGCCGTCGCCCTCGCCGACAAGGGGTGGCGGCAGGCCCTCGTCGACGACGGCGCGCTCGCGGCCGGGCTCAGCACCCACGACGGCCGGCTCACGAACCAGCCGGTCGCCGAGGCGCACGGCCTGCCCGGGACGGAGGTCACGGCGCTGCTCGGCTGATCCGGTCCGCGGACCGCCCCGCCGTCAGCCGGTGGCCAGACGGAGGGGCTGATCCGGTCCGCGGACCGCCCCGCCGTCAGCCGGTGGCGAGACGGGGCCGGTGGGCGCCCGCGAACTCGTCGTCCCACCAGTACCCGTCGAGGAACTGACGGGCCGTGACGAGGTGCTGGATCGTCGGGGTGCCCTCCTCGAGCCAGTTGAGCCGGGCGTCGCGGTACAGCCGCTCGATCGGGTGCTTCCGCGTGTAGCCCGCACCGCCGAACACGAGCAGCGCCCGGTCGGTCACCCGCCCGACGGCCTCCAGGCCGAAGAGCTTGCACATGGACGCCTCGGCGGGGATGCGCCGTCCCGCGTCCCACTTCGCCGCGGCGTCGTCGATCATGTACCGCAGCGCGTGGACGTCGGTGGCCATCTCGGCGAGGTACCGCTGGACCGCCTGCCGCTCCCCGATCGGCTTCCCGAACGTCACCCGCCGCGTCGCGTGCTCGAGCGACAGCTCCAGGGCGCGCTGGGCGGTACCGAGCGAGCTCGCGGCGATGAAGACCCGGCTGATCTCGAGGGCCCGCTCGAGGTGCTGCGACCCCTCCCCCTCCGCCCCGATCAGGTTCTCCGCCGGGACGCGCGCGCCCGTGAACGTGAGGATGCCGTGCTCGCCGCCCTTGCACCCCATCGTCTCGGGCATCGGCTCGATCGTGAAGCCGGGGGTGTCGCGCTCGACGAGGATCGCGCTCACCGCACGCGGGCCCGTCTTGGCCAGCACGATGAAGTGCGTCGCGAAGTCCGAGTTCGTGATGAGCCACTTGCGGCCGTCGATCACGTACTCGTCACCGTCGCGGGTCGCCGTCGTGCCGAGGTCGGCACCGGTGCCGTGGTCGGGCTCGGTCAGGGCGAACGCCACCGACGACGTGCCCTCGGCGACGCCCGGCAGGATCGCCGCCCGCTGCTCCTTGCTGCCGATCTCCGACAGGGCGTGGGCGAACGAGTTGTGCACGTGCACCACGACCCGGATCCCGCCCTGGATCTTCGCGAACTCGGCGATGATCGGCAGGTACTGCCGGATCGTCAGACCGGCACCGCCGTACTCCGGCGGCACCAGGAGCCCGAACGCACCCGCCTCGCGCAGGGCGGGCATCAGGACGTCGTACGGCAGGGACTCGGTGTCCTCGATCTGTTCCTCGAGAGGGTCCAGCGTGGTCCAGATCATGTCGATGATCCGTGCCCGAAGTTCCTCGTATGCCTGCTGCTCCACGAGACCTCCCTGTGTATTCCGACCGGTCGGTACAGGCTAGGAGCGGTCCACCCGGTCGTCAACGCCAGCCCGTCCTTGGCAACCAGCAGACCGATCGGTACATTGCCCGGCAGCGCGGAAACCGCGTGCCGGGACGATCGCTGCCCGGCTGCCCACGACGGGAGACCAGGATGGACCTGAAGGATGTCGCGGCCCTCGTGACGGGCGGTGCCTCCGGGCTCGGGGAGGCGACGGCGCGCGCGCTCACCCGGCGGGGTGCCGCGGTGACGCTCCTCGACATGGACGGCGACCGCGCCCGTGCCGTCGCCGCCGACATCGGCGGCGACACGTCGTCCGTCGCGGCCGACGTCACCGACGCGGACCAGGTGTCCGCCGCCGTCGCGGACGCCGCCGGGAAGGGCAGGCCGCTGCGCGTCGCGGTGAACTGCGCCGGCGTGGGGTGGGCCTCCCGTCTCCTGTCACGGAACGGCGAACCGCACGACCTCGGGCTGTTCACCCGCGTCGTCATGGTGAACCTGGTCGGGACGTTCAACGTGATGCGCCTCGCCGCCGCGGAGATCGCCCGCACACCCGAACTCGACGACGGCGCACGCGGCGTCATCGTCAACACGGCCTCGGTGGCGGCCTACGAGGGGCAGATCGGCCAGATCGCGTACGCGGCGTCCAAGGCCGGTGTCGTCGGCCTGACGCTCCCCGCCGCCCGGGACCTCGCCTCGTCGGGGATCCGGGTGTGCACGATCGCCCCGGGGATCGTCGACACCCCCATGCTCGCCGGTGTGTCCGACGAGTTCCGGGCCGGGCTGGCCGCCGGGGTCCCGTTCCCCCGGCGGCTCGGGACGCCCGCCGAGTACGCCGACGTCGCCGTGTTCCTGGCCCAGCACGACTACCTCAACGGCGAGACGATCCGCATGGACGCGGCCCTCCGGATGGCGCCGAAGTAGGTCAGGGCCGGAGGTGCTCCACGAACCAGTCCCGCGCGTTGCCGCTGCTCTCGGTGAACCCGTCCACGTACGCGTCGAAGTGCCCGCCCGGCAGGATCGCGAGCCGCTTCGGCTCGTGGGCCCGGTCGAACGCCGCGATCGCCAGCTCCGCGGGCGTGAGGTGGTCGCCGCGCGCCACCTGGACGAGCAGCGGGGTGGGTGAGATCAGCGGCAGGTACGCGCCCGGCTCGTACTCGGCGAACATCTCCACGCTACGCAGCGTGACCTCGTTCCGCCACGACGGCGCGCGCAGCGCCTGCGTCTCGGTGAACCACCGCCACGAGTCCGGCGTGGGCAGTGCCGACGGCGCGAGCGGGTCCTCGGCCACGACCGGCACCATCACCGGCTCCTTGCCCTGGTACCGGGCCAGCCTGTCCTCGTCGAACTGGGCGCGGAACCCGGCGATGAAGTCGGCCCGCACCAGCGCACGGAAGTTCGCCGCGCCGCTCACCAGCGGCACCTGGGACACGACCGCCTTCACCCGCCGGTCGATCGCGGCGACCACGAGGACGTGGCCGCCGGAGTAGCTGCTGCCCCAGATGCCGACACGGCCGGAGTCGACACCGGGCAGTGTGGACGCGTACGTGATCGCGTGGCGGTAGTCCCGGACCTGCGCCCACGGGTCGATCTCCTGCCGCGGCGAGCCGTCCGAGGCGCCGAAGTTCCGGTGGTCGAACACCAGCGCGTTCAGGCCCGCGTCGGCGAACCGCTCCCCGTACCGGTCCAGGTACATCTCCTTCACCGCGGAGAACCCGTGCGCCATCACGACGACGGGCGCATCCGCGGTCGTGTCCGCCGGGCGGTACAGCCAGCCGCGCAGCGCCACACCCTCGGCGTCGAACTCGACATCCTCACGTGTCATCGGTGCCTCCGCTCTCGGCCCCCCGGCCACTGTCCTCACACCGACCTTCTAGCACTCCGGTGGCGCGGCGTCCAGATCACGGTCCGCGGCCGTACGCTCCACATCGGACGCCAGGCCGTCCGGTGCCCGGATGCCGACGACGACGGTGGCGTCCAGCTCCGCGGAACGGGTCAGCCTCGGTACGAGCCCGTGGCGGGCGAACGTCTCGACGGTCCGCGGTGCCTGGTGCTCGCTCGTCTCGACCAGCAGGTGGCCGGCTGGTGCCAGCCACCGTGACGCCCGGGCGGTCACCCGCCGCTGCAGGTCGAGCCCGTCCGCGCCGCCGTCGAGGGCAGCCCGCGGCTCGTGGAGGCGGGCCTCCGGGGGCAGCAGCGCGACCGCCTCCGTCGGTACGTACGGTGCGTTGGCCACCAGGAGGTCGACGCGGCCCCGCAGCGCGGCGGGTAGCGGCGCGTACAGGTCGCCCTCGTACACCCGGCCACCGGCGGCGGCGACGTTGCGCCGGGCGCACCGCACCGCGGCGGGGTCGATGTCCACGGCGTACAGCTCGATCCCGGGCAGGGCCGCGGCCAGTGCGGCTCCCACCGCGCCCGAGCCGCAGCACAGGTCGACGACGACGGCACGCCGCCGGGCGAGGCCGGCCGCCTCACGGACGAGGAGCTCGGTGCGGCGGCGGGGGACGAAGACCCCGCTGTCCACGGCGATCCGCAGACCGCAGAACTCCGCCCAGCCGAGGACGTGCTCGAGCGGGACGCCGACGGCCCGGCGGTCCACCAGCGCCGCGAGCTCGGCGGGGGTCCGGGCCGCGGAGAGGAGGAGCCGCGCCTCGTCCTCGGCGAAGACACAGCCGGCGGCCCTGAGCCGGGCGACGACGGCGGCACAGGGTGACGGGAAGATCGACATGGGAGCCTTTCGGTGTGCCGAAGGGCGCTCCCACGGTCACCCCGGCAGGCGGGACCGCACGGCCGTGAGGTGAGAGCACCCGGCCTGGTCTGGCATCACGGGGTTCTCACCTCCTCGGGTCCGTCCACTGGTGGAGACGGCGACCCTACTCCCGCCTCGCGCGATCGCGGGGCCCCCTACGCCTCCGCGAGGAAGTCGAGCAGGGCCTTGTTCACCTCGTCGTGGTGTGTCCAGGCGATGTTGTGCGGGCCGTCGGGAATCTCCTGGAACCGGACGTCCCGGAGCAGAGCGGGGAGGCGGCGGCCGGTGGCGTCGATCGGGAGGATGCGGTCCGCGGTGCCCTGGACGACGAGCACGGGTACGTCGATCCGGGGCAGGTCGCCGCGGAAGTCGGTGAGCCAGGTGGGCACGCAGGCGAGCGTGCCGTAGGCGGACGCGCCCACGGCGACGTTCCAGCTCAGCTGCCATGCCCGGTCGCTGATCCGCGCCGGGCGGAGCTCGTCGACGTTGTAGAAGTCGTCGAGGAACTCCTTCAGGTAGGCGGGCCGGTCCGCCACGATGGCCGCCATGATGCCGTCGAAGACACTCTGGTCGACCCCCTCGGGGTTGTCCTCGGTCTTCAGGAGGAACGGCGGGACGGGCGCCAGCAGCACCGCCCCGCGGACCCGTTCCGAGCCGTGGGCGCCCAGGTAGCGGGTCACCTCACCGGTACCCATCGAGAACCCGACCAGGACGGTGTCCCGCAGTTCGAGGGTCTCCATCAGCGTGTCGAGGTCCGCCGCGAACGTGTCGTAGTCGTACCCGACGGTGGGCTGGCTGGAGGCGCCGAAGCCGCGGCGGTCGTACGTGACCACGCGGTGCCCCGCCTGCAGCAGGGGACCGACCTGCCTCTCCCAGGAGTGCCCGTCGAGGGGGAAGCCGTGGATGAGCACCACCGGCGTGCCGGAACCGTGGTCTTCGTAGTAGAGCTCGATGTCGCCGGAGTTCTCTGCACCGACCGTGACGTGGGGCACGGTGCGCCTCCTTCGCCTCAGCGAGACGCCGTCACCGTACACCCGCGCCCCGGGGGAACGGCCGCGTCCGGACCGGCGCGGAGGAGGCTCGCCGAGTCCGGCAGCCAGAGCCGCCCGCCGCCGTCCCGCAGGCGCAGGAGAAAGGCCGCGACACCGCTCAGCCCGGTCCCGAAGTCGGCGACCACCTCGTTTCCCAGCTCGTCGGGTACGACCATCCGTCCCGCGCGCACGGCGTGGCGCACCCGGAGCCCGACGGCCAGCTCCCGGGCCCAGTCGCGGTACCGCTCCTCGCCGGTGGCGTCCGCGAGGTCGAGCAGGAACTCCCCGTCCCCCGCGAGCCCGTGGCACTGCGCCGTGCCGGCGTGCCAGCGCGAGCGCCGGACCGCGACGGCGGCCTGCGCGGCGGGCTCGGCGTACCGGGCGTCGCCGCCGTGCCGCCACATGCGCACCAGGAACGTGCCCACTCCCGACGACCCGCTGCACCAGTTCGTCTTCCGGCGTCCGCCGCCCGGGCCGGCCGTCCAGTACGCGGCCCCGCCGTCCACCCGTGCGGCGGCGGCCAGCGTGTCCGCGGCCGAGATGGCGAGGTCGAGGTACGCGCCGGTACCGGTGGCCCGGCCGGCGGCGAGGAGGAACGTGCCGACCCCGGCGACGCCGTGGGCGAAGCCGTAGTGCGCCACCCCGGCCATCGTGGAGGCGAAGTCTCGCGGGATCGGCCACAGGACGGCACTCCCCTCGCGCGCGGCCGCCGCCACCAGGGCATCGGCCGCCCCGCAGGCCCGCGCCCGGAACCCCTCCTCCGCCGTGACCTCCCAGAAGCGGAGCTGGGTCAGCCCGGCTCCGGCCACGCCGTGGCAGACGTCCGGGTTGGGCCACCGGACCGGCACCCGCCGGGCGAGGTCCGCGGCGAGCGACACGAGGTCGCCGTCACCGAGGGCCCGGCCCGCCTCGAGGAGCGCCCACGCGGTCCCGGACCGTCCGAAGTAGAGCCCGGGGAGCGCCCGGGGCTCCCGGTCGACCCGGCCCGCGATCCAGCGGGCCGCGGCGGCGACGGCGTCGCGCAACCGCGGGTCCGGACGCGCCGCGTGGGCCTGCGTGAGGACCCGCAGCACTCCGGCGGCACCGTGCTGGACGGCGAGGGGGTCGGTCGTCGCCCCGTAGCCGTACGACGGCCAGAGGCGCGCGGGGTTCCCGGGATCCATCGTGGCGACGAGGTGGTCCAGCGCGTCACCGGCCATCCGACCGAGGTCGGCGCCGGTGATCCGGCGGGACACGGGGGCCGGTTCGGGCGCGGCCGGTGAGGCCAGGGCGGCGCGGACGGCGTCCAGCCCGGGCCGGCGGGACGGGTCCTCGTGCAGGAGGGCGACGACGACCGGGGCGACCCGGCGCGCGGCCGCGTTGCCCACCGCGATGTCCTCCAGCCAGGACGCGATCCTCTCCCGATGCGTACGGGCGGCGGGCTCGTCGCGCGGCAGCAGCGGATCGGCGCCGGTCACGAGGTGGAAGAGGGTGGCGCCGAGGGCGAACAGGTCGGCGTCCTGTCCCGGCGCGGGACCGAGCCGGGGGGCGCCGGTCTGCTCGGGTGCGGCGTACCCGGGCGTGTGGTCGGCGGCGACGAGCTCGCCGGGACGGGTGAGCAGTTCCAGGTCGATCAGGCGGAGGTCGCCCCCGGGCGTCACCATCACGTTGTTGGGGCAGAGGTCCCGGAGTACGAGCCCCTCGGCGTGCACGAGTGCCACCAGGTCGACCAGGGCACCGGCCATCCGGGCCACCACGTCCGGCGCACTCCCCCAGGCGCCGCCGTCGTCCGGAGCGGCCGTGTCCGCCACCCACTGTCGCAGGGTGACGCCCGGCACCGCCTCCTGCACCAGGAACAGGTCGCCCTGCTGCTCGAAGAGGCCGACCGGGCGCGGCGTCAGACCGGACGCCCCGAACAGCTCGAGCATCGCCGCCTCGTGCCGCCGCGCGTCGCGGATGTCCCGTCCGGTGAGCTGCGCCCCGGCGTGCGGACGCGCCTGCTTGAGCACGACCGGCGCACCGGTGCGCTCGTCCGTGGCCCGGTACACCCCACCGCCGAACGAGTGCCGGACGACGCCGCGGACGCGGTACCGGCCGTCGAGGAGCACCGGCGCGGGCGCCGCGACGGGCCCGGACGGAGCCGCCGGGACGGGCCCGGCCGGAGCCGCCGGCCGGAAAGGGTCCCGCGGCGCCCAGGCCGGCGCGGCGAACCAGGCCTTCCGCTGATCCGGGACGAGGCTTCCGTCGGGGGCGACGAGCATCGCCTCGTAGGTGCCGTCGTTGCCGAGCACCGGGACGCCGGTGAACGCGCCGAACCGGTAGTACACCAGGCTCCCGGGCCGGTACGGCCGGTCCGAGAGGATGCCCGGACCCGGCAGTCCCTCGGTCGCACGGTGCAGCTCGGCGGCGAGGGCGCGGAGCCCGTCGTCGCCGAGGTCCGGGTACGCGGTGAGGACCTTGCCGCCGCCCGCCCGGTCGTACCGGCGGGACACGAGCTCCTCCACCCGGCGGAGGGTGCCGGCGAACTTGAACGGGCACCGGTACCCGGCCAGCACGTCGGCGGCCCTCGCCAGGACCACGGGCGCGGACAGCGGGGTCGCCGACAGGTGCAGCTTCCACCCCTGCACCCCGGGACGCCCTCCGGGCGGCACGACGTTGCACCAGGTCTCGCCCGGTGTCAGCTGCCAGTCCGCCGCGCCCCGTCGGGCGAGGACCGCCCGGACGCCGTCGACGAGGAGCGTGTCGTCCACGGTGGCCTCAGACCTGGGCGAGGTCGACGAACTCGGGTCGCCGTCCGATGCGGACACGGTCCTGTGTGGACCCGAAGTGCAGGTCCAGCCGCCGGGCGGCCGCCGCCCACTCGTCCATCGTGCGGACGGGCCCCAGGGCCTCGACCACGACGGGGTCGCTCCACCGGGCCACGGCCCGTTCCCACAGGACCGCCGGATCCTCGGTGAGGATGTTCCCCACGGCACCCTCGTAGATGCACATCGCCCGCACCTGCCCGTCCGGCTCGATCGCGCAGGCGCGGAAGACCTTCCCCGCCGCGACGAGGTCCGGGTGCATCCGCATCGCGCGGTTGTCCGACGTGGACACGTCCACGGAGGCCGGGGCGAGGGACCGCAGGTGTGCCATCAGGTCACGGCTCGCCAGCGCGTCGGCCTGGTCGTCGGCGAGGAGCTCGTACCGGGCGTACCCCTCCCGGCTCGCGAGCCCGCTGGGGACCACGGCGGACAGCGAGAGGAACCGCATCTCCGGGAACCGGGGGGCGAGGTCCGTGCAGAACGCCTCCAGCTGCGGGAAGCTGCTCCGCACGATCGTCGCGTCGATGCCGAACTCGAGCGGCGCGCCACCCGCGAGCCGGCTGTCCCGGGCCGCGTCGTCCAGCAGGCGCAGGGCGTCCATCGCGCGGTCGAAGGCTCCGGCCCGGCCGCGGATCCGGTCGTGCACCCCGGCCGTCGCGCCGTCCACGCTCACGTGGACCCGCGGGCGCAGCCGCATGATGTCGTCGACCATCGACGCCCGGAGCGGCCATCCGCTGGTGTACAGGTACACCTCGATGCCCGCATCCACGAGCCTCTCGACGACCTCGAAGACGCCCGTGACCACCAGGGCCTCGCCGCCGGCCAGCCCGACCCCGGCCGGGCGCAGGGAGATGATGCGGTCGGCGACGCGCAGGATGTCGTCGTGGCCGAGCTGCCGGGGCGGACGCCGCCCCGACTCGGAGTAGCAGTGCGTACACCGCAGCGGGCAGGTGTAGGTGATGTCCCAGAGGATGTGCGTGGGCGGCGCGATGGTCATGCCGCTCCTCCTGTCCGGTGTTCGGTGGATGTGCTCAGGGCGTACGGGCGAGGTCCCAGTGCCCCACCAGGTCCGCGTACAGGGCGGAGGTCCGGACGAGGTCGTCGTGGCTGCCGAGGCACGCGGTGTCGCCGTCGAGCAGGAGCACCCGGTCGGCGCGCACGGCGGAGCTGAGCCGGTGGGCGATGACGACGAGGCTGCCGTGCCGCCGGGCGAACGCCGCCTCGGCACGGGCCTCTGCCACCGGGTCGAGGTGTGAGGTCGCCTCGTCGAGGATGACGACGCGCGCCGGCGACAGGTACACGCGCGTGAGCGCGACGAGCTGCTTCTCCCCGGCGGAGAGCTCGACGCCACCGGCACCGATCCGGGCGTGCAGCCCGCCGAGCCGCTCGAGGACCGGTGTCAGGCCGACATCGCCGGCGGCCGCGGCGACCGCCCGGTCCCCGGCCCGGGGTGCGAGATAGGTGAGGTTCTCCCGGAGGGTGCCGGCGAAGACGTACGCCTCCTGGGGGATCAGGCCCAGCACGCGCCGCAGGTCGGCGCGCCGGATGTCGCGGAGGTCCACGCCCCCGAGCCGGACGCTCCCCCGGTCGGGGGTCAGCAGGCCGACGAGCAGGTTCGCGAGCGTCGACTTGCCCGTACCGCTCGGGCCGACCACCGCGAGGTACCCGCCCTCGGGCACGTCGAGGTCGAGGTCGCGGACCACCGGGGCGGCGTGCTCGCCGTACGCGAACGTGAGCCCGCGGACGCCGAGGTCGTGGTGTACCGCCGCCGGGAGGAGGTCCCGCTCGGACCGTGCCGGCTCGGCGAACCCCTCGCCGAGCCGCACGATGCTCACGGCCATCTCCATCCCCCAGGTCGCGACGACCTCGACGAGCCTGCGCAGGGCCGGCTCGAGCCCGACCGTCAGGTACGTGACGGCGCCGACCAGACCGCCGGGCGTGAGCTGGCCGTGCCGCAGCAGCCACGGCGCGGCGCCGAGCAGCACCACGAGCGGGAGATGCGCGCCGAGGAAGACGATCGGGCTCCGCACGGCGGTCCCGCGGGCCAGCGTGCGGGCGTGCGACACGGAGGCGTCCGTGGCGCGGCCGACCTCGCCGGCGGCACGGTCCTCCGCCCCGCACGCGATCGCGTCCCGGATCCCCGCGAACGTGGCACCGGCCCGCCGCGCGACCTCCTCCTCGGCGAGCAGGACCGCCCGGTGCCGCGCCGCCAGGCCGGGGAGCAGCAGGGCGAACAGCGTCAGGGACAGCGCCGCGGTGGCCCCACCGAGCAGGGCGGCGAGCGGGGACAGCAGGGCCAGCCCGGCGAGCGCGGCCACCGCCGTGAAGGCGATCTGCCGTACCACCCGGAGCAGCGCGAACAGGACCTCGCGCACGGCCTGGACCTGCTCCCCGAGCCGCGCGACCGCCGTGGTGTCCGCGGGTGCGGCCGAGCGGGTCGCGTCGGCGACGGCGCCGCGGACGACGGCGGTGAGGAAGGCGTCGCGTACCGGTTCGACCACCGCCGCCAGCCACGGGAAGAGCTGGCGGGTGGCCACGGCGCCGATCCCGGCGGCGAGCAGGAGCAGGGCGAGGTACCCGGTACCGGTGGCGGCGTCGCCGGCGAGGAAGCGGTCCACCGCGCGGGACACGGCGAGGCCGGAGACCAGCGCCGGGAGGGACTCCACGACCGACCAGAGCAGGATCCACGCCAGCGGGCGCGGCCGGGCGCGGAGCTCGCGCAGCAGCAGGGTGAGGCCGGGCCGGTTCACGCGCATCGCTCCTCCTCGCCGTCCCGTGGAGCGGGCGCGAAGACCGCCCGGTAGTCCGGTTCGTCGGCCCAGAGCGTGTGGTGTGGCGCGAGCGCCCGGATCCGGCCGTCGTCCAGCCAGGCGACGAGGTCCGCCCGGGCGGCCGTGGCCGCGCGGTTCGCGACCAGGAGCCGGGTCCGGCCGGTCAGCCCGTCGGTGAGCGCGGCGGACAGCCTGGCCTCGGTGATCGTGTCCAGGCTCGACGTCGCGTCGTCCAGGACGAGGATGCGGCCGCCGTGCACCACCGCGCGGGCGAGGCCGAGGCGCTGCAGCTCCCCACCCGAGAACGGTGCGCCGTCGAGAGCCGTGTCGAACCCGTCCGGCAGGCGCCGCACGAAGTCCTCCGCCTGGGCCACCCGGGCGGCGTGCTCGACATCCGCCCCGGGACGTCCGTAGGCCAGCGCGTCGCGGACGGTGTCGCCGAGCAGCACCGGCTGGTCGAAGGCATAGCCGACCGCCCGCCGGAGCGCCGCGGTGTCGAGCGTGCCGGCCCCGACACCGTCGATCAGCACCTCGCCCTCGTCCGGGTCGAGGAGCCGTCCGGCCAGCAGCGAGAGTGTCGTCTTGCCGGCCCCGGACCGCCCGACGACGGCGACCGACGCGCCCGCGGGCACCTCGAGGTCCAGCGCGTCGAGGACCGTCCGGTCACCGTGGCGCACCGACACGGTGCGGAAGGACAGCGCGCCCGGCCCGGGCGGCAGCTCGCCGGCCGCGCCCGGGCGCGGCGGTTCGTCGGCGAGTACCTCGTGGACCCGGCCCGCGTGGGCTCGCGCGCCGGCCAGGAACATCAGCGTGTCGACCTGCTGCACGAAGCCGAGCGCCACGGACACGTACAGCGCGGCGGCGAGGAACTCCCCCGGCGACAGCCGCCCGGCGGCGACACCGAGACCGGCGACACCCAGCACCGCGACACGCAGGGCCACTAGTGCGACGCCCACCTGCCAGGAGACCGCACGCCGCACCGCCCACGTGCGCAGGCCCGCGGCCGAGAGGTCGGGCAGGGGCGCGAGGACGCGGTCCACCTCGCGTGGACCGGTGCCCGCCGCCCGGATGGTCCGGCTGCCGGCCAGCGCGTCGGTGAGGCGGGCCGCGATCGCCGCGAGGTGCCCGAGGTACTCGCCGAAGCTCGTGGTGACCTGGTTCATGAGGCGGCGGATCAGGAGCACCGTCGGGACCGCGCCCGCGACGAACGCCAGTCCGAGCCGCCGGTCGAGGACCGACAGCGCGATCAGCCCGCCGAGCGACGCCACCGTGGCGACGACGGCCTCGACCACCTCGGGCACCGCCCTGGCCGCGGTGGACGCGTTCCCGGTCAGCCGGGTGACGAGGTCCCCGGTGGCGTGCCGCCGCGTCCCGGGGACGCCCAGGGCCAGAACGTGCCCTACCAGCCGGTACCGCAGGGAGGCCAGCGCGCCGGTGTGCGCCGACACGCCCGCCACCTCGCCGTACGCCTCCGCGACGGTCCGCAGGACCAGCAGCGCGGTGAGGACGGCGAGGGCGCGGCCCGCGCCCTGCTGCGTGAGGACCCGGTCGACGACCCGGGCAGACACCGCCGGGAGCGCCAGCGCGGCGGCCAGGGCCGCGACGGTGCAGAGCGCCTTGGCGGTGGCGTGGCCCGGGGCGAGGCGCACCAGGCCCAGGAGCCCGCGCCAGGTGGGGGCTCCCGCCGTCCTGCTCGGCGCCGATGCGGTCGGCAACATCCGTACACCTCGTGTCGTCGGGGGCCGGGGGTCCACCGTTCCCGCGGGGTCGCGCGGGAACGGTGGACCGGGGAACTACTACGCGGGCGAGCAGGTCCCGCAGCAGGGGAACAGGCCGAGCTCCGGCTCCGGCTCCTCGAGAAGCTGCAGGGCGTCCACGATGGACTCCATCCGAATCACCTCCTCTCCTGGTTCGTGCGATCGGGGTGCGTCCCGGACCGGGGTCACCCCCGGCCGGGACCGGCTCAGCGGGACACGGTCAGCGGGAGGAACTCCGGCCGCCGGTCGATGCGGTCGCGGTCGTCGCCGGTACCGAAGTGGCGGTCCAGCCGCCGGGTGGCCTCCGCCCACTGCCGCATCGTGCGTACGGGCGACAGCGTCTCGACGACGACGGGGTCGGCGAGCCGCGCCATCGACCGTTCCCAGAGGGTCATCGGGTCCTCGGTGAGGAGGCTCCCGACGGTGCCCTCGTAGATCGCCATCGCGCGCACGCGGCCGTCCGGCTCGACCTGCATCGCCGGGAGCGTGCCCGCGGCGACGCGGTCCGGGCGGTACTGCAGGAGGCGGTTGTCCGTCGCGGACACGTACACCGACGGCGGGACGAGGGACCGCAGGTGGGCGACCGTCTCGGGGCTGACCAGCCGGTCGGCCTGCTCGTCGTCGAGGAGCTCGTGCTCCACGAAGCCCTCGCGACTGGCGAGCCCGATCGGCATCGCCGCGCCGAACGAGAGGAAGCTCAGCTCGGGGAAGCGCGGGGCGACGGCCGTGCAGAACTCCCCGAGCTGACCGGCGCTGCTGCGGACGATCGTCGCGTCGAGGCCGAAGCACAGCGGCGCCTCCCCGCGGAGCCGCCGGGCGCGCGACGCCTCGTCCAGCACGCCGAGCGCGTCCATCGCGCGGTCGAAGGAGCTCCGCCGGCCGCGGATCCGGTCGTGGACCTCCGCGGTCGCACCGTCCACGCTCACGCTGACGCTCGTGCAGAGGCGCAGGACCTCCTCGACGACCGCCGGGGTGACGGCCCAGCCGCTCGTGTACAGGTGCGCCTGGACACCCGCCGCCGTGATGCGCTCGACCACCTCGCGCAGCTCCCGCACGACGAGCGGCTCGCCGCCCGCCAGCACGATCGCGAGCGGCTCCAGCGTGAGCAGGGCGTCGGTGACCCGGAGCAGATCGTCGCGGCCCAGTTGCCGCGAGGGCCGCCGGCCGGACTCGGAGTAGCAGTGCGTACACCGGAGCGGACACGCGTAGGTGATGTCCCAGACGATGTCCCTCGGACCGGTGACGGTGGCGGCCGACCTCGGTGGCGTTGCTGTCATCGTGTTCCCCTGTCGGGCGGCTGGTGCGTCACGCCGAGGATGCGGTCACCGCACGCCCACCCGGCAGGGTGTGCGCTCCCGGGAGACCCGGGAATCTGTCCCGGGTTTGCCGGGAGGTCCGGCGCCCGCCCGGCGTTCACGCGCCCGCCCGGCCGAGACCGGCGTCGCGCGCCCGGACGATCGCCTCGGAACGCCCCGTCACCCCGAGCTTGGCGAAGATCGCCGAGATGTGGTTGGCCACCGTCTTGGGTGCGAGCTGGAGGCGGCGCGCGATCGCGGAGTTGGGTGCGCCCGCGGCGATGAGGTCGAGGATCTGGCGTTCGCGCGTGGTCAGTTCCGGGAACGGCGCGGAGTCCGTACGCGCGGACAGGAGACCCGCGAGCCGCACCGCGATGCGGGCACCGAAGACCGCCTCTCCCGCCGCGACGCCGTGGACCGCGCGGAGGATGTCCTCGTGCCGTGCACACTTGTGGAGGTACCCGCGTGCCCCGGCGCGGATCGCGGCGAGGACCGAGTCGTCGTCCTCCAGCAGCGTGAAGACCAGCACGCCGACCCCGGGCGCCGAGCGCGTGACCTCCCGGACGACGCCGGGATCTCCGGAGCGCAGGTCCGTGATCAGGACGTCCGGGCGGTGCCGCAGCACCTCCTGCACGGCGTCCCGTCCGGTGGCCGCCTCGCCGACGACCGTGATCCCGCCGGTGCCGGCGAGAAGGGCGCGCAGCCCGCCGCGGACCACGGGATGGTCGTCCGCCACCACGACGGTCGGGCGTGCCGGGTCGTCGCGCCGGAAGGGGACGACCGTGTTCCCCTGCGTGCCCCCGTGGCTCATGCCGTGCCCGCGGACGACAGGGGGCGGGCCACCGCCGTGGGGTACGGGCATCCCCGCTCACCGCACATGGACCCTCCAGCATCAGACGTGTGTGGATGCGGAGATGCGGCCGGCCGACCTGATACCCCGGGCGGTCCCGGGTGGAGATCCCGGGCGCGCTCGTGACGACACGTGGACCGCGAATCGGGGACCGTTCCCCGGTTGTGTTAGCGTCCGCGTCGGAGGACGATTCGGGGAGCCTTCCCCGGTTCGCTGGGAGGAGTGGTGGACGTGCGCACAGGTGACCGATCCGCGACGGCCGGCGGCACGGCGTCCGGGGCCGACGAGCTGGCCTCCGCGCTCCGCCGCTCGCACGACCGGCTCGTCGCCGCCGTCGGCACGCTGACCGACGAGGAGCTGACCGGGCCCTCGTACGCCGACGAGTGGTCGGTCGCGCAGGTGCTGTCGCACCTCGGGTCCGGTGCCGAGATCTTCACGTCGTTCCTCGACGCCGGACTCCACGGCGACCCGGCACCGGGCGGCGAGCAGCTCCGGCCGGTGTGGGACCGCTGGAACGCCAAGACCCCGCGGGACCAGGTGCACGACGCCCTCGCGGCCGACGCGGCGTTCCTCGACCGCCTCGACGCGCTGGGCGCCACGGAGCGGGACGGGTGGCGGCTGCCGCTGTTCGGCACGGACCAGGACCTGGGCGGCCTCCTCCGGATGCGCCTCGGCGAGCACGCCGTGCACGTCTGGGACGTGGCCGTCGTCTCCGACGGCGCGGCGACGGTGGCCGCGGACGCCGTCGCACTCCTGGTCGACACCCTCGACGGCCTCGTCGCCCGCTCCGGCCAGCCCGCCGATCGCGGGCTCCGCGTCCACGTGACGACGCACGGCCCGGACCGCTCGTACCTGCTGGAGGCCGGCGCGGACGGCGCCCGGCTGTCCACCGTGGACTCCGCTCCGGCCGATGTGGACGCTGCGATCCGCCTGCCCGCGGAGGCGTTCCTCCGGCTGGTCTACGGTCGGCTCGACGCCGAGCACACACCACGCCTCGCGAGCGGACACCGGGACCTCGACGCGCTGCGCCGGGTCTTCCCCGGCTTCTGACCTCCTACACCGAAGGACTCCTCATGCGACTCCGCCTGCCCGCCCGTGACGTCCCGGGACGCCTCGCCTCCGGCGCCTACATCCTCCACGCGGGCCTCGAGAAGTGGAAGGGCACGCCCGAGCACGCGGCCGGCGTGCACGGGATGGCCGCGGGCGCGTTCCCGTTCCTGGGTGCGGTCCCTCCCGAGAGGTTCCAGCGGCTGCTCGCCGCCGGCGAGATCGCGACCGGCGCTGCGCTGCTCACGCCCCTCGTCCCGACCAGGGTCGCGGGCGCCGCGCTGACCGCGTTGTCCGGTGCGCTCATGACGATGTACTGGCGCACGCCCGCGCTGCGGAAGGCCGGCAGCGTGTGGCCCACCCAGGCCGGGACCGGGGTCAGCAAGGACGTGTGGCTACTCGGCATCGGGCTGGGGATGCTCGCCGGGGGCCGGCGTTGACGGCGGCCGGCGAGGACGACCTGTGGGACCTCGTCGTGAGCGGTCGGCAAGGAGTGCTCGCCACCCTGAAGCGCGACGGCGCCCCGCAGATGTCGAACGTCCTGTACGTCACCGACCCGGACGGCCGCGTCGTCCGCATCTCGACCACCGGTGACCGCGCGAAGGCGCGCAACCTCACCCGCGACCCGCGCGCCGCACTGCACGTCCTCGGGGACGACTTCTGGAACTACGCCGTGGCCGAGGGGACCGTCACGTTGTCCGGGATCGCCACGACTCCGGGAGACGACGCGACGCGGGAGCTGCTCGCCGTGCACTCCCGCTTCTACGGCGACCAGGATCCCGACGCCTTCGGCGAGGAGATGATCGCCGCGAGGCGGCTCGTCGTCCGCCTCCACGTCGACCGTCTGTACGGCATCATCGCGCCAGGCGGCCGCAGACCGGCTCCGGCACCCGGCACCGAGGGCTGAGACCGCCGCCTCACCGGTTCCCCGGACATCGCGGCCCGCGGACACCGTCGCCCCTCGCCCGTCGCCCCCTGGCCCGTCGCCCGTCGCCCCCTCGCCCGTCGCCCGTCGCCCCGAGAGGAGCCACCATGTCGACGCCGCCGCCGACGCCCTCCCTCACGTCCAGCCTCGTCCGCGGTCTCGTTCCGGCGGTGGTCATCGGCATCGCCGTCCTGGGGTGGGCGGTGCTCACCCACCAGCCCGACCTCGGCAACCTGGTCGCGGGCGCCGTCACCGGTGTGGGGCTGGTCGCCGTCGTGATCCTGGTGTTCGCGGCCGTGGGACCGCGGCGACCGCACTGACCGCGACGTCCCGACGGCCGCGCGCGGAGACCGACTCGGCGGTCGGGGTCTGAGCGGGTCCCGGCCAGGCGGGTCCCGGCCGGGTCCTCAGCGCGTCGCGGGGAAGAAGCTCACCACCGTGGTGGTGCCCTCGGGGTCGACCACCCGTACCGCCGGCGGGTCCGCCGTGGTGCTCACGTCCGTGGGGTGCGGGACCATGTGGCGCAGTGCCACCGGGTACTGCGGCGTCTTCCCGCCGACGACCACGAACGCCACGTCGTCCTTGCGGTCGTAGGCGGCGTACTGGAACGGCAGCCGTTCGGCCTCGGTGTTGTCGCCGTACGTCGGGTCGAGCACCTCGATCGTGACGTAGTCGCCCTCGTGGTCCTTGGTCAGCCGGTCCAGCAGGGAAGCCCACTGACCGTGGTCGACCGTGGAGGTGTCGGTCATCGTGACCATCCCCTCGCCGGCGCCGCCGGCATCTGGGCGTACGGGGTCCGAATCCATCGTCTGCCCCCGACGGCCCGGACGGCAACCCGTCGGACACCCGGGTCGCCCGGCCCCCGCGGTCAGTCCGGCCCGGCACCGCGGTCAGTCCGCCCCGGCCCCCGCGGTCAGTCCGGCCCGGTACCGCGGTCAGTCCGCCCCGGCCCCCGCGGTCAGGACCACACGGCGGCCGGTGGCCTCCGCCGTCGCCCGCCACCCCTCCGCCACCTCGGCGAGCGGCCGCACGTCGTGGTCGACGGCCAGCGCGCCCGAGCCGGCGTGGCCGAGGACGGCCCCGAGGGCCTCGGCCCGCTGGGCCGGGGTGAGGGAGTTGTTGGTGTAGCCGAGGACGGCGGCACCCCGGCTACGCAACACGGAGGACGAGAACTCGGCCGTGTCGCCGGACGCACCGCCGAGGTTGACCAGCCTTCCGCC
>DASWRY010000095.1:0-104123 GCA_036402915.1 Mycobacteriales bacterium
CACCGCCGCCCCGCCGAGGAGCACCCACGTGCCCGCCCGGTACAGCTCCGCCGCGAGGGCCTCGTGCCCGCCGTAGAGCACCAGCGAGAGCACGTCGAACACCGCGGTGAACAGGTACGCCGTGACCGGCACGTCGGTCAGGGGCGGGTGCAGCGGCTTGCCGGAGAACCCCCGCAGGCCCTTGTTCGTCCGGCCGGCCACCGCGAACGGCGGTCCGAAGGTCAGGTGACGCACGGCGTACCTCCCGGGGGATCGGTCAGTAAAACCAACCTGTGTTTGTTCTAGACCTTCTGCGGTGGGCGGTCAAGGGCTAGCGTGAGGACGTGGGCAACGGAGGCTGGGGGTCGCTGGCGGCGCTCGCGGAGCCGCGGAGGCGGGCGGTGTTCGAGTTCGCCGCCGGGCAGGACGCCGCGGTGACGCGGGACGACGTCGCCGCCGCCCTCGGCATGAGCCGGCCGCTCGCCGCACACCACCTCGACCGGCTCGCGGAGGCGGGACTGCTCGCCGTGACGTTCGCGCGGACCGGCGGGCGCCGCGGTCCGGGCGCGGGCAGGCCGGCGAAGCACTACGCCGCCGTGGACACCGAGACGGCGATCAGCGTGCCACCCCGGCGGTACGACGTGGCCGCGCGGATCTTCGCCCGGGCGCTCGTGGCGGACGGCGAGCCCAGGGAGGCGGTCCTCGGCGTGGCCGCCGACGAGGGGCGGGCCAGGGGGGTGGAGCACGCGTTCCCGGGCGCCGCGGCGACCCTCGGCGCGGCGGCGGCGGTCCTCGGGCACCTCGGCTACGAGCCGGTCGCCGGGGACGGCTGCGTGCGGCTGCGGAACTGTCCCTTCCACGGTGTGCTCGACGTGGCGCGGGAGCTCATGTGTACCGCCAACCATGCCTTCGTCGAGGGGGTTCTCGAGGGCCTCGGCGGAGCGGACGGTGTCACGGCGGTGCTCGAGCCGCCGCCGGGCCCGGGCTGTTGCGTGGAGCTCCGGCGGACCGGACCGTAGTCCCGATTGCGCACCTGCCGGGGTTGTCCCGGCCTTCGGAGGTCCGGCAAGCCGGAGGACCGAGGGCGTGGGCCGGCGGCCCCGCCGCACGATCGGACGGCGGGGCCGCCGGTCCGTGCTGCGTCAGAGGTCGACGCGGACACCGCCGGAGAAGCCGGAGTCGTGCAGCTCGATCGCCGTGAGCTTCTTGCCCTTCGGGATGTCGAACACGACCTTGCCGGTGACCGAGTTCCCCGGGTTGACGTTGTTGAGGAAGACGCTGTTCTCGTTGCCGTTGGTGTACACCCCGGCCTCGGAGTCCGCCTCGTACGACGCGGTGCCGACGAACGCCTTCTGGTCGGAGTCGCTGAGCATCTGCGGGTCGTTCTTGATGTTCTTCACTGCCAGGGTGACGACACAGAACTGGCCCTGGGCCTTCTTGCCGAGATACTGCGAGCCGACCCGCGCGGCACCGCACTTCACGTTCTTCACGGTGAATTCGAAATTGCCGTCCCGGACCGGCTTGCCGATGCGGCCCACGGTCTCCTTGTCCCCCTTGGCGCTTCCGCCGGTCGTCGGGTTCGCGGTCGCGATGGCCTTGTCGAGTTCCTTGGACGCGTTGCTGCCGCCCACCGCGGCGAGAATGCCGCAGCCCCCGCACAGCACGACAAACGCGCCGATGATCGAGAGCAGGACGATGAGGCCGGTCCGCTTCTTCTTGACGGGCGGGGCACCGTATTCCGGGCCGGGCTGTCCCGGGTCCGGGTTGGGCGGAAGCTGCTGAGACATGGTGGTCTCCCCCTCGGGCGCGTGCCCGTGACGAGTGAGTGGAGCCGGAATCCCCCATCCGGCACCGGGAAAGGTGGTGCCGCCGCTCTGGCCAACGTATCGGGCCGTCTCGACGAGCGGGCGTGAACACAGCGTTCGGTGCCGGCAATCTTCGCGAGGGATTGCGCGTCTGTGATGAGGGCACTGTCCGGCGGGTCGATATGTGCACATCGGAACCGGATAGGCCGTACGCGCTTTCCGCGCGTGTTCGGCCGTCGTAACCGATGTGCTCCCGGCGCGGCGTCTGGTCTGTCGCGGCGCCCGGAGTCCCGGCACGCGCAGCGACGCCTCGGTCCGACCGCCGGGGTCAGGCCGTCGCGGCCCGGCGCTCCTCCGCGAGCAGCTCCAGCACCGCGGTGACCTCCTCCGGGTCCTCCACCCGGTACCGGGCCGCCGTCTCGCCCGGTCCCACCTTCACGCCCACGTCCCCGTCCCGCAGCACGGCGAACGCCGTCTCGTCGGTCACGTCGTCGCCGACGAACAGCGCCGCGGTCGCCCCCAGCCGGGAGCGCAGCAGGTCGAGCGCGCTGCCCTTGCTCGCGTCCACGACGACGAGCTCGACGACCTCCTTGCCCTCGGTCACGTGGACGCCGTCCCACGTCGCCGGCCCGGCCAGCACCTCGGCGAGCACGGACGCCGCCACGTCACGCGGCGCGTTGCGGACGTGTACCGCGACGCTCACCGGCTTGGTCTCGAGGGCCACCCCCGGCCGCCCGTCGACCAGCTCCCGGGCGGCCGACTCCACCCGTCGGCGCAGGTCCGCCACCTCGGGCGTCAGCGACAGGTCCGGGCCGAACTCCGACCCGTGGCTGCCGACGAGGTGCACGCCCGGCGGCGGCGCGAGCAGGGCGCGCAGGTCGTCCCGGGCCCGGCCCGAGATCGCGGCGACGTCGGTGCGCGGCAGGGCGGCGAGCGCCGCGAGCGCGTCCGCCGAGCGGGGCAGCGGCCGCGCCTCGGACGGAGTGGGCACGATCGGCGCGAGCACGCCGTCGAAGTCGGACGCGGCGAGCAGGTGCCGCGTGCGGGCCAGCTCCCGCAGCGCGGTCTGCAGCGCGGGGTTCACGCCTCCGCCACTCCCAGCGAGTGCAGGAACGTCGTCGCCCAGTGCGACACGTCGTACGTGGACACGTGCCGCCGCATGGCCCGCATCCGCCGAGCCGCCGTCCGTGGGTCGACGTGCAGCGCGGCGAGGATGGCGTCCTTGACGCCGTTCATGTCGTGCGGGTTCACCAGGTACGCCTGCCGCAGCTCGGCGGCGGCCCCGGCGAACTCGCTCAGGACCAGCGACCCGCCGAGGTCCGGCCGCGCGGCGACGTACTCCTTGGCGACGAGGTTCATGCCGTCCCGCAGCGGGGTCACCAGCATGACGTCGGCCGCACGGTACATCGCGGCGAGCTCCTGCCGGCTGTACGACTGGTGCAGGTAGTGCACGGCGGCGTGGCCGACGCTGCCCCAGTCGCCGTTGATCTGCCCGACCATCGCCTCGATCTCGTGCCGCAGCACCTGGTACTGCTCGACGCGCTCACGGCTCGGCGTGGCGACCTGGATGAACACCGTGTCCGGTGTCGTGAGCGCCCCGTCCTCGAGCAGCTCGCGGAACGCGCGGATCCGCAGCCCGATGCCCTTGGTGTAGTCGAGCCGGTCCACGCCCAGCAGGACGTGGGACGGGTTCCCGA
Source organism: Mycobacteriales bacterium (assembly GCA_036402915.1). GTDB lineage: Bacteria > Actinomycetota > Actinomycetes > Mycobacteriales > HKI-0501 > JAVEDU01. Next base: position 3,482 of record DASWRY010000095.1, read on the forward strand.
GCTCCTCGCGGAGCTGCCGCGCGCGGGCGACCGTCTCGGGGTCGGCCGCCGCCTCCGCCATCGCGTCGATGTCGATGGAGATGGGGAACGCCTCCGCCCGGACGGTGCGGACACCGCTGCCGTCGGCCACCTCGACGGTGCCGGAGCGCGGCCGGAGGTTGCACAGGTCGCGGGCGAGGCGGAGGAAGTTCTGGGCGCCGCCGGGACGCTGGAAACCGATGAGGTCGGCCCCGAGCAGGCCCTCCACGATCTGCTGCCGCCACGGGAGCTGGGCGAACAGCTCGGTGGGCGGGAACGGGATGTGCAGGAAGAAGCCGATCCGGAGGTCCGGCCGCGCCTGCCGGAGCATCGCGGGCACGAGCTGGAGCTGGTAGTCCTGCACCCACACGACGGCACCCTCGGCCGCGACCGCGGCGGCCCTGTCCGCGAAGCGCTGGTTCACCTCGCGGTACGTGTCCCACCACGACCGGTGGAACTGCGGCGGCGCGACGCAGTCGTGGTACAGCGGCCACAACGTCGCATTCGAGAAGCCCTCGTAGTACCGGGCGACCTCGTCCTCCGACAGCGGGACCGGGTACAGCTGCACCCCGTCGCTCTCGAAGGGCGGGTCGTCCGTGCAGGCGTCGCCGGACCAGCCGACCCAGGCGCCGTCCCGCTTGCGCATGAGGGGCTCCAGGGCGGTGACCAGCCCACCGGGGCTGCGCCGCCACTCCTGGCTGCCGTCGGGATGGGTGATCCGGTCGACCGGGAGGCGGTTCGCCACCACCACGAACGAGCTGCCCTCGGTCACGCGGCCACGACCTCCTGCTCCGGGGTGTATCGACGGATCTTGATGCAACCCTAACGGTGGAAGCCCGACCCGGCGCGGCGACGAGATCCGGGCCCACCCGAGCCGGCGTTCACCACAGGGGCGCAGACCTGGGAGAATGGGGCAGACACCCGACCGCGGAGGATCCGGACACAGTGGCTCAGTACATCTACACGATGCGCAAGGTGCGCAAGGCGCACGGCGACAAGGTCATCCTCGACGATGTCACCCTGTCGTTCCTGCCCGGCGCCAAGATCGGCGTGGTCGGCCCCAACGGCGCCGGCAAGTCGACCGTCCTCAAGATCATGGCGGGGCTCGAGCACATCTCGAACGGGGACGCCGCGCTCTCGCCGGGCTACTCGGTCGGCATCCTCATGCAGGAGCCGTCGCTCGACGAGACGAAGACGGTCCGCGAGAACGTGGAGGAGGCCGTCGCCGAGCTCCGGCACACCCTGAAGCGGTTCGAGGACGTGTCGGCCGCCATGGGCGAGCCGGACGCGGACTTCGACGCACTGCTCGGCGAGCAGGGCGAGCTGATGGAGAAGATCGAGGCCCAGGAGGGCTGGGAGCTCGACAGCCGCATCGAGCAGGCGATGGACGCGCTGCGCTGCCCGCCCGGCGACGCGGACGTCACGCTGCTCTCGGGTGGCGAGCGCCGCCGCGTCGCGCTGTGCACGCTGCTGCTCGAGCAGCCCGACCTGCTGCTGCTCGACGAGCCCACGAACCACCTCGACGCCGAGAGCGTGCTGTGGCTCGAGCAGCACCTCGCGAAGTACCCGGGCGCGGTCCTCGCCGTCACCCACGACCGGTACTTCCTCGACAACGTCGCCGAGTGGATCCTCGAGCTCGACCGCGGGCGCGCGTACCCGTACGAGGGGAACTACTCGACGTACCTGGAGAAGAAGCAGGAGCGTCTCCAGGTGCAGGGCAAGAAGGACGCCAAGCTCGCGAAGCGCCTCGCCGGTGAGCTCGAGTGGGTCCGGTCCAGCCCGAAGGCGCGCCAGGCGAAGAGCAAGGCACGTCTCTCCGCGTACGAGGAGATGGCCGCCGAGGCCGAGAAGACCCGCAAGCTCGACTTCGAGGAGATCCAGATCCCGCCGGGCCCGCGCCTCGGCACCGTGGTGGTCGAGGCGGCCCACCTGGACAAGGGCTTCGACGGCCGCGTGCTGATCAAGGACCTGTCGTTCTCGCTGCCCCGCAACGGCATCGTCGGCGTCATCGGCCCGAACGGCGTCGGCAAGACGACCCTGTTCAAGACGATCGTCGGCCTGGAGAACGCGGACTCCGGCGAGGTCCGTGTCGGCGAGACGGTCAAGCTGTCCTACGTGGACCAGAACCGCGCCGGGCTCGACCCGAAGAAGAACGTGTGGGAGACCGTCTCCGAGGGGCTCGACCACATCCAGGTCGGCCAGGTCGAGATGCCGTCGCGCGCGTACGTGTCGGCGTTCGGCTTCAAGGGCCCGGACCAGCAGAAGGCGGCCGGCGTTCTCTCCGGCGGTGAGCGGAACCGGCTGAACCTCGCGCTCACGCTCAAGCAGGGCGGCAACCTGATCCTGCTGGACGAGCCGACGAACGACCTCGACACCGAGACGCTGTCGAGCCTCGAGGCGGCGCTGCTCGAGTTCCCCGGCTGCGCGGTCGTGATCTCCCACGACCGGTGGTTCCTCGACCGCGTCGCGACCCACATCCTCGCGTGGGAGGGCGACGACGCCGACCCCGCGAAGTGGTACTGGTTCGAGGGCAACTTCGAGGGGTACGAGAAGAACAAGGTCGAGCGGCTCGGGCCGGAGGCGGCGCGACCGCACTCGGTCACGTACCGCAAGCTCACGCGCGACTGAGCACACGCGACACCGCAGGCCCCCGGGACTCCCGGGGGCCTGCGGTCTACTTGACGCCGCCCGCGGTGAGGCCCGCGACGATCCGCCGCTGGAAGAACAGCACGAGGAACACCAGCGGGATCGTGACGATCACGCCCGCCGCCATCTGGGTGCCGAACGGCGCGTCGAAGTTCGTCGCGCCGGAGAACTGCGACGCGGCCACCGGGGCCGTGAAGAAGTGCGGGTCGTTCACCATCGACACCGCGATGAGGTACTCGTTCCACGCGGCGATGAACGTGATGATCGCCGTCGTGAACACCCCGGGCGCCGCCAGCGGCAGGATCACCTTCCGGAAGGCCTGCCCCGGCGTGCAGCCGTCGATGAGCGCCGCCTCCTCGAGCTCGTACGGCATCTGGCGGAAGAACGCGGTCAGGTTCCACACCGCGAGCGGGAGCGCGAAGGACATGCTCGGCACGATCATCGACTGGTAGGTGTTGATCCAGCCGATCTGCGTGAACAGCTTGAACAGCGGCACGATCATCGAGATCCCGGGGAACATCGAGGTCGCGATGATCACGGCGAGCGCGACGTTCTTGCCCCGGAAGTCCAGCCGCGCCAGGGCGTACGCCGTGAAGATCGCGATGACCAGCCCGAGCGCCGTGGTGGTCCCCGCGACGATGACGCTGTTGCCGACGGCCCGCAGGAAGTTGTTGCCGGGGGCGAGGGCGGCCCGGTAGTTCTCCAGCGACACGGGGTTCGGCAGCCACGTGTCGGCGAACTGGTCGTGGGGCCGTCGCAGGCTCGAGACGATCATCCAGTAGAACGGCGCCAGGCAGTACACGACGATCACCGCGATGCCGAGGTACGGCACCCACCGCCGCCAGCCGCTCGCGGCGGTGGCCCGGCCGCGTCGTGGCGCCGTCCGCGTGGCGGCGCTCTGGGCCTGCGCGGCCGTGGGCCCCGCGACGGTGGAGCCGGTGGCCGAGGTCATCACTTCCTCCCCACCCGGGCGCCGACGATGTCGGCGCCGAGGACCCGGACGAACACGAAGGCGACGACCGCGATGTACAGGAAGAGCAGGGTGGACATTGCGGCGGCGGGGCCGAACCGGGTGTACTGGATCGCCTCCTGGAACGCCAGTACCGACAGCGTCTCCACCGGCTGCTTGCCGGGGCCGATCATCACGTACGGCAGGTCGAACATCCGGAGCACGTCGAGCAGCCGGAACAGCACCGCCACGATCAGGGCGGGCCGTACCAGGGGCAGCGTGATGCGCCAGAACGTCGACCAGGCGCTCGCGCCGTCGACCTTCGCGGCCTCGTACACCTCGGCCGGGATGATCTGGAGTCCGGCGAGGACGAGCAGGCCGATGAACGGCGCCGTCTTCCAGGTGTCGGCGACGACGACCGCGAACCACGCCTGCAGCCCCTCCGCGGTCCACAGGATGTCGGTGCCGAGCAGGGCGTTCGCGGCGCCGTCCGCCTGGTAGACCCACCGCCACAGCAGCGCGGAGATCGCGGTCGGGATGGCCCAGGGGATGAGGATCGACGCCCGGATGAACGCCCGGCCCGCGAGCGCCTTGTTCATGATCAGCGCCATCGCCACGCCGAGCACGGTCTCGATCACCACGGAGCTGACCGTGAGCGTGGTGGTGTTGCGGAACGCCTTCAGGAACGCCTCGTCCGAGAACAGCGTCGTGTAGTTGGCGAGCCCGACGAACCGGTCACCCTGCTCGAGCATCCCGGTCTGGGGGTTCACCCCCTCGTTGCGCCGGAAGAACGACAGCCGGAGCGCGTCGAGCAGCGGGTACGCGACGACGAGCCCGAGGACCAGGAACGTCGGCGAGACGAGCAGCGCCGCGAGCCTGCCGACGCCGCGCCGGCGGCCGTGGTCCGGGCCCGGCGCCACCGGCGGGGCGGCGGGCTCCGCCGGTGGCGCCGCGGTGGTGGCCATGACGGGCCTCCTGCTACTTCAGGAGGGTCGCGAGACGGGCCTGGAGGTCCCTCAGCGCGGTGTCCGACGACTTCTGGCCGGACAGCGCCGCGTAGGCCTCGGTCTGGATCGCGGTGGAGACGTCGTTGTACCGGACCGCCTCGGGGCGCTTCTGCGCGCCGAGGATGGACGCCTTCAGGATCGGCAGGTACGGGAACTGCCGCACCAGCGCCGGGTCGTCGTACAGCGACGCCCAGGTCGGTGCCTGCGAGGTGGTCTCCAGGTTCGCCCGCTGGCGCGCCTCGCTCGCCATGAACTGCATGAAGGCGAGCGCGGTCTTCTTGTGCTCGGTGAACGTGCTGATCGCGTAGTTGTGGCCGCCGAGCGTCGACTGGCCGGGCCCGGTCAGCCCGGGCAGCGGCGCGACCGCGAACTTGCCGGCCACCGTGGAGGAGCCGTCGGTCGCGTTCGCCTTGGCGTACTCGTACGGCCACTGGCGCTGGAAGACCAGCTTCCCGGCCTGGAAGGCGCGGCGGCTCTCCTCCTCCTTGTACGTCAGGGCATCGCGCGGGATGTACCCCTTCGTGAAGCCGTTCACGAGGAAGTCCAGGCCCTGGCGCGCCTGGGGACTGTCCACCGCGGGCTTGCCGTCCTTCACCACCGCGCCGCCCGCCGAGTCCACGGCCTCGGAGAAGTTCACGGTGAGGCCCTCGTACTTGTCGAACTGCCCGGCGTAGCAGCCGATGCCCTTGCTGCGCGCCTGGACCTTCGCGCAGTCGGCGGTCAGCTCGGACCACGTCCTCGGCGGGCTCGCGATGCCCGCGGCGCCGAGGAGGTCCTTGCGGTAGTACAGCATCCCGCCGTCGGAGTAGATCGGGACCGCGTACAGCTTGCCGAAGTACCGCCCGGTCTCGACCGTCGGCGCGAGCATCTTGTCGAGCGGGAAGTCCCTGGGGTCGAGCTGGGAGATCCAGCCGTTCGCGGCGAACTCGGCGGTCCAGATGACGTCCATGTTGAGCACGCCGTACGTCGTGGACTTCGCCGTCGCGTTCTGGACCATCAGCTGCCGCTGGGCGTCCGCGGACTCGGGGAGCTCGCGGATCGTGACCTTCTCCGCCGGGTGGGCCTTGTTCCAGGTGTCCACCTGCCGCTGCATGTTGCCGGACGTGTCCTTGCCGGTGGCGAGGGTCATCGGGCCGGTCCCCGTGAGCTGTGCGGGACCGTTCGACCCGCTGCCGCCGCTGCCGCCGCCCCCGCAGGCGGACAGGGCGAGGGCCGCGGCCACGGTGGCGGCGAGGACGGCCGGGCGGGGTCGGCGCATCGGGTGTCTCCTTCGTCGGGGGGTGACGCAGGTCACACGCGCACAGTGGTCCCTCTCCGGAGCCGTGCGCAAACCCTCGGTACCGCTGATGCGAATTCGTTACCGGCTAGCCTCGACCCATGCCGCGGTACACCACCCACTGCCAGATCCGCTGGTCCGACATGGACGCCTACGGCCACGTGAACAACGCGCGGTACCTGACGCTGTTCGAGGAGGCACGCACCGAACTGATCGCCCGCGTCGCGCGGGACCGGTACGGCCTGAAGAACCTGCTCAGCGGGATCGTGGTCGGGCGGCACGAGATCGACTACCTGCGGCCGATCGAGTACCAGCCGGAGCCCGTGCGGATCGAGGTGTGGATGGTCGAGGTGCGCAACGCGTGGTTCACGGTGGCGTACGAGCTGTTCGACCACGACGGCGGCGCCGTGGTCGCCCGGGCGCGGACGAAGATGGTGCCGTACGACCTCGGGGCAGGCCGGCCCCGGCGGCTGGCGCCCGAGGAGAAGGAGTTCCTGTCGTCGTGGCTGGACTGACGCTCGGGTCCCCCGCGGACGCGGGGGCGTTCCTGGCGCGGGTCGTGCGGCTGGACCCGGAGGCGCTGGTCCGGCTCCGGCCGTACGGCGAGGACTCCGTCGCGCTGTGGACCTGGCTCAACGTCGGCGTGCTCGCCGTCCGGGTCGTCCCGGGCACCGGGCCCGCCGACGCGGTGGTGCCGGCCGCGGGGCTGCTCGAGGGGCTGGCGCCGGAGAGCGGCCTTCCCGCGCGGAGGGACGCCGAGTGGCGCGGTCCGCTGCCGGGCGCCGGCTTCCGGCGGCTCGACGTGCTGCCGCCCGACGTGGTGGAGCGGCTCGCGGTCGCGGGGGAGCGGACGTTCCGGGAGGCCGTCGCGGCCGGGGCGGGGCGGTCCCGGTCCGGTGCGCGCGCGCTCACCGAGGCGGTGCTCGACCACGTCGCGGTGGCGGTGACCGGGCCCGGCGGCGAGACCGCCGACGTCCCGCAGCGGGCCGTGCAGACGCTCGCGTCGCTCGGGTTCGTCGGGAACGATCCCGTGGCGGTCGACGTCACGGCGGCGTGGCTGCGGCTGGCCGGGACGTACGGCGCGGTGCACCTCCGCCGCGGGGCGGGGCTGACCGTTGCACCATTTCGTGCAGCGCAAATGTGACGTGGCGTACTAACGTCAGGTCTGTGGGTGCCAGGGGGGCCGGGCGGAGGGAGGTCGGTCGTGGCCTGGTGGCGTAAGGGCGACGCGGTACACGACATACCCGAGCCCGACTCCGCGGTGCTCGACGAGACGCTCCTGGTGAGCCCCGACGCGATGGTGCCCCGGGCCGTGGACATGGAGCGCGTCAAGGACTCGCTGCGGCGGCTCGAGATCCGGTTCCTCACCGACGAGGACGGCGACGTGCTGGCGCTGTGGGAGGACCACTCACTGCTGTTCAGCCTCGAGGGCCCGCAGTCGACGGTGCTGGTCGTCCGCGCGCGGGCAGACGAGATGGTGCCGCAGGAGTGGGAGGCCCGGGCGCTCGCGAGCGTGAACGAGTGGAACCGCTCGCGGCGCTTCCTGCGGAGCTTCCTGGGCGAGCCGGAGGGCGGGGGCGCGATGCCGGTGTACGCGGACCTGCACCTGCACCTCGGGCCGGGCGCCCACGATGCGCTGCTGGACGACCTGCTGGACTGCCTGGCCGTGGTGTCGTGCTCCTGGGTGGAGTGGCTGCACGACGACGGCGCCCTGCTGTAGCGGCGGCTCGCCACGCCGGCCACACCCGCCACACTGGCCACATCGGCCACATGCCGGCCGGACCGCTATGCCAGCCACACCGCCGCGTCGCCCGGCAGCGTCCCGCCCACCAGCGGCACGCTCGCGAGCAGGACGTCGTCCGCCGTGTGGCCGGCGGGCAGGTCCACCGCCGCGTTCGTCGTGTTCACCGCGCAGACCAGCCCGCCCGCCCGCCGGTACGCGAGCGACCCCGCCGGCATCGGCAGCCACTCCAGCCCGCCGTCGAACGCGGGGTGCTTGCTCCGCAGCGAGAGTGCCGACCGGTACAGCGCGAGCATCGAGGACGGGTCCGCCTCCTGGGCCTCCACCGACAGCGCCGACCACGCGGGCGGCATCGGCAGCCATGTCTCGACGTCCCGCGGGGAGAAGCCCAGCGGCGGCTCGCCCCCGGTCCACGGCATCGGGATGCGGCAGGCGTCCCGCCCCCGCTCGGTCATCCCGGACCGCAGCCACGTCGGGTCCTGGAGCACCTCGTCCGGCAGCTCGACATTGGGCAGGCCGAGCTCCTCGCCGTTGTACAGGTACGCGACCCCGGGCAGGCCGAACTCCAGCATCGCGGCGGCGCGTGCCCGCCGCTCACCGGTGAGCCCCTCGCCGTACCGGCTGACGTGCCGCACGATGTCGTGGTTGGACAGCACCCAGCAGGGAGGTGAGTCCGTGCCCTCCACCACGTGCAGCTCGTGCTCCACCGCGCTGCGCAGGTCGTCGGCGCGCCAGCGGGCCTCCACGAGGCGGAAGTTGAACGCCAGGTGCAGCTCGTCGGGCCGGATGTAGAGGCGCAGCCGGTCGTCGTCCTTGACCCACACCTCGCCGACGGCCATCGCCTCCGGGTAGTCGTCCAGCACGCTCCGGATCATCCGGTGGATGTCGTGGACGCCGTCCTGGTCGAAGCGGAGGTCGTTCTCGGCGCTCTCGAGCAGCTTCAGGTCGGCGATGTCCATGTCCGGCAGGCCCGGCGGCTTGGCCATCCCGTGACCGACGTCGATGCGGAACCCGTCGACGCCCCGGTCGAGCCAGAACCGCAGGGTGGTCCGGAGGTCGGCGGCGACCTCGGGGTTGTCCCAGTTCAGGTCGGGCTGCTCGGGCGCGAAGAGGTGCAGGTACCACTGCCCGTCGGGGACCCGCTGCCACGCCGGGCCGCCGAAGATGCTCGGCCAGTTGTTGGGCGGACCCCCGTCGACGCCGTCGCGGAAGACGTACCGCTCGCGGGCCGGCGAACCCGGCGGCGAGGCGAGCGCCTCCCGGAACCACACGTGCTGGTCGGAGCTGTGGTTCGGCACGAGGTCGACGGTCACCCGCAGGCCCCGCGCGTGCGCGTCCGCGAGCAGCCGGTCGAACTCGGCGAGGTCCCCGAACAGGGGGTCGACGTCCCGGGGGTCCGCCACGTCGTACCCGTGGTCGGCCATCGGGGAGCGGTAGAACGGCGTGAGCCACAGCGCGTCGACGCCGAGCGCGACGAGGTGGTCGAGGCGCGAGCGGAGACCCGCGAGGTCGCCCACGCCGTCGCCGTTCCCGTCGGCGAAGCTGCGGACGTACACCTGGTAGAAGACGGCGTCGCGCCACCAGTCGTGAGCCACCGGGCCCCCCTCGGAATCGGTTCAGACCCATGCTGCCCCGGGGCCCGGGCAAACGCCAGCGCAAATGCCGGCGCGAACGCCGGCGCGAATGCCGAGGCGAACGCCGGGTCAGGCCGGTGTGTTCACCATGAAGTGCGCCGCATGCTCGAAGTAGTCCCACAGCGCCGCCTGCTGCTCCGCAGGCAGGCCCAGGGAGTCCACGGCGACGCGCATGTGCCCGAGCCACGCGTCCCGCTCGGCGATGCCCACGCGGAACGGCGCGTGCCGCATCCGCAGCCGCGGGTGCCCGCGGGTGTCCGAGTACGTCCGCGGGCCGCCCCAGTACTGCTCGAGGAACAGCCGGAACCGCTCCGCCGCCGGGCCGAGGTCCTCCTCGGGGTACAGCGGGCGGAGCACCGGGTCGCCGGCGACACCGGCGTAGAAGACCTCGACGAGACGCCGGAACGTCTCGTGGCCTCCGACCGCGTCGTAGAACGTCTGCTCGGTCACCGGTTCATTCTCCCACCTGCTCAAGATCACGACCCGGCTGTGCCGACAACCAGAGGGTGACCACCGACACCCGGAGCCGGCGGGCCGTGTTGCGTGCGGCCGCGAAGGGCTTCCGCGCGGACCCGACCGTGCCCGGACGGGGCCGTCCCGTCCCCCCGGGGCGCAGTGTCACCGGCCGTCCCGGGCCCGACCTCGTCTCGCGGGACCCCGCGTGGCACGTGCTCCGCCGCTGCACGTACGGCCCGACGCCGGACTCGCTCGCGGAGATCCGCACGATCGGGGTCGACGCCTGGTTCGCCCGCCAGCTCGCCCCCGCCTCGATCGACGACTCGGCGTGCGACCGGATCGTCGCGCGGTTCCCGCGGCTGCGGATGGACTCGGCGACGCTCCGCGCCGGGGCGCTCGAGCAGTACAGCTGGGACGTCATGTACGAGCTCGGCCAGGCGACGATCGCCCGTGCGGCGTGGAGCAGGCGGCAGGTCTTCGAGATCATGGTCGACTTCTGGTCGAACCACCTCAACGTGACGAACCCGTTCGAGGGCGCGTGGGACACCCGGCACCTGTACGACCGGGACGTGATCCGGCGGCACACGTTCGGCCGGTTCGCGGACATGCTGAAGGCCGCCGCCCGCCACCCGTCGATGCTCGGGTACCTCGACAACCAGTCCTCCACCAGCGAGCACCCGAACGAGAACTACGCCCGCGAGCTGATGGAGCTGCACACCGTCGGGGTCGACGCGGGCTACACCGAGGAGGAGGTGCGCGCGGCCGCGCGCCTGCTCACCGGGCTGAGCATCGACTGGGACACCGGGCTGTACCGATACGACCCGGAGATCCACGCGACCGGCCCCGTGTCGGTCCTCGGCTTCACCCACCCGAACGGCGACCCCGACGGCGAGGCGGTCGCGATGGCCTTCCTCGACCATCTGGCGCTGCACCCGGCGACGGCGCGGCACATCGCGGTCAAGCTCTGCCTCCGCTTCGTCGCGGACGAGCCGCCGCCGGCGCTGGTCGCGCGGCTCGCGACGGTGTACCTGCGGAACCGCTCGGCGATCGTGCCGGTGCTGGCGGAGCTGTTCGCCTCGCCGGAGTTCCGCGGTGCCGCGGGCGCGAAGGTCCGGCGCCCGATGCAGGACATCGTCGCCACCGTGCGCGCGCTCGGCCTCGGCCCCGACGTGCGCGGCACGCAGGGCCTCGAGAACCTCTACTGGATGGTCGACGGCACCGGGGACGCCCCGATGGGCTGGCACCCGCCGAACGGGTACCCCGACGTCGCCGTCGCGTGGGCGTCGGCCGCCGGGACGCTGGCCCGCTGGAACGCCCACCTCTCGCTCGCCGCGAACTGGTGGCCGGACAGCCTGACCCGGCCCGCCGACCTGCGGAAGTACCTCGTCCCGGTGCTGCCCCGGACGTACGGCGCCCTGGTGGACGCGCTGGCGCTCCGCCTCGGCGGTGTCACCATGCGGCCCGCGCACACCGCGGGGATCACCCGGTACCTGGACCGCACGCCGTCCTCCCGGCTGTACGCCGACGACGACGCCCTCGGCTGGCGGTTCCCGTATCTGGTGGCGCTGGTGCTCGACTCTCCCTACTTCTCCTTCCGGTGAGGCCGCCCGTGGACCGCTGCTGCTCCGAGATGACCCGCCGGGGGTTCCTCGGCCGTGCCGCCGCCGTGGGCGCCGCGGGCGCGCTCACCGGGCTCGTCGGCGACACGCTCGCGACGCGCCTCGCGTTCGCCGCGCCGGCGTACACCGGCGACACCGTCGTCGTGCTGTCGCTCCGCGGCGGCTTCGACGGGATGTCCGTGGTCGTCCCGACCGGCGACCCCGGGTACCTGCAGGCCAGGCCGTCCATCGGCATCGGCGCCGACAGGCTGGTCGGCCGCGATCCCAGCGGGTTCTTCGGGCTGCACCCGGCGCTCGCGCCGCTGGTGCCGTTCTGGGAGAACGGCCAGTTCGCCGCGGTCCACGCCGTGGGACAGCAGGACCCGACACGGTCCCACTTCGCGGCGCTCGAGGAGATGGAGCGCGCCGCTCCCGGCACGAGCCTGCGCACCGGGTGGATCGACCGCATGCTGGGCGTCCGCGGGAGCAGCACGGTCTGGGGCGGCGTCGCCCTCGGCGGTCCCCTCGCCCCACAGGCGCTCGGCGGGCCGGTACCGGATCTGGCGCTCGAGTCCGTGGACGGGTTCGCGCTCGACGGCGAGGGGGACGGCGGGTCGATCGCCGCGGCGCTGCGCACCATGTACGCCGACGCGCCGCCCCTCGTCGCGGCCCCCGCCCTCGGCACGCTCGCCGCCGTCGGGACCACCACCGCGATGAAGGCTGCCGGGTACACGCCCGCGAACGGGGCGACCTACCCGGACACGGTGCTCGGCGGCGCGCTCCGCGACGTCGCCCGGCTGATCAAGGCGCGGGTGGGGCTGCAGGTCGCCTGCGTGGACTACGGCGACTGGGACATGCACGAGGGCCTGGGGACGCCCGAGGCGGGGCAGTGGATGCACGACCACCTCACCGAGCTGGCGCAGGCGCTCGCCGCGTTCGCCACCGACCTCGGACCGGCCGGGATGGGCGGGGTGACCCTGCTGACCCTGAGCGAGTTCGGCCGCCGGGTCGAGCAGAACGCCTCGAACGGCCTCGACCACGGCCACGCCAACGCGATGCTCCTGCTCGGCGGCGGGGTCGTGGGCGGCACGGTGTACGGCAGCTGGCCCGGCCTCGGCGAGGCGGACCTGGACGACGGCTCGCTGCGGGGCACCACCGACTACCGGACGGTGATCGGGGAGGTCCTGCAGCAGCGGTGCGGGATGGGGAGCCTCGCGGGGGTGTTCCCCGGCGTCCCGGCGCAGCGGCTGGGACTCGTCACGGCGCGGACCTAGCCTCCGGCGGGATCCGCCTCCGCCGCGAGCTGCTCGGCGACGCTCGGCCAGCGCACGGCGAGCAGCGCGACGAGGGCCGTGCCCGCCACGCCGCCGAACACCGCGATCACCACCGGCACCGGCAGCCTCGACGCCGCCGCGCCCGCCGCCACGACCGCCAGCCCCTGGGCCACCTCGAGCCCGGACCGCGCCACGCCGAACGCCCGCCCGCGGTACGGCGCCGCGACGGCCCGCACGAACATCGCGTTCAGCGGGATGGCCGTGGCGAGCCCGATGCCGGAGAGGACGTACAGGGCGAGCACCACCGGCAACGGCGGGTCGAACAGCAGCGGCAGCAGCGAGACCGTGGCCAGCGTCGCGAGCGGGATGGCCAGCCGGATTCGCTCCACGGGCGCCACCGCCCGGGTGAGCACGAGACCGCCGAACGCCATCCCGAACGGCAGCGCCGCGAGCAGCAGCCCGATCGCGGCCGGGCCCGCGCCGAGGTGCGCGGCGTAGGCGGCGGCGAGCCCCTCGCTCGCCGACACGAGCGCCGACACCGACCACACGAGCAGCAGGTACGACCGCAGCACCCGGTGGCCGAACACCAGCCGCAGCCCGTCCCCCGTCTCCCGCGCCAGCGAGCGGCGGGGCGGGCGCGGGTCGGCTGGGCGCGGGGTCAGGTACACCCAGATCAACAGCGCCGACAGCGCGAACGTGACGCTGTCGGCCGCCAGCGCCCCACGCGCCGTGATCGTCTGGACCAGCGCACCGCCCGCGACGAATCCCGCGACGCCGGCCACGTACGTCGAGACGACCAGCACGGACGTCGCGACGACGAACCGGTCGCCCCGCAGGACGTCCGGCATCAGCGCCGAGCGGGCGGCCTCGAAGGGCGGCGTCAGCAGCGCGGCGGCGAACAGGACCAGCAGCATGCCCTGCCACGGCATGTGCGGGATCGTGAGGAGCGCGACGAGGGCCGCGCGGGCCGCGTCGCACCAGATCAGCACCCTCCGGCGTGGCCACCGGTCGGCGAGCGCGGCGAGGAACGGCCCGCCGACGCCCCACGGCAGGTAGCTCAGCGCGAAGGTGGCCGCCGACAGCAGCGGCGAGCGGGTGCGCTCGAAGACCACGAACGTGACGGCCACCTTGGCCAGCATGTCGCCGACCATCGACAGCAGGTACGCCGCGTACAGGCCGCGGAACTCCGCGACACCGAACACCTCGCGGTAGGTCGCGGGGCGCTGGGACTCCACAACCACCGGACCCCCTCCGCCGAGCCGCAGGCCGACCGACGGTCGGGCGCCCATTCTGCCCGATAAGGGTGGATCGGAGACAGCCCGTCAGGTGGGTCCGCCGGGGACCGACCCGCCGTTCGCCGCAGCCCGGAGCAGCAGGGGGTCCGGCGCGAGACCCGCGTCCTCGAGCGCGTCCGTCACCCTGCGTCGCAGCTCCCGCCCGACACGGCCCTGCGCGTCGGTCGTCGTCTTCGCGGTGAGCCGGAGCGTCATGCCGGTGCTGGTGATGTCCTCGACGCCGAGGACCGCGGGCGCCTCGAGGAGGTCGTCGGCGAACGCCGGGTCCTCGGCGAACTCCTCCGTCACCCTCGACAGGACCTCCTGCGCCTTGTCGAGCGGCGTGCCGAACGGGAGGGGGACGTCGATGGTCACCAGCGCCCACCCCTGGCTCTTGTTGCCGACGCGGACGATCTCGCCGTTGCGGACGTACCAGGCGACGCCGTTCCCGTCGCGGACGCGCGTCGTCCGCAGCCCCACCGCCTCGACCGTGCCGCTGGCCTGCCCGAGGTCGACGTTGTCGCCGACGCCGAGCTGGTCCTCGAGGATGAGGAACATCCCGGAGAGCACGTCCTTGACGATGTTCTGCGCGCCGAAGCCCAGGGCGACACCGGCGATGCCCGCGCTCGCGATGAGCGGGGCCAGGTCGAGGCCGAGCTCGTGCAGGATCTCCATGACCGCGATCGCGGCGATCAGGGCCGACACGCCGCTGCGCAGGACGGACCCGATCGTCTCCGCGCGCTGCCGCCGGCGTTCGTTGAGCAACTGCCGGCCCGCGGCGACCAGGGAGCCGGGGGCCCGGTGCCTCAGCGGCTGCAGGACCGCCGGGATCCGCACGTGCCCGTTCGAGCGGGTCGCCCGGCTGATGAACCGGTGCGCGACCCAGCGCGCGGCGAGGGCCACCACGATGATCAGCACGATCTTCGCCGGCTTCGCGATCAGCCAGTCGGAGCTGTCCGCCACCCAGGCGTTGTGCGTCCAGTCGTAGACGGTCTCGCAGAGCGACGCGGTCGTGGTGCAGTTCGCGGCCATCGGTCCCTTCCTACCTCACGCCGGTGGGAGGTGGCAGGCGTTCGTGCGGCAGCTCACGTGCGGAGGCCCAGCGTCGCGGCGAGGAACGCGAGCTGGTCTCCGGCGAGGACAGCCGTACGCCGGACCGACCGCGCGCCGTGCCCGACGTCCGGCTCGGTCCGCAGCAGCACCGGTGCCTCGGCGGCGGACGCGGTCGTGGCGTCCTGCAACGCCGCGGCCATCTTCCGGGCGTGCAGCGGGTCGACGCGGGTGTCCGAGGCGAACGTCGTGAACAGCACCGCCGGGTAGCGCACGCCCCGGCTCACGTGGTGGTACGGCGAGTACGACAGCAGCCAGCGCAGTTCGTCGGGGTCCGCGGCCGTGCCGTACTCGTCGTTCCAGGTGCGGCCCAGGCCGAACTGCTCGTACCGCACCATGTCCAGCAGCGGGGCGGAGCACACGGCGGCGGCGTACGCCTGCGGGCGCTGGGTGACCGCCGCGCCGACGAGCAGGCCGCCGTTGCTGCCGCCCAGCACGGCGAGCTGCTCGCGGGTCGTCCAGCCCGCCGCCACGAGGTGGTCACCGGCGGCGTGGAAGTCGTCGAACACGTTCTGCTTGTGCTCGCGCATCCCGGCGCGGTGCCACTCCTCGCCCTCCTCCGCGCCGCCGCGGAGGTTCGCGACCGCCCACACGCCCCCGGCCTCGACCCACGCGAGGGTGCTCGCGGAGTACGCCGGGGTGAGGCTGACGTCGAAGCCGCCGTACCCGTACAGCACCGTCGGCCGCGGGCTGTCGGGCTCCGCCGTGGGGGAGAGCACGAACATCCGGACGACCGTGCCGTCCCGTGACGTGTACTCCACCTGGCGGCTGTGCACCCGCGGCGCCGGGGCCGACCCGGGGGCGGCCTCGTCGAGCGCCATGCGGTCGGTGGCCGCGTCGTAGCGGTACACCCCGGGCGGCGTGACCTGGTCGGTCCAGCCGATCCACAGCTCGTGGCCGCCGTCGCGCCGCGACGTCAGCCCGGTGACCGAGCCGAGCCCCGGCAACGGGATCGTCCCGGCGTCTTCTCCGGTCGCGAGGTCGGCGAGCACGATCTCCGCGACGGCGTGCCGGCTCCGCACCGCCGCGACCAGCGGCCGGTCGAGGTCGTCCAGGATCGCGAGGTCCTCGAGCACGGCCTCCGGGTCCTCGGCGACGAGCGTCCGCCAGTGCTCGGCGGTGGGCGTCTCCGGGTCCGTGACGCAGAAGCGCCCGCGGGGCGCGTCCCGGTCGGTCCACAGGTACAGCCGGCCGTCCCGGCCCACCCACGGGGCGACCCGGGCGTCGACACCCCGCTGGATCACGACCGGCTCGCCGGCCCCCGCCGTGTCCCCGCCGGAGGCGAGGTCCACGATCCACGCGTCGGTGCGCGGGGCGGTCCCGGCGCTGGCCGTGATCACCAGCCAGCGGCCGTCGTGGCTCGTCTCGACGCCGTAGTAGTTCGTCGGGTCGAGGCCGGCGCCGAGGATCTCGACGTCGTCCGCGCAGCCGACCCGGTGGCGGTACACCCGGCGGTGGAACTGCTCCTCGCCCGCGGGAACGTCCTCCGGCGGGAGCCGCCGCACGTAGAACAGCTCCTCGTCCCCGGGCAGCCACGCGACGGGGGAGTACCGGCAGCGCTCGATCGGGCCCTCGACGCGCGCGCCCGTGTCGACGTCGAGGACGTACAGCCGCGACTCCTCGTCGCCTCCCGTGGAGAGCTGGTAGGCGAGGCGCCGCCCGGACGGGCTCGCCGCCCACGCGTCGAGCGTGGTGGTGCCCTCGGGGTCCAGGGCGTTGGGGTCGACCAGGGCGCGCCGGGTGCCGTCGGCCTCGGTCACCCACAGCAGGGCGTGGTCCTGGCCCGGTTCGCGCCGGGTGCGGAACTCCCGCGCCCCGCGCCACGCCGGCGGGGCGACGGAGCCCGCGGCGAGCAGTTCGGCGACCCGGTCCGCGAACCGCGCGCGCCCTGGCAGGGCGGCGAGGTGGGCGGCGCAGAACGCGTCCTCGTCACGCTGCCACGCGACGGTCCGGGGATCCGCGGCGTCCTCGAGCCACCGGTACGGGTCGGGCACGCGGTGCCCGTGCAGGTCGTCGACGACGGCGGCGCGCTCGGCCGGGGGATAGTCCGCGGAACTCATACGGGAAACCTATCCGGACCACGATTTGCACTTCGTGGGTGCGCAAGTCCCCCTCCGTGGGTGAGGATGTCGCAGACGGAGGTGATGCGGGTGTCCCGTGGAGCCGCGGGCGGGCATTCGGTGGCGTTGGTCCTCAACGCCACCTACGAACCCTTGTGCGTCGTGCCGGTCCGCCGGGCCGTGGTCCTCGTGCTCACCGAGAAGGCCGTCTCCCTCTCCGACGGGGACGGTCTTCTGCACAGCGCGGACGCCGCGTACGCGATGCCGGCCGTGGTCCGGCTGACGCGGTTCGTGCGGGTGCCGTACCGCACGCAGGTGGCGCTGACGCGCAAGGCGGTGTTCGCGCGGGATGCCGGGCGGTGTGCGTACTGCGGCAAGGGCGCCACCACGATCGACCACGTGGTCCCGCGGAGCCGCGGCGGACGGCACAGCTGGGACAACGTGGTGGCCGCGTGCAGCCGGTGCAACCACGTGAAGGCAGACCGCACGCTGTCCGACCTCGGCTGGCGCCTGCGGGTGACGCCGTCCGCGCCGAGCGGCGCCGCGTGGCGGGTGCTCGGGCACCGTGTGCCGGACCCGCGGTGGAGCGAGTGGCTGGGCGTGGCGGACGGCAAGACCGCGTAGGCCCCACCCCGGCTCGGCGGTCACGGCGGGGGAGTCTCGCGCCTGCTCCGGAGGGCGGTGTCTAGGTCACCCGGGCTCGCTCTGCCGGGTACGCCCGGTGCGCCCCCGTCTCGGCGAGCTGTCGCAGGGCGTCCACGCCGTCCCACACGTCGGTGTACCGCGTGTACAGCGGCGCCGGGCCCAGCCGCAGCCGGTCGGGCGTCCGGAAGTCCGGGACGACGCCGCGGTCCACCAGCGCCTGGCACAGCTGCCACGCCTCCGGGTGGTGCAGGCTGACGTGGGCGCCCCGGCGCGCCGGGTCCCGGGGCGAGGCCACGGTGAACCCGTCCAGGACCGCGTCGGCGAGCTCCACCAGGTACGACGTCATCGCCACCGCCTTGGCCCGCAGCGCCCCGATCCCCGCCTCGGCGACGATCCCGGCGCCCTCCGCGACCGCGTACGTCGCCAGCACCGGCGGCGTGCCCGCGCAGAACCGCTCGATGCCCTCCACCGGGTCGTACTCGGGGCCCATCGCGAACTGGTCCTCCTGCCCGAACCAGCCCCAGATCGGCTGCCGGAGCTGCGCCTGCAGCCCGGAGCGGACGTAGAGGAACGCCGGTGCCCCCGGCCCGCCGTTCAGGTACTTGTACGTGCAGCCCACCGCGAGGTCCGCCCCGCTCGCGGTCAGCGGCACCGGCACGCTCCCGGCCGAGTGGGAGAGGTCCCAGAGCACGAGCGCGCCTGCGTCGTGCGCCATCCGGGTCACCGCGGTCATGTCGGCGAGCGCGCCGGACCGGTACGCGACGTGCGACAGGCTCACGAGCGCCACGTCGGCGCCGAGCGCCCGCCGCAGCACGTCCGGGTCGAGGCCGGTGTCGACGTCGGTGGGCACGATGCGCAGCTCGAGCCCGCGCTGCCGGGCCAGGCCCTGGAACACGTACAGGTCGGTGGGGAAGTTGTCCTCGTCCGTCACGAGCACCCGCCGGTCCGGGCGGGCGTCCAGGGCCGCCGCGGCGAGCTTGTACAGGTTGACCGTGGTCGAGTCCGAGATCACCACCTCGCCGGGACGCGCGCCCAGCAGCTGGGTGCCGATCAGGTCGCCGACCTCGCGCGACAGCGTGACCCACTCCGTCCAGGAGCGGATCAGCCCGTGCCCCCACTCCTCCTCGGCCGCGCGGCGCAGCCGCTCCGGCGTGCTCGCGGGCAGGCGGCCGAGGCTGTTGCCGTCGAGGTAGACCAGCCCGTCACCGAGGACGAACCGGTCGCGGAACGGCGCGAGCGGATCGGCCGCGTCGAGCGCCTCGGCGTGGGCGCGGGAGGTGTCGGTCATGGTGGCTACCCTGGCACGCGTGACGAGGATCCACGCCGAGGCCGCGCTCGACCTGGTGTGCGGCCCGGACGGCCCCCTCCCGGAGTCCACCGCGCGGTACCGGCTCGTCCAGCACCTCGCGTCCGGGGGACAGGCGGACGTGTACCGGGGTGTCCGGCTCTCCGGCGGCGTGGCGTCCGCGCCGGTGACCGTGAAGGTGTTCCGCCCCGACCCGTCCCGGGCCCTGGTCGACCAGCTCCGCTCGTGGGACAAGGGCGACGCGGTCCTCATGGACCTCGGCTCCCGCGGGGTGGAGGGGCTGTGCCGCCGCGTGGACGGCTTCCACGGCGCGCCGCCGCACGCGCCCGGCGCGCCCGTCACCGGCGAGCCGATCCCGTACCAGGTCCTCGACTACCTGTCCGGCTGGACGCTCCGCGACCACCTCGGCCTGGCGGACGGCCGGCGGCTGGACGCGGCGACGGCCCTCCGCGGGCTCGCGTCGACGCTGCTCGCCCTGCACCGGCCGGAGCGGCCGGCGGACTGCCCGGTCCTGCACATGGACGTCAAGCCGAGCAACCTCATCGTGCTGCCGGACGGGCGGCTGCGGCTGATCGACTTCACGTCCGCGCGGTACGACCGGCGGGACCACATCACGTCGGTCGCGTTCACCGCCGAGGCGAGCGCTCCGGAGGCGTTCACGGGCCAGGTCGGGTCCGCGTACGACGTGCACGGCTTCGGTGCGGTCGCGTACTTCCTCGTCACCGGCCGCCATCCCCGGTCCGAGGCGGAGATCCCCGACCCGGTGTCCCCGGAGGCGCCGGTCGCGCCCTGGGCGGTGCTGCGGCGAGACCCGGAGCTGGACCGGTACCCGGCCCTCCGCGACCACCTGCTCGCCCCGCTCGCCGACCGTCCCGGGGACCGCCCGCGCACCGACGAGCTCGCCGCGTGGACCGACCGGCTGGCGGTGCTCGCCGCCGGGGTGGCGTACGCCGGGCGGTACGCGAGCTGGGGCGCGACCGCCGCGCCCACGGTCCGCGCGCGGGTACCCGTGCCGGGCGCGGCACCGGACCGGCTCGCCCGGCTCGAACAGGAGATCGTCGAGCTGCGGGACCTGGTGCGGCCGGACACGACCCGGGTGCAGGAGCCGGTGCGCCCGGGGCCGGACCCCACGCGTGTGCAGGCGCCGGAGCGCCTCGCACCGGCAACCGCCCGGGGGAGCGCGCCGGTGACGCCCCGCCGGGTCCCGCGACCGCAGCTCGACCCCCTGGACCTCGACCCCCTCGACCACGACCCCCTCGACCGCGATGCCCTGGACACGGAACCCCGGACCCCGGACCCGGAACCGTCCGCCGTGCCCCGCGGCCGTGGCCTCGGCCGCCGCCGCGGGCGCCCGCTCACGTACCTGGGGCTGCTCGTCCTGGTCCTGTGCTGGGTCGTGTGGGCGGCCTTCACGCTGGTCCACGGCGCGTCGCCGGTCGACCCCGCCATCGGGCTCGGGCTCGGCCTGCTCGGCACCGCGACGGCGTTCTGGGTGAGCCGGCTGGCCGGGCGGCTGCTGCTGGGGCCGCGGCAGCGCGCGAGCGCGTTCCCGTCCCACCTGGCGGCCGCCGTGTTCGCGGTCGTGTGCGGGCTCATGCTGCTGTCGATCACGCCGTTCTCCGCTCTGCGGGCGGGAGACTTCCTGCGGTCGCTGCTGCCGTTCTGAGAGGCGCTCGTGGCGCGTCTCGCCGACGATGGGGGTGCGGTACCGCGATCCGCGTCACACCGGGGCGGTCCGCACCCGGTGGGGCATGTGCGCTCCGCTACCGTGATCCCGTGAACCGTCCCATCTCACCGAGGGCCGAAGCGAGCCGATGACGCCCATCGAGACCGCACTCCTGTTCGTCGGGTCGCCCGCCGCCATCACGGCCGTGCTGGCGGGCCTGGTGTTCGGCGCCGGCGCGCGCCGGTTGCCCCGGTACCGGCCCGGCCGGCCGTTCGCGTACGCGCCGGTGTGGTTCGTCGCCGCCGACCGTGCCGCCGCGCACCACGCCGACGGCGGACACGCGGCGATCGAGGCGCGCCACGACGACGGGCGCGACCGCACACCCGCCGTGACGGGGTCCGTGACCCCGCAGCCGAAGGGAGGAGCCCGTGGCACCTGGTGAGGTCGCGACGACCCACTCCGCCCGGCACGACGGTGTCCCCGGGCCGTTCACCCCACGTCAGCTGTTCCGCCTCGACGAGGCGCTCTCCGCGGCGGACCGCGAGAGCGGCCTGGCGTTCAGCGTGTACGTCGGCGACCTCGGTGCGGACTCCCGCGCCGCCGCCGAGGAGCTGCTGGACCGGCTCCCCGAGCCCGCGGGGTCGGTGCTGCTCGCCGTCGACCCCGACCACCGGGTCGCCGAGGTGGTCACGGGCGCCGTGGCCAGCCGCCGGCTTCCGGACCGCATCTGCGCCCTGGCCGCGCTGTCGATGACGGCGGCGTACGGCGGCGGTGACCTCACCGGGGGAACCGTCACCGGCCTCCGGATGCTGGCGGACCAGGCGCGCATCGCCTGACGGCACCCGCGACACGTCAGAGGGCCGCTCCCCCGCGGGGGAGCGGCCCTCTCGTCGTCTCGCCCCTCAGGTGCCCTTCGCGTCACACGCCCGGGCGGCGAGGGACCGGCGCACGCCGTCCCGCTGCTCGGACACGAGCCGCCGGAGCGCCGGCGGGTGCTCGCCGGCGAGGAACGCGTCCGCCGCCTCCAGCGTCGCCTGCTCCACGAACAGGCGGGGGAACAGGCCGATCACCATGTTCTGCGCCACCTCGCTCGTGCGCCGCGCCCAGACCGCGGCGACCTCGGCGAAGTACCGCCCGACGTACGGCCGGAGCAGGTCCAGCTGCGCGGAGTGCGCGAAGCCGCCGATGGCGGCCTCCATCACCGCGTTCGGCACCGAGTCGTCCTCGGCCGCGAGCCGCCACGCCTCCGCCTTCGCCTCGGCGCGGGGCCGCAGCGCGCGGGCGGTGGTCGCCTTCCGCCGGCCGGCCGCGGTGTTGTCGCGCGCGAGCTCGGCGGCGATCTCCGGCTCGTCGGCGGCGCCACCGGCGGCGAGCGCCTGGAGGAGGTACCAGCGCAGGTCCGTGTCGACCGCCAGCCCCGGCACGGTCACGCTGCCGTCGAGGATCCCGGCGACCCGGGCGAGGTGCCCCGGCGTCCGGGCCGCGTCGGCGAACGCGCGGCTCCACTGCAGCTGTGCGTCGCTGCCCGGCTCGCCCGCCTCCAGCGTGGAGAGTGCGGTGTCGGCGAGCAGCGTCCAGCCCTCGGGGGCCCACGACGGGTCGACGTACTGCGCGAGCGCCGTCTTGGCGTTGCGGATCCCGTCGAGGATCAGCGACGACGTCTTCTCCGACGGCATGGCCCGCAGGACCATCCGCACGTAGTCGCGCGCGGGCATCTCGGCGTCGCGCACCATGTCCCACGCCGCCTGCCAGCACAGCGAGCGCGCGAGCGGGTCGGCGAGACCGGCGAGGTGCTCGACCACGGTGGACAGCGAGCGCTCGTCGAGGCGGATCTTCGTGTACGCGAGGCCGGCGTCGTTGACGAGCAGCAGGTCCGGCTGGCGCTCGCCGGTCAGCTCCGGGACCGCCGTGAGCTCCCCGTCCACGTCGAGCTCGACCCGGCGGCGCAGCTCGAGGCGGTCGCCGCGGCGGTCGTACAGGCCGACGGCCAGCCGGTGCGGGCGCAGCACCGGGTGGTCAGCGGGCGCCTCCTGCCGGAGCCCCACCGCGCGGTACGTCCCGTCGGCGTCCACGTCGACCTCGGGCCGGATCGTGTTCACCTGCGAGGTCTGCAGCCACTTCTCGGCCCACGCGGCGAGGTCGCGGCCCGACGCCTCGGACAGCACGCCGAGGAGGTCGGCGAGGGACGCGTTGCCGAACGCGTACCGCTGGAAGTAGGTGCGCATGCCCGCCGTGAACTCGTCTCGGCCGACGTACGCCATCAGCTGCCGCAGCACGGCGGCGCCCTTGGCGTACGTGATGCCGTCGAAGTTCACCTCGACCGCCTGCACGTCGGGGATGTCGCAGGAGATCGGGTGCGTGCTGGGGAGCTGGTCCTGCCGGTAGCCCCAGGACTTCTCGATGTTCTCGAACGACGTCCACGCGACGTCGGCGAACTCGGTGGCCTCGGACTGGCAGAGGAACGAGATGAACGTCGCGAACGACTCGTTCAGCCAGAGGTCGTCCCACCAGCGCATCGTCACGAGGTCGCCGAACCACATGTGCGCCATCTCGTGGAGGATCGTCTCGGCGCGGCGCTCGACCACGTACGCCACCGGCTTCGACCGGAACACGTAGTCCTCGAGGATCGTCACGCAGCCGGCGTTCTCCATCGCGCCCGCGTTGTACTCGGGGCAGAAGACCTGGTCGTACTTCCCGAACGGGTACCGGAAGCCGAACTGCTGGTGGTACCAGTCGAAGCCCTGCTTGGTCAGGGTGAGGATGTTGTCGGAGTCGAGGTGCTCGAGCAGGGACTTCCGGCAGTACACGCCGAGGTCGATGCCGTCGTGGTGGTCGGTGACGCCGACGTACGGCCCGGCGACGACCGCGGTGACATACGTGCTCATCCGCGCGGTGGTCGCGAAGTCCAGCACCTGCGCGCCCGCCTCGCCCTCGGACCGCGACGCGACCGCGCCGTTCGAGACGACCGTCCAGTGGCCCGGCGCGGTGACGTGGAACGTGAACGTCGCCTTGAGGTCGGGCTGGTCGAAGCACGCGTACACGCGCTTCGCGTCGGCGGTCTCGAACTGGCTGTACAGGTACACCTCGCCGTCCACCGGGTCGACGAACCGGTGCAGGCCCTCGCCGGTGTTCGTGTAGAGGCCGTCGGCGTCGACCACGAGCACGTTCTCCGCCGCCAGGTCCGCGAGCCGGATGCCGGTGTCGGGCGTGTACGCGGAGGTGTCCACGGGGGCGCCGTTCAGCGTCGCGGCGTGGATCCGGTCGGCCACGAGGTCCACGAAGGTCGCGCCGCCCGGTGTCGCCCGGAACCGGATCTCGGTGCGGGTCCGGTACGTCCGCTCGCCGGGCCGTCCCGCGCCGTCGGTGAGGTCCAGCCACACCTCGTAGGAGTCGACGTCGAGCAGTGCGGACCGCTCGGTCGCCTCGATGAGCGTGAGATTGCCACCAGCCACGGGATGCCCCTTCTCGCGGTGTAACACGGTCCTACGGCGGAAAGTCTGTCACGGACGTCACGGCGGCGTACCTGTGCGTCCGGAGGGTGACGGGAATAGGCCGCCGCATCCGTGCGCTGCGCCGGGGGAGAACCACCGAGGAGGAGCTTTGACCGACAAGACGCCCGTCGACTTCTGGTTCGACCCGGCCTGCCCGTGGGCGTGGATGACCTCGCGCTGGGTGCTGGAGGTGGCGAAGGTCCGCGACATCGACCCGCGCTTCCACGTGATGAGCCTGGCCGTGCTGAACGAGGGCAGGGACCTGCCCGAGGAGTACGTCGACATGATGCGCACGGCGTGGGGCCCCGTGCGGGTCTGCATCGCCGCCGCGCAGCAGCACGGTGAGGACGTGCTCGGCCGGCTGTACACGGCGATGGGCACGCGGATCCACCCCGGACAGCAGGGCCTCGGCCGGGACATGATCTCCGGCGCCCTCGCGGACGCCGGGCTGCCGGCGGAGCTCGCCGCCGCGGCGGAGTCCCCGGAGTACGACGAGGCGCTGAAGGCCAGCCACCACGCGGGCATGGACGCGGTCGGCATGGACGTCGGCACGCCGGTCATCCACGTGCCGGGCGAGGACGGCAAGGTCGTCGCGTTCTTCGGCCCCGTCGTGACGCCCGCGCCGAAGGGCGAGGACGCGGGCAAGCTCTGGGACGGGACGGTGCTCGTCGCGTCGGTCCCCGGGTTCTACGAGCTCAAGCGGACCCGCGAGCAGGGCCCTATCTTCGACTGATGACCCGCCCTGTCGCCGCCCCGATCGCCCACGGCTGGGTCTCCACGGGCGGTACCGGGGCGCAGAACTACGATGAGTTCGCCGGGGACGCCGAGATCACCGCCGTGATCTCGGCGAACCCGGACTCGGCCCTCGCGGTCGAGATGCCGCACCGGGTGCCGGGCGCGCGCGGACCCTTCGCGGACTCGCTCGACGACGCCGCGGCGACGCTCGACCGGCTGCTGCGCACGCGGTTCACGCCGCACGAGCAGTTCGTGGCGCCGTACCGGGTGCACGGCCCGGACGGCACGGCGTACGGCCTGTTCTGCGCCGTGGACACCGGGCAGATCTCCACCTCGGCCGACGAGCCCGGGCTGGTGATCCGGAACGAGGACGTGTTCCCCGCCAAGGTGCGCGAGCGCACCGCGCTGACCCGGCGCCTCGGGGTGATGCTCAGCCCGGTGCTGCTGCTCCAGACCGCGCGTGGTGAGGAGCTGCAGGCCGAGCTCGCGCGACTCACCACCGGCGAGCCGCTGGTGACCGACGTCGACCCGCAGGGCCGGACGCACTCCGTGTGGGCGCTGGGGCCCGGACCGGACGCCGACCGGCTGCTCGCGCTCGCGGGCGGCGGCGAGCTCGTCGTCGCGGACGGCAACCACCGGAGCCTCGCGGCCCAGGAGGCGGGGCTGGACCGGTTCCTCGCCGTGGTCACCACGCCGCAGTCGGTCCGGATCGCGCCGTACCACCGGCTCGTCACCGACCTCGGCGGGGTGGACCTCCTGGGCGGGCTCGAGGCCGCCGGGGCGACCGTGAAGCCGCTCGGTGGCCCGCCGGAGGTCCCGTCGGCCGGTGTGGTGCTCTACACCCGGGGCACGGCGTACGCGGTCGTGCTCCCGGAGGCCCGCGGGACGGTCGTCGACCGGCTGGACCACGCGGTGGTCGAACGCGTGCTGTTCGGCGGCGTGCTCGGGATGGCGGCCGGCGACCCGCGGATCACCTACGTCGGGGGCGACTACGGCGCGGAGTGGCTCGCGGGCGAGGTCGACGCCGGACGGGCGGAGGCCGCGGTACTCGTCGCGCCGGTGGGCGTGGAGGACTTCGTCGCGGTGAACCTCGCGCGGCTCGCGATGCCGCGCAAGAGCACGTGGTTCACCCCGAAGGCACGGGGCGGTCTGGTTCTCGCCGCGATCTGACGGCCGCCGCGCGCGGGACTCCGCCGGCGTACCGCGGGGGGACCGGCGAGGGCGTGAGCACGACGAGCGCGAGACCGATCAGCCAGCCGGCCGCCACGTCGGTCGCCCAGTGGTAGTTCAGGCCGAGCATGCCGACCGCGTTCACGAGCACGACGGCGGCGACCACGCCGGCCTGCGCGGCCGGGAGCCGCAGGACGCGGAGCCGGCCGTTGCCGTACACGCCGGCGAGCATGCGCACGACCAGCGTCCAGACCAGGACCGCGTTCACCGCGTGCCCGGAGGGGTACGAGAGGCCGCCCTGGCCGAGCAGGTCGTCGCCGTACCCGGGGGCCGTACGCCCGAACCCGATCTTCATCGTGCCCACGATCAGCGCGGTCGCGAGGAGTGCGCCGCCGACGACCAGGAGTGGCCGCAGGCTGCGGGTGCGCCGGACCACGAGCGCGGTCACCACGACGAGGGGCACGGCGACGAAGCCCCGCTGCCCGAGGAACGTCAGCGGCCGCAGGACGGCAGACCACCCGTGGCCCACGTGCGCCGAGACCCACGCCGCGACCGTGCCGTCGGCGCGCCGGAGCGCACCGTCGTACAGCAGGTCGGCCGTGAGCAGGCCGAGCGCGACGACGGCGGCCGCGGCCACGGCGAGGCGCCGGCGGTGTGCGGCGAGCACGGTGGGCGGCTCCTCTCGCGGTGTCGGGGGCCGAGCCGGTCAGGCGACGATCCGCATCCGCAGCCCCCGTGGGTCGGACGGCTGGTCCGGGGGAAGCGTAACCGCCCCTCCCAGGGCGAAGCGTCGTGCCGACCACGCGCACGCGAGCGCGTCGAGGGCGTCGTCCGGTCGCGGGCCGTCGGGCACGGTCCGGAGGGCGGCGACCCCGTCCACGAACGGCCGGAGCGCGGTGAGGCGCTCCGCCAGGCCGCGCGCGGTGACCTTGCGGGCGTACGGCCCCGGGCGCAGGTGCCGGAACGACACCTCGGGGTGGGTCTCGGCGACCCGCCGCTGGAGGCCCGGGGACAGGACCGCGTCCCAGTCCCGGATGCCGGGCGTGATGTTCCAGACCTGGATGCTGGGCGCGGGCAGGCCCGCGTCCCGGGCGATCCGCACCGCCTCGGTGTGGGTGGCCGCGTGCAGGTACGGCCGGAGCGGCGCGGGGAAGACGCTGGACCCCGCGATCCTCCTCGCCAGCCGGTCGCACGCCCGGGCCGCCCGGTCGTCCAGGCCCATCGGGACGTCCACGCCGACGGCGGCGCAGTCCGCGGTGGCGTCCAGCACCTCCGCCGCGGTGTCCGCGAGCCGCCACGCGACCCGGCGGCCGTCCACGACGGCGATCACCCACCGGCCGCGGAACCCGTCCACCCCGGCCACCCGCAACGGGCCCGTCACCTGGGAGACTTCCGGCCATGCGCGTCTATCTCGGTTCCGATCACGCCGGCTTCGAGCTGAAGAACCACCTGGTGGCCCATCTGGACAGTCTCGGCCACGAGGTCGTCGACTGCGGCCCGTTCGCGTACGACGCCGAGGACGACTACCCGCCGTACTGCCTGCACACCGCGGCGCGCGTCGTCGCCGACCCGGGCAGCCTCGGCATCGTCCTCGGCGGGTCGGGCAACGGCGAGCAGATCGCGGCCAACAAGGTCCCCGGTGCCCGTGCCGCGCTCGCCTGGAGCGTGGAGACGGCGACGCTCGCGCGGGAGCACAACGACGCGAACGTCGTCGGCGTCGGCGCCCGGATGCACTCCACCGACGAGGCGTCGGCCATCGTGACCGCGTTCCTCGACACGCCGTTCTCGGGGGCGCCGCGGCACCAGCGGCGCATCGACCAGCTCACGGCGTACGAGGCCACGCACGAGCTGCCGCCGCTCCCGGCCTGATCCGGCGTGCCCGAGGGTCACACGATCCACCGGCTGGCCCGCGAGCACCGGCGGCTGTTCGGCGGTGCGCCCGTCGCGGTGTCCAGCCCGCAGGGACGGTTCGCCGCGGGCGCGGCGCTGCTCGACGGCCTCGTCCTGACGCGAACGGACGCGCACGGCAAGCACCTGTTCCACGGGTACGGCGGCACGGCGCGGTGGCCGGAGCGATGGCTCCACGTGCACCTCGGGTTGTACGGGAAGTTCACGACGGGCGTGGTGCCCGCGCCCGCCCCGGTCGGGCAGGTGCGGCTGAGGCTGGTCAACGGCGAGCACTGCGCGGACCTGCGCGGCCCGATCGCCTGCGAGGTGCTCACCCCGGGGGAGAAGGCCGCCCTCCACGGGCGTCTCGGCGCCGACCCGCTGCGGCCGGACGCCGACCCGTCCGCCGCCTGGGACCGCATCTCCCGGAGCCGGACGCCGATCGGGCTGCTGCTGATGGACCAGTCCGTCGTGGCGGGCGTCGGCAACGTGTACCGCGCGGAGGTGCTGTTCCGGCACGGCGTCGACCCCCACCGGCCCGGCCTGTCCCTCGACCGCGCGTGCTGGGACGCGCTCTGGGCGGACCTCGTCGCGCTGCTGCGCGCCGGCGTCCGGGCGGGCCGGATCGTGACCACGCGCCCGGAGCACCGCGACCGCCGCACCGGGACGCCGAGCCGCGAGGACGCGCACTACGTGTACCGGCGGACCGGGCTCCCGTGCCGCGTGTGCGGCACGCCGGTGCGGACCGAGGAGATGGCGACCCGCAACCTGTACCGGTGCCCCGTCTGCCAGGGCTGACTACCCGGCCGCGCCGTCGGCCAGCTCGAACCACACCCGCTTGCCGGAGCCGTGCGTCTCGACGCCCCACCGGTGGGAGAGGGCCTCGACGAGTGCCAGCCCGCGTCCCGACATGGCGTCGAGATCGAAGCCGCCCAGGGTCGGCGGCGCCGAGCTGAAGTCGCCCACCTCCACGCGGAGGACGGCGTAGCGGCCGCCCCGGCCGATCACGACGTGGACCTCGCTGCCGGCGTGCGTCACGGCGTTCGTCACGAGCTCGCTCACGAGCAGCGCGGCGGCCTCGACGAGCTGGGTGTCGCCCCACTCCGCGAGCACCCGGCCCACGAACCAGCGGGCCTCACGCGCGCTGGCGGGCACGGGCGCGAGCTTGATCTCGGCGCGGATCGGGGCACCTCCCTCGCTGCGCGGGCCCGGCCGGGCCGGACCCGGCCGGATGGTACCCCGGTGGGGTGCCCTGGCAGGGTGCACGCAGCGGTCCGCACCTGTCAGGCCGCGTACCGGAGGGCGAGCTCGTGCAGCACCTCGGACGCGCCGCGGCCCGTCGCCTGACCGGCCTCCTCGGCGAGGATCGCGCCGAGCATGCCGAGGGCGACGATGAGCTCGCCGACGTCCTCGGGGCTCGCGTCGCGGCCGATGAGGTCCAGGATGAGCTCGCCCTCGGAACGGGCACGCTCGGCCAGGCCCGGACCCGTCGCCGCCTCGATCGCGTCGGCGATCGCGAGCAGGTCGGCGTCGTCGAGGCCACCGATGAGGGCCTCGTCCGCGGGGTGGTCCAGGGGCATGGCGGGACGGTCGGCGTCGATCTCGACTGCGCGCCAGCCCGCGTGGATGGTGAGGATGGCGACGGCGGTGGCGAGTGGGTCCTTGTCCACGGTTCCGACCATAGGGGTCACGTCGCGTCCTGGCCACATGACGCTAGGTGATCATGGCTGGGTGATCAGCATCGCGAGCGGGACCGGTCGCCGCAGGGAGGTGCGTCGGCCGTCCGACCCGGGTGCCGCCACCCGTTGCGCGCCTGTGGGGCCTCTCGGGCGCCGCGACGGGCCCGGCAACAGCGCACTGGGCCCGTCAACCTCCGTGCTGATCCCATCCGGGTGGTGGCGCATCCAGCTCGTCGTGCTGCCGTAGGACCGCCGTGGACTCGGTGGACGGCGCAACGACGGTCAGATGCTGGTCGGACCACGTGGTCGCGAAGACGCGCAGACCGTCGAAGTCCCGGGTCAGCGCGAGCTGGGAAGCCCCGTCGATCGACAACAGGCGGGGGACCCAGGATCCGAGCTGGGCCATCGGGACCGTGGGTGCGGTGGACCATTGCTCGAGGCTCGGAGGGAGGCGCACCGCGTCCCCGAGGAGTAGATGACCGACGCCGTGCGCCGAGGCCCCGTAGAGGCCCAGCAGTTCGCCGGACTCCTGGTCGAGGTCCGCGGGGTGGGTGCGTTCGGCGCGAAGGACTGCCCAGATGCCGTCGGGGCGCGAGGTGTACAGCATCGAACCCCGGCGCGAGAGAGGGCCCAACTCGCGGTCGAACCACAGCTCCGCCATGCCGGAGAAGTCAGCCCCCGGTGCCGGAGGTCGTGTTGAGCCTGGTGGTCGTCGACCTGCTCAGGGTGTCCCAGCCACGGAACTTCGTCGTGACCTTCGGTCCGTTGCTGAACTGGGTGCTGGCCTGCACCATGGGGAACACCGTGATGCTGTTCGTGCTGCCCCACGGTTTGTTCACCAGGGTGTTGACGCTCATCGACACATCGCTCGGCGCGGCACCGTTGGTGCAGAGGTAGTCGTTGCCTCCGCTGACGTTCACGCCACACCAGTAGGTCGCGAAGTACGACCAGGTGATGTTCCCGGGGTTGCTGTACTGCCTCATGTTCATCGTCAACTGCCAGGTGTGGGAGGAACC
The DNA here is from genome assembly GCA_036402915.1 of Mycobacteriales bacterium. Taxonomy (GTDB): domain Bacteria; phylum Actinomycetota; class Actinomycetes; order Mycobacteriales; family HKI-0501; genus JAVEDU01. Next base: position 34,120 of record DASWRY010000095.1, read on the forward strand.
GCCGATGGCGGCCTCGTGGAGCTGCACCGTCACCTGGGCGAGCAGAGTGCACGTCGTGCCGCTGCAGCGGTACGACCCCTGATAGACCGTGTCGGAATCGTAGACGTAATCGCTTCTGCGGAAGCCGGGATGTTGCAGGATGAAGCCACCGGGCGTGTCCGTCATCGGTGTCACGGTTCCACTCGACCCCGGGACGCGACTCGAATCGACGGTCGCGGGGAGCGGGGCGGACGAGCTCGCGCCGGCTGCGTAGCCGGCACTGACTGCCTGGCCGGAACCGACTGCCTGGCCGGAACCGGTCGCCGCGCTCGCGGAGGCGGCCGACGACGAGCCCATCGCACCGAGGACGAGCAAGGCACACACGACAGGAAGAGCACGCAATCGAGGGTGTGCGCCGAGGCCGACATGCATGGCTTCCCCCGTCGAGTCGTCTCGAAGTGGAATCTGGCCCGCACCGTAGAGAGTGCGAGCAGGCTAGGCCCGGCCCATGTCGGCGGACAAGGGACGATGGAGAAGCTTGACCCGAGCGTGAAGTCGCCGTGTACGACGGACGCACCACCTGACGTCCGAGCCCGACAGTCGATCGCGCCGTCCCGGGCCGGCCTCGCACCCGCCGGCCCGGGTTGTCGGGTCAACCGCGGACGTGCGCGACATGACGCTGCAGTCGGAAGGGGTGGACTCCGGGAGCGCTCCGTCAGATCCGCAGCACACGTGTCATGAGCACGTTCTCGGGGTCGGCGACTACGGCATGGCTGCAGAACGCCGCGCAAGGTCAAGGAGTTCGTCGGGCGCGCGACGGCCTGCCACGGCCACCAGGTCGCGCACCAGCTGCCGCGCGAGCGCGTGCGTGTGGACCTGCTCCGGCGCGTGCTCCTCCGCCGTGAGCAGCGCCGACCTCGAGCCCCCATCACATCCGGACCCGGCGCGCACTGTTGGAGTGCGAGCGAACCGCAGAACAGCCGACCAGCCAACGGGACGCTTGCTCCCGAAGCCGGTCACGGTCTCCAACTCGTTCCGGCGGGCCGGCCGCACGGGTGATGCGATCGCTCACCGACCTGCTGCGCAGCGTCGCCAGCCGCGTATGTCGATGACGACCACGGTGACGTTGTCTCGGCCGCCGTGGTCGATGGCGAGGGCGACGAGTCGATCTGCTGCTTCGGCCGGGACGGTGGACGATCTCAGGGTGGTGTCGATGAGGTCGGGTGACACGAAGGAGCTCAGGCCGTCCGAGCACAGCATGAACCGATCACCGGGACGAAGGTCCCATGTCGTGAGGTCTGGGGACCGGCCGTCGGCTCGGCCGTCGAGCCATCGGGACAGCCGTTCACCGAGGTTCGGCACGTCGGTCGCGTCGGCCAACAGGCGGTCGTAGGTGTGGTCGTCGGTGATCTGCGCGGTCGTGCCGCCGTCGGGGTCGCCGTTGCGGAGCAGGTAGGCGCGGGAGTCGCCGACGTTCGCCAGGACCGCGGACGACCCGGAGCACAGCAGTGCCACGAGCGTGGTTCCCATGCCCGCGAGGTGCGGCTCGACGTCGATCTTCTGGCGCAGTGCGTCGTTGGCTGCCCTGACTGCTTGTCCGAGAGCGGCCAGGAGTTCGGCCGGCCCTACGGGTCGGTCGTAGCCCGGCAGGGCCTCGATCACGGCGGCGCTCGCGCGGTCACCAGCAGGATGGCCGCCGAGCCCATCCGCCACCGCGAACAGCGACCGGCCCACGTACAGGGCGTCCTCGTTGCGTCGGCGCACGAGCCCGGTGTGCGTGCGGCCGGCGGCTTCAACGCTGACGGTCGAGGTCACGGTTCACCTGCCGGTTCACGGTGGTCGGGTCCCGCGGGTTCGTCGGGCCACGGATCTCGCGCGGACTCATCGCGATGTAGCACGTGAACGGTCTCGACCCGGTCGCTGGCGACGACGTACTCGGTCACCTCGACCGGCAGGCCATCGCTGCCCGACGTACCCACGCGCACGATCTCCAGCACAGGGAGGTTGGTGGGGATCTCCAGGAGTGCGGCCTCGTCCTTGGTGGGCATCCGGGCCCGGTGGATTTCCATCCAGCTGATGGGCCAGTGGCCGGCGCGCTCGATCCGGTACAGCCAGTCCCCCGGACCGGGAGCCTGGGAGGCCACTCCCGGGAGGTCCGCCACCCGGGGGTGGATCCACGAGATGTTGATCTGGAAGGGCGGTTCCGACTCGGGTCCGGTGACCCGAAGGCGGCGCATCACCGTGCTGCCCACGGGGACGCCCAACAGCGTGGCGATCCGTGGGTCGTTCAACGGCTGGGGTGAAGCGGTTGGCGGGATGTGGTGCTTCCACACCTCCTGGCCGGACGCCGAGGGGAAGGAGTAGCCGGGGGCGGTGGCGTTCCGCTTCACCAGGTTGCCCCGTGGCCTGCGCGGCCGCATCGTGCCGTGCCGGACGGCCACGCCCCGGCCCTGCACCGCCCAGACGAAGCCCTCGGACTCCAGGGCTCCGATCGCTCGGCCGACCGTGTCGCGGTTCGCGCCGTACTCCGCCGCGAAGGCGTCCAGGGTGGGGAGCTTGGCGCCTGGCTCCCACTCGCCGTCTTCGATCCGTTCACGGATCTTGGCGGCGATGTCCAGGTAGCGCGAGTGCACTGCCACTGCGTGCGCCTCTCCCCAGAATTGTCTTGGGACAATCGTTGACAGAGTCGAACGTCTGGCCCAAGATTATCCCAAGACAATACGGCTACAGCACAGGGCCCCGGCGGGCTGGTCCCCCGCCGAGGCCGCGCATCGGCGATCCGACTTCGCGGAAGGAAGAACGATGCTGTGCAAGCCTGTTCCCGATCCCATGGTCTTCGAGCCCGCCGACGGGATCGACCTGGTACCGGCGGTCGCCGCCGCTGATGAGACGGCGGTGGCCTGATGACCACCTCCGCCGCGATCGCGGACCTGCTCCGATCGGTGCCGTGCGCGGACGCGCCGCTGGTGACCCGGGCGGCGTGGTTCGACCGCAAGGCCGACGTGTTCGAGGCGATCGCCGACGCGGCCGGCCCGGAAGCGCACGAGGCGCGGCGGCTGGCCCTGCACGCCCGGGCGACCGCGGCGCTGATCCGGCGGGGGAGGGCGTGATGACCCGCAACCGCGCCCGGTACCTGGACCCCGACGGCGACCGTTGTGGCCTGCCGACGTACCCGTGGCGGTCCGCGACCACGTCATCCCGCGTTCGCTCGGCGAGTGCCCGGACTGCGCCGAACCGGCCGACCGATCGGGGGCCGCGTGATGGCCGCGCACCGGTTTTCGTGCTGAGAGCGGGCGACGGGAATCGAACCCGCGTAGCCAGTTTGGAAGACTGGGGCTCTACCATTGAGCTACGCCCGCGTGGCGGCCCTGGGGCCGACCGCAGGCAAGCGTACCGGCAGGTCCGGAACCCGAGACCAGGGCGGCCCTACACTGCTCCTGCCACGGGGTGTGGCGCAGCTTGGTAGCGCACTCGCTTTGGGAGCGAGGGGCCGTGGGTTCGAATCCCGCCACCCCGACTGCACCGGTCCGTACCGCGCGCGGCGGCGCCCCCCGGGGGTCGCCTAGACTCGGCTGGGCTTCCAGATGTCGCCAGCAGATCCCCGACCCCCGAGGAGTACGCACGTGAAGAGCACCGTCGAGACCCTGAGCCCCACGCGGGTGAAGTTGTCGGTGGAGGTGCCCTTCGACGAGCTGAAGCCGAGCCTGGACAAGGCGTACCGGTCGATCGCGCAGCAGGTGTCCATCCCCGGTTTCCGCAAAGGGAAGGTGCCGCCGCGCCTGATCGACCAGCGTGTCGGGCGTGCGGCGGTGCTCGAGGAGGCCATCAACGACGCCATCCCCCAGCAGTACTCCGCGGCCGTCCGCGAGCACGAGGTCAAGGTGCTCGGCCAGCCCGACGTCAACGTCACCGAGCTCGCCGACAACGAGAAGGTGTCCTTCACCGCCGAGGTCGACGTGCGGCCGGAGTTCACGCTGCCCGACTACAAGTCCCTCGCGGTGACCGTCGACGACGTCGAGGTGCCGGACTCCGAAGTGGACGAGCAGGTCGGCCGGCTGCGCGAGCGCTTCGCGGTGCTCAAGGGCGTCGAGCGTGCGGTCGGGGACGGTGACTACGTCTCCCTGGACCTCGCCGCCACTGTGGACGGTGAGGAGGTGGAGGGCGGCACCGCCACCGGACTGTCGTACGAGGTCGGCTCCGGCCAGCTGCTCGACGGCATCGACGAGGCGATCATCGGCCTCGAGTCGGGGGGCGCGACCACGTTCACCACGGCGTTGGTCGGCGGCGAGCACGCCGGACGCGACGCCGAGGTGGCGGTCACCGTCCGGTCGGTGAAGGAGAAGGAGCTCCCGGAGCTGGACGACGAGTTCGCCCAGACCGCGAGCGAGTTCGACACGCTGGAGGAGCTCCGCGAGGACGTCCGCACCCGCCTCGCCCAGGTCAAGGGTGTGGAGCAGGGCATGCAGGCCCGCGACAAGGTGCTCGAGGCCCTCCTCGGCGCGGTCGAGGTGCCGCTGCCCGAGACGATCGTGACGTCCGAGGTCGAGTTCCGGAAGCACGACATCAGCCACCAGCTCGAGCACGCGGGCCTGTCCCTCGACCAGTACCTCGAGTCCGAGGGCAAGACGGCCGAGGAGTTCGACGCCGAGCTCGCGGACGCGGCCCGCAACGCCGTGAAGAGCCAGCTCGTGCTCGACGCGGTCGCCGACGCCGAGGAGGTCGGCGTGGGCAACGAGGAGCTGACCAGCGAGGTCGTCCGGCGGGCGCAGGATGCCCAGCTGCAGCCGCAGGAGTTCGCCGACCGCATCGTGCAGTCCGGCCAGCTGCCGCTGCTCATCGCCGACGTGCGGCGCGGCAAGGCCCTCGCGCTGGTGCTCGAGGCGGCCGCCATCGCCGACGCGTCGGGCCGCACGGTCGACCTCGAGGCGCTCCGCCGCCCGCTGGGTGTGGAGACGGTCGAGGTCGAGGACGACGCCGCCGCAGCCGCCGAGGGCGACGCCGCCGCAGCCGCCGAGGGCGACGCCGCCGCAGCCGCCGAAGGCGACGCCGAGCAGGAGTGAGCGGCGGGTCGGGCCGGCCGCACACCGGCCGGCCGGACCTGCGCTGACAGCGAACACCGGCCGATCCGGGACTGCGTACCGCCGGGGCCGCGTTAGGGTCGGCGTCAGAGAGACCGAACCCGTCGACGCCGAAGGCAGGCATCAGTCGTGACCCAGCTGCACATCCCGTCGCCCAGCGACCGCGGACCCGGTGGTCCGGGTATGAACTTCGACGACTCGGTGTTCAACCGGCTGCTCCGCGAGCGCATCATCTTCCTGGGCTCCGAGGTCAAGGACGACATGGCGAACGCGATCTGCGCGCAGATCCTGCTTCTCGCCGCGGAGGACGCCGAGCGCGACATCTTCCTCTACATCAACTCGCCCGGTGGCTCGGTCAGCGCCGGCATGGCGATCTACGACACCATGCAGTACGTCCAGAACGACGTCGGCACGATCGCGATGGGTCTCGCCGCGTCGATGGGCCAGTTCCTGCTCTGCGCCGGCGCTCCCGGCAAGCGGTACGCGCTGCCGCACGCCCGCGTGATGATGCACCAGCCCTCGGGCGGCATCGGCGGCACGGCGAGCGACATCGCGATCCAGGCCGAGCAGATGCTCTACACCAAGAAGCTCATGCAGGAGCGGATCGCGTTCCACACCGGACAGACCGTCGAGCAGATCGAGCTCGACTCCGACCGTGACCGCTGGTTCACGGCGGAGGAGGCCAGGGAGTACGGCTTCGTGGACCACGTCGTGACCGGGGCCATCCAGGTGCCCTCCGGTGGCGGCACCGCCTGACATCCCTTGACGCCACCACGTATCCGGAGGACGACGTGAGCGAGCTCCACCTTCCCCAGTCGGCCGGCTTCCTGCCCGTGCAGAGCCGTTACGTGCTGCCCTCGTTCGTCGAGCGCACGTCGTACGGCATCAAGGAGTCGAACCCGTACAACAAGCTGTTCGAGGACCGCATCATCTTCCTCGGCGTGCAGATCGACGACGCCAGCGCGAACGACGTGATGGCGCAGCTGCTGTGCCTCGAGTCGGCGGACCCTGACCGCGACATCACCATCTACATCAACTCGCCCGGTGGCTCGTTCACGGCGCTGACGGCGATCTACGACACCATGCAGTACGTCCGCCCGGACATCGCGACGGTCTGCCTCGGGCAGGCCGCGTCGGCCGCGGCGGTGCTCCTCGCCGCCGGGACGCCGGGCAAGCGCATGGCGCTGTCGAACGCCCGCGTGCTGATCCACCAGCCGGCCACCGAGGGCAGCTACGGCCAGGGCTCGGACATCGAGATCCAGGCGCGCGAGATCCTGCGGATCCGCGCGCAGCTCGAGGGCATGCTGGCCCGCCACTCCGGCCAGCCGGTCGAGAAGGTCCGCAGGGACATCGAGCGGGACAAGATCCTCACCGCCGAGGAGGCCAAGGAGTACGGCCTGGTCGACGCGGTGCTCGAGAGCAGGAAGAAGTCGGTCGCCCACACGGGCTGAGGGACGACGATGACGCGCCGGGCGGGAGTTCCGCCCGGCGCGAACATCAAAGGGGGTCCTTTCCCCGATCCGAGGTTGTACCGTCGAGTGGTCGCGCCGGCCCGTTGGACCGGCCCCGAGCAGGGAGAAGGTCGTAGGTGGCACGCATCGGCGACGGCGGGGACCTGCTGAAGTGCTCGTTCTGCGGCAAGTCGCAGAAGCAGGTCAAGAAGCTCATCGCCGGTCCCGGCGTGTACATCTGTGACGAGTGCATCGACCTCTGCAACGAGATCATCGAGGAAGAGCTCTCCGAGTCGGCCGACCTCAAGTGGGACGAGCTGCCGAAGCCCGTCGAGATCTGCGAGTTCCTCGACCAGTACGTGGTCGGGCAGGAGTCCGCCAAGAAGGCCCTCGCCGTCGCGGTCTACAACCACTACAAGCGCATCCAGGCCGACAGCTCCAGCCACCGCTCGTCCGCCGAGGTGGTCGAGCTGGCGAAGTCCAACATCCTGCTGATCGGCCCCACCGGCTGCGGCAAGACGCACCTCGCGCAGACGCTCGCGAAGATGCTGAACGTCCCGTTCGCCATCGCGGACGCCACCGCGCTCACCGAGGCCGGGTACGTCGGCGAGGACGTCGAGAACATCCTCCTGAAGCTGATCCAGGCCGCCGACTACGACGTCAAGCGCGCCGAGACCGGCATCATCTACATCGACGAGGTCGACAAGATCGCCCGCAAGAGCGAGAACCCGTCGATCACCCGGGACGTGTCGGGCGAGGGCGTGCAGCAGGCGCTGCTGAAGATCCTCGAGGGCACCACGGCGAGCGTCCCGCCGCAGGGCGGCCGCAAGCACCCGCACCAGGAGTTCATCCAGATCGACACGACGAACGTGCTGTTCATCGTGGGCGGCGCCTTCGCGGGCCTGGAGAAGATCATCGAGAGCCGGGTCGGCAAGAAGGGCATCGGCTTCGGCGCCGAGATCCGGTCGAAGAACGAGCTGGACGACGTGTTCGTCGAGGTCATGCCGGAGGACCTGCTCAAGTTCGGCATGATCCCCGAGTTCGTCGGCCGCCTGCCCGTCCTCACCAGCGTGCGGAACCTGGACCGGGAGGCCCTCGTCCGCATCCTCACCGAGCCGCGCAACGCGCTCGTCCGGCAGTACCACCGGCTGTTCGAGCTCGACGGTGTGGAGCTCGACTTCACCGACGACGCCCTCGAGGCGATCGCCGACCAGGCCATCCTCCGTGGCACCGGGGCCCGTGGGCTCCGGGCGATCATGGAGGAGGTCCTCATGTCGGTGATGTACGAGATCCCGAGCCGGTCCGACGTGGCGCGTGTCGTGATCACCGGCGAGGTCGTGCTCGAGCACGTGAACCCGACGATCGTGCCGCGGGAGACCCCGAAGCGCGAGCGGCGGGAGAAGTCGGCCTGACGGCCGGCCTGCTCTTGCGGTCTCCCACCTCCGCGGCGCTCCGCACGGCGCCCACGGCTCTCTCCACGGTGCCCGCGGCGCGCTCGGCGGGACCGGTGCGTTCCACCGCACCGGCGCGCTCCACGGCCCCCGTTGCCCTCAGACCGGGTGATCCCGCCCGGTGACGCAGCTCGCGCCGGTCCGGCCCGCGCGCCTCGCGGCGCCGGCGGTCGCCGGGTCGTTCCTCACCATGCTGGTCCTCGGCCTGCTGGTGTCCTCGCTCGGTCCGCTGCTGCCCGCGCTCCGCGACGCCTTCGGCGTCGGTCCCGCGGCCGCGGGAGTCCTGGTCGCCTCCGTTCCGACGGGCGGGCTGTTCGGCGTCCTGCTGTCCGCGGTGATGGCGCGGCGGTACGACACCCGCACGCTGCTCGCCGGTGCCTGCGGCGCGCTCGCGGTCGGCCAGCTCGGGACCGCGCTGGCGCCGGCGTGGCCGCTGCTGCTGGCGTCCGGTGTCGTGACCGGGATCGGGTACGGCGGGATCACGACGTTCGTGAACGGGATGATCGCCGCGGTGTACGGCGCCCGGTCGACCGTCCTGCTGAACCTCGCCAACGGGCTCTTCGGGATCGGCGCGGTGGTGGGGCCGCTGTGCGTGGCCGTGGTGCCGTCCCGGGCGGTGTACGCGGGGTACGCGCTGCTCGCCGCGCTGGCGCCCGTGCTGTTCCGGTCGCTCCCGCCCGGGACGCCCAACTCGCCCGCCCACGTGGCTGCGCCCGGAGGCCGGGCGCACGCGGGGCGGCTCGCGCTGTTCGCGCTGGTGTTCGCCGGCTACGTGGCCGTGGAGGTCGCCACCGGCGGCTGGATCACCAGCCACCTGCGGGCCGTCGACGGCGCGCGGGAGGCGGCCGTGTACGCGACATCGCTGTTCTTCGCCGGCCTGGCCGTCGGACGGCTCGCCGCCGCGCCGGTCGGGCTGGTCCTCGGGCCGGGACCGATGCTGTTCGGCTGCGCGGTGGGAATGTGTGCCGGGCTGGTGCTCGCATGGGCGTGGCCGGTGGGCGGCGTCGCGTACGCGCTGACCGGCTTCGCGATGGGTCCGATCTTCCCGACCGGCCTGGCGTGGGTGTCCCGCGACCAGCCGGCGGCCCGGCACGCGATCCCTCTCGTCCTCGTGGCCGGGAACGCCGGCGGCCTGCTCCTCCCGCCGCTCGTCGGCGTGCTGGTCGGCGCCGTGGGGGCCGCGTCGGCGCCGCTGCCGCTCGCCGCCGCCGCGGCGGTCTGCGCGTGCGCGGTCGGTGCGCTGCTCGTCCACGGGGGCCTACGCTCGACGCCATGCGCATCGCCGTCTGCCAGCTGAACCCCCGCGAGGACCGCGCCGCGAACCTCGCCGCCGCCCGTGCGGCGATCGGCGACGCATCCGCCCGCGGCGCCGACCTCGCGGTGCTGCCCGAACTGGTCGACTACATGGGACCGGGCGCGGGCGCCCCGAAGCCGGAGCCGGTGGACGGGGAGTTCGGGACGTCCATGGCGGCGGCCGCGCGGGAGTTCGGCATCTGCGTGCACGCCGGGTCGTTCCGCGAGGAGGGACCGGATCCCGACCACGGGTACAACACCTCGCTCGTGTTCGACCGCTCCGGCACGCTCGCCGCCGTGTACCGCAAGATCCACCTGTACGACGCCGAGATCCCCGGCCGCGTCAGCTACCACGAGTCGGCCTCCGTCGCGGCGGGCACCGACATCGTGACGGTCGACGTCGAGGGCGTCCGGCTGGGCCTGTCGATCTGTTACGACCTGCGGTTCCCCGAGCTGTACCGGGCCCTGGCGCTCGCCGGGGCGCAGGTGCTGGTGGTGCCCGCGGCGTTCATGGCGCACACCGGGCGGGACCACTGGGAGGTCCTGCTGCGGGCACGCGCGATCGAGGACCAGTGCTGGGTCGTCGCGGCCGGGCAGATCGGGCCGCACGAGCCGGGACGCCTGACATACGGCCGCAGCATGGTCGTCGACCCCTGGGGGACCGTGGTCGCGCAGGCACCCGACACGGTGGGCGTGACCGTGGCCGACCTCGACCTCGGCCGGTTGGACACGATCCGCCGCGAGCTGCCGAGCCTCGCGAACCGCCGTCTCGTCTGAGCGCCGGTCAGGAGGTCGTCGCCGACCCCGGCTCCGGCGGGAGCTCGGCGGCCGCGCGGGACTCCGCGGCGGCCATCGCGTCCGCGGCGGCGTCGGGCGGGGCGGCCTCGGCAGTGGCGCTGTCGGTGGCGGTGGCGGTGACCGGTGCCGGAGTGCCCGCGTACCGCAGCCACACCGCGCCCAGCGGTGGGAGCTGGACGACCGCCGACGCCGGCATGCCGTGCCAGCCCTGGTCCCCGGCGTCCACACCGCCGTAGTTGCCCCACCCGGACCCCAGGTACACGTCCGCGTCGGTGTTGACGACCTCGTCCCACCGCCCGGCGTGCGGCAGCCCGAGCCGGTAGCCGGCGTGCGGTGTGCCCGCGAAGTTGGCCACGCAGGCGAGCGCGGACCCGTCCGACCCGTACCGCACGAACGAGAAGACGTTGCCCGCCGCGTCGTTCGCGTCGATCCACGCGAACCCCGCGGGCGAGGTGTCCTGCGACCACAGCGCGGGGGTCTCCCGGTAGACGCGGTTCAGGTCCCGGACGAGGCTCTGCACGCCGCGGTGGTCGGGATTGTCGAGCAGCCACCAGTCGAGCGAGCGGTCCTCGGCCCACTCGGCCTCCTGCGCGAACTCCGACCCCATGAACAGCAGCTGCTTGCCGGGATGGGCCCACATGAAGGCGAGGTACGCCCGGACGTTCGCGAGCTGCTGCCACCGGTCGCCCGGCATCTTGCGCAGCAGCGAGCCCTTGCCGTGCACGACCTCGTCGTGGCTGATCGGGAGGACGAAGTTCTCGCTCCACGCGTACATCATCGAGAAGGTCATCTGGTGGTGGTGGTACTGCCGGTACACCGGCTCCTGGTGGACGTAGTCCAGGGAGTCGTGCATCCAGCCCATGTTCCACTTGAAGCCGAACCCGAGCCCGCCGAGGTGTGTGGGCCGCGTGACACCCGGCCACGACGTGGACTCCTCGGCGATCGTCACCGCGCCGGGGTGCTCCCGGTAGACGGTGGCGTTGACCTCCTGGAGGAACGACACGGCGTCGAGGTTCTCCCGACCGCCGTAGACGTTCGGCAGCCACTCGCCCTCCTTGCGCGAGTAGTCCAGGTACAGCATCGAGGCGACCGCATCGACCCGCAGGCCGTCGATGTGGAACTCCTCCAACCAGTACAGCGCGTTCGCGACGAGGAAGTTGCGGACCTCGGACCGTCCGAAGTCGAACACGTACGTGCCCCAGTCGGGCTGCTCGCCGCGCCGGGGGTCGGCGTGCTCGTACAGCGGCGTCCCGTCGAACCGCGCGAGCGCCCACTCGTCCTTGGGGAAGTGTGCGGGCACCCAGTCCACGATCACGCCGATGCCGGCCTCGTGGAGCTTGTCGACCAGGTACCGGAACTCGTCCGGTGAGCCGAACCGGGCGGTGGGGGCGTAGTACGACGTGACCTGGTACCCCCACGAGCCGCCGAACGGGTGCTCGGCCACGGGCAGGAACTCGACGTGCGTGAACCCGGTCTCCCGCACGTAGTCGACCAGCTCGCGCGCCAGGTCCACGTAGGACAGTCCCTGCCGCCACGAGCCGAGGTGGACCTCGTAGATGCTCATCGGCGCAGCGTGGGCGGGCGTCTCGGCGCGACGGTGCATCCAGTCGTCGTCCGTCCACGTGTACCGCGGCGTGTGGACGACCGACGCGGTGGCCGGCGGGACCTCGGTCGCGAACGCGAGCGGGTCGGCCTTCTCCCGCCACACGCCGTCCGCGCCGAGGACCGCGTACTTGTACTTCGTGCCGTCGCCCACCGCGGGCACGAACAGCTCCCAGACGCCGGACGAGCCGAGCGACCGCATCGGGTACGCGCGGCCGTCCCAGTGGTCGAAGTCGCCCAGCACGCGGATGCCGCGGGCGTTCGGCGCCCACACCGCGAACGAGATGCCCGTCACGGGTCCGGACGGGGTGTCGTACGCGCGGCAGTGCGCCCCGAGCACGGTCCACAGGCGCTCGTGCCGTCCCTCACCGATGAGGTGCAGGTCCACCTCCCCGAGGGTGGGCAGCCAGCGGTAGGGGTCGTCGACCGTGTGCTGGACCCCGTCGTCGTACGTGACGCCGAGGCGGTAGTCCCCGACCGGCGCGTCCACGGTCACCTCGAACACGCCGCCGCCGTGGACGCGGTGCATCTCGACCGGCGTGCCGCGGTGGGGCCGCAGCACCACGGACGACGCGCCGGGGCGCAGGGTCCGCACCACGGTGCCGTCCCCCAGCGGGTGGGCGCCGAGGATCGAGTGCGGGTTGTGGTGTGTCCCCGACACCAGCCGGTCCAGCTCGGCGCGTGGCACGGTCACGGTGTGCTCCGTGGTCACCGGCTCTCCTCCGTGGCTGGGTCGGACGCCGTGGACCGGTCGGACGGCGTGGCCCGGTCGGACGGCGTGGCGATGCGCTCGATGGAGGCGAGCGGGATCGGGAGCCAGCTGGGGCGGTTCCGGGCCTCGTACGCCACCTCGTAGACCGCCTTGTCGAGCTCGAGGGCCCGCAGCAGCAGCGGCTGGTCGCGCGGGTCGGTCCCCGCGAGCGAGTACCCGTCGCAGAACGCCTCCCGGTTGCGGGTCGCCCACTCGGCGGCGCGGTACGAGAGCTGCGGGTCGGGATCGTGGCCGGCGAGCAGGTGGTACGCGGCGTAGTCGAACGAGCGGAGCATCCCGGCCACGTCCCGCAGCGGCGACATCCGCTCGATCCGGCGGGACATCGCGGTGGCGGGCTCGCCCTCGAAGTCGATGAGCACCCAGCCGGTGACCGTGCGCAGCACCTGGCCGAGGTGCAGGTCACCGTGGATGCGCTGCACCGTGGCGTCCTGCCCCGAGCCCGCGAGCGCGTCGAACGCGTCCCGGATCAGCGGCACGTACGGCGTGAGCTCCGGCACGTCGGCCGCGACGGCGACCAGGCGCCGCCGCATGCCGTCCGCCGCCGCGGCCACCTCCGCGGCCGACAGCGTGGAACTGCCGAGCGAGCGGACCAGGTCGGCGTGGACCTCGGCCACCGCCTCGCCGAGCCGGCAGGCCTCCGACGCGAAGTCGCCACCCACCTCGTCCGCGTGCAGGTCGCCCTCGGCCATCAGGTCGCGGACGCTCGCGGTCGCCATCTGCCAGCCCTCGGCCGAGTTGGCGAGGAACTCCTGGAGCATCCCGTACGTCACCGGCTCGCCGTCGACGTCGCCCTCGATCGAGCCGAGCGGCGCGGCGATGTGGGTGCACCCCACCGAGGCGAGCGCGCGGTGCAGCTCGAGGTCGGGGCTCGTGCCGGGGGCGAGGCGGCGGAACACCTTGAGGATGTACTGGTGCCCGAACACGATCGAGGTGTTGCTCTGCTCCGCGCCGACCGGACGGCTCGCGAGGCCCGTGGTGAGGTCCACGCCCGGCTCGGCCACGAACCGGATGCCCGCCGTCTCGGCGCCGGCGTCGATCAGCTCGAGCAGCTTGCCGGCGAGGTCCGGGTCGAACGTCGCGTCGTACGCGACCCGGTCGCCGGTCTCGGTGATCCGCGCGTGCTCGAGGTACTCCGGCAGCGTGCGCCGGAACCCGACGAGCAGCTGGTACCGCTCCTCGCCGCCGTCGTGCTCCACGGCGACGACGAGGTGGAGGAGCTCGGGCTCCCCGTCCTGCAGGACGGTGGAGCGGACGGGGCGGACGGCCGAGATCGTGCGCCCCTTGCTGGCGAACCAGCGCTGCGCCGCGAGCCAGCCGGGGAGCTGCGCCACGAGCGCGTCGATGCGGTGCCGCTCCTCGACCCGGGTGTTCGGATTCGGATAGGTCACACGTCGTCCTCTGTCGGGGTGATCTGGAACCAGTAGAAGCCGTGCCCCGGCAGGGTGAGCAGGTACGGGAGATCACCGATCCGGGGGAAGCGGGCGCCGCCGGTCAGCTCCACGGGGGTGCCGCCGGTGTACGCGGACAGGTCCAGCTGGACGGGCTGCGGGAAGCGGGACAGGTTGTTCACGCAGATCACCCTGTCCCCGGTGCCGTCGGGAGCGGGGTGCTCCCGGACGAAGGCGAGCACGCTCGGGTTCGACGACTGCAGCTCGGCGAACGTGCCCAGCGCGAACGCGCCGTGGTGGCGCCGGACCTCGATCATCCGGCGGGTCCAGTGCAGCAGGGAGGCGGTGCTGTTCTGCTGTGCCTCGACGCTGACGGCCTGGTAGCCGTAGATCGGGTCCATGATCACCGGCAGGTACAGGCGGCCGGGGTCGCACTGGCTGAAGCCGGCGTTGCGGTCGGGGGTCCACTGCATCGGCGTCCGCACGCCGTCGCGGTCACCGAGCCAGATGTTGTCGCCCATGCCGATCTCGTCCCCGTAGTACAGGACGGGGGAGCCCGGCAGCGACAGCAGCAGGGCGGTGAACAGCTCCTGCTGGTTGCGGTCGTTCTCGAGCAGCGGGGCGAGGCGGCGGCGGATGCCGATGTTCGCCTTCATCCGCGGGTCCTTGGCGTACTCGGTGTACATGTAGTCGCGCTCCTCGTCGGTGACCATCTCGAGCGTCAGCTCGTCGTGGTTCCGGAGGAAGATGCCCCACTGGGCGCGGGCCGGGATCTCCGGCGTCTGCGCGAGGATCTCGGAGATCGGGAACCGGCTCTCCCGCCGGACCGCCATGAAGATGCGGGGCATCAGCGGGAAGTGGAACGCCATGTGGCACTCGTCGCCGCCCACGCTCGGGTCGCCGAAGTACTCGACCACGTCCGCGGGCCACTGGTTCGCCTCCGCGAGCAGCACGCGGCCGGGGTACTCGTCGTCGATCGTCTTGCGGCAGCGCTTGAGGAACTCGTGGGTCCGGGGAAGGTTCTCGCAGTTCGTACCCTCCTCCTCGAACAGGTACGGCACCGCGTCGAGCCGGAAGCCGTCGATGCCGAGGTCCAGCCAGAACCGGAGGACGTCGAGCATCGCGTCCTGGACCGCCGGGTTCTCGAAGTTCAGGTCCGGCTGGTGGCTGAAGAAGCGGTGCCAGTAGAACTGCCCGCGCACCGGGTCGTACGTCCAGTTCGACGACTCGGTGTCGACGAAGATGATCCGCGCGTCGGCGTACTTCTGGTCGGTGTCACTCCAGACGTAGAAGTCGCCGTACGGGCCCTCGGGGTCGGTGCGCGACTCCTGGAACCACGGGTGCGCGTCCGACGTGTGGTTCATGACGAGGTCGGTGATCACGCGGATGCCCCGCTTGTGGGCCTGGTCCAGGAGGGTGACGAAGTCCTCCACCGTGCCGAACTCCGGCAGCACCGCGCGGAAGTCGCTGATGTCGTACCCGCCGTCGCGCAGCGGCGACGCGTAGAACGGCGGGAGCCACAGGCAGTCGATGCCGAGCCACTGCAGGTAGTCGAGCCTCTCGGTGAGGCCCCGCAGGTCGCCGGTGCCGTCGTTGTTGGAGTCCTTGAAGGCCCGCACCAGGACCTCGTAGAACACGGCGCGCTTGTACCAGTCCGGGTCGGCGGCCGCGGGCCGCGCGTGCGCGAAGTCCGCCGCGTGGGGCTCGATGAGGTGCCCGTCGGCGGTCTGGCCCTCACCGGTGTGGGGCACCGCGGACAGGTCGTCGGAGGCTGCTGGGCTCATCGGTATCCCTCGACGACGAAGACGTGGGCGGGCTCGTGGTGGGCGTCGAGGCGGACCGTGTTGAACTGGCCCCAGTCGTACTCGGCCCCGGTGATCAGGTCGGTGACCCGGAAGCGCTCGTCCCAGTCGAACCCGAGCGCGGGCATGTCGAGCGAGGTGTTCGCCCACTGGACGCCGTGGGAGTCCAGGCTGCACACGACGAGGACCGTGTCGCCCGTCTCCTCGTCGCGCTTCGAGAACGCGGTCACCGACTCGTTGTCGAGCGAGTGGAACGTGATGTTCCGCAGCCAGTGCAGGGCCGGGTGGTCCCGCCGGATCTCGTTGAGCCGGCGCAGGTAGGGGGCGAGGGAGCGCCCCTCCGCCTCGGCGGTCTTCCAGTCGCGCGGCCGCAGCTGGTACTTCTCGCTGTCCAGGTACTCCTCGCTGCCCGGGCGCACGGCGACGTGCTCGAACAGCTCGTACCCGGAGTACACGCCCCAGCTCGGGGAGAGCATCGCCGCGAGGACCGCGCGGATCTTGAACATCGGTGGACCCCCGTACTGCAGGGACGCGTGCAGGATGTCCGGGGTGTTCACGAAGAAGTTCGGCCGCATGTAGTGGGAGGCGTCCGCGAGCTCGCGGGCGTACTCCTCGATCTCCCACTTGGCGGTCCGCCAGGTGAAGTACGTGTACGACTGGGTGAATCCGACCTTCGCGAGGCCGTGCATCATCGCCGGCCGGGTGAACGCCTCGGCGAGGAAGAGCACGTCGGGGTGCCGCTGCTTGACCTGCCAGATCAGCCAGTACCAGAAGTTCACCGGCTTCGTGTGCGGGTTGTCGACGCGGAAGATCTTGACCCCGTGGTCGATCCACAGCAGCACCACGCGCAGCACCTCGGCGTAGATGCCCTTGGGGTCGTTGTCGAAGTTCAGCGGGTAGATGTCCTGGTACTTCTTCGGCGGGTTCTCCGCGTACGCGATCGTGCCGTCGGGCTTCGTCGTGAACCACTCCGGGTGCTCCCGGACCCAGGGGTGGTCCGGGGCGCACTGCAGGGCGAAGTCCAGCGCGACGTCCATGCCCAGCTCGCCCGCGCGCGCCACGAACTGGTCGAAGTCCTCGAAGGTCCCGAGCGCCGGGTGGATCGCGTCGTGGCCGCCCTCCTCCGACCCGATCGCCCACGGCGAGCCGACGTCGTCGGGCCCGGCGTCGAGCGTGTTGTTCGGCCCCTTGCGGTTGACCTTGCCGATCGGGTGGACCGGCGGGAGGTACACGACGTCGAAGCCCATCTCGGCGATCGCGGGCAACCGCTCGGCCGCGGTGCGGAACGTGCCGTGCGACACCGTCTGCACCGCGTCGGACGCGGGGTCCGCGACCAGCGCCCCCTCGGAGCGCGGGA
This sequence comes from Mycobacteriales bacterium, assembly GCA_036402915.1. Classification (GTDB taxonomy): domain Bacteria; phylum Actinomycetota; class Actinomycetes; order Mycobacteriales; family HKI-0501; genus JAVEDU01. The sequence goes on from DASWRY010000095.1 coordinate 51,091, forward strand.
AGAACTCGTACCAGGAGCCGTACAGCGCCCGCGGGCGGTCCACCCAGAGGACCATCGTCTCGGAGCGGGTGACCAGCTCGCGGACGGGGCTCGCGTGGAGCAGGTCGGCCAGCGCGAAGGCCGGGACGACCCGCCGCTCCACGGGCAGCTCGGTGTCCCGGAGCGCCGCGGCGGCCGCGACCAGCTCCGGCCGGCGCTCGCGCAGCACGCCGCGCGCGGCGCGCTCGAGCACGCGGGCGCCCTCCTCGAGGTCGTTGGCGAGGTCCTGCGCGCCCTGGCCGGCGGCGAGCTTGACCTCCACCGCGTGGTGCCAGGTCGCGTACGGATCGCTCCACGCCTCGACGACGTACGTCCACCGTCCCGGCGTGTCCGGGACGATGTCCGCGTGCCATCGGTCGTTCTCGCCGCGTTCCATCCGGACGAACGGCCTGCGGCCGCCGTCCGGACCCTTCCAGGCGACGTTGGCGCCCACGGCGTCGTGGCCCTCGCGGTACACCGTGGCGGCGACGGGGACGTGCTCCCCGGTCACCGCGCGCGCGGGATACCGCCCCCCTGCGACGAGGGGGCTGACATCTTCGATCGGGATTCGTCCGGTCATCGCGATCACCGTAACGATTCGGACGGGGTCGCGGCATCTCGGGGCCACCCGACTCTGCGTGCTGCGAAGGCGTGCCTCAAGCTGAGGGAAAACCCCCGCCCCGGCGGGACAGCTGAGAGGTAGTGTGCGGCGTCGTGAGAGCTTTGCGTCGATTCACCGTCCGAGCCCGTCTGCCCGAGCCTCTCGCCCCCCTCGGCGAGCTGGTGAGCAACCTCCGGTGGTCCTGGCACCCGGCGACCACCGACCTCTTCTCCTCGGTCGACCCGGCGCTGTGGCGGACGGTCGGGTTCGACCCGGTCCGCCTCCTCGGTGAGGTCCCCGCCGAGCGCCTCGACGAGCTCGCCGCGGACGAGGGCTTCCTCGCCCGCCTGCACGAGGCGCACGCCGACCTGCGCCGGTACCTGGAAGAAGATCTCTGGTACCAGTCTCTGTCGGACGTCCCGCGCTCGATCGCGTACTTCTCGCCGGAGTTCGGCATCACCGAGGTGCTGCCCCAGTACTCCGGCGGCCTCGGCATCCTCGCCGGGGACCACCTCAAGGCCGCGAGCGACCTCGGGGTGCCGATCCTCGGCGTCGGCCTGCTGTACCGCGCGGGGTACTTCACCCAGTCCCTCTCGGCGGACGGCTGGCAGGAGGAGCACTACCCGGCGCTCGACCCGAACGGCATGCCGCTCGCGCTGCTGCGCGACGCCTCGGGCGAGCCGCTCCAGGTCTCGCTGGACCTGCCCGAGGGCCGGGTCCTGCGGGCGCAGATCTGGAAGGCCCAGGTCGGCCGCGTGCCGCTCCTGCTGCTGGACTCGGACGTCGAGGCCAACGCGCCCGGCGAGAGGCATGTCACAGACCGGCTGTACGGCGGCGGTGCGGAGCACCGGCTCCTCCAGGAGCTGCTGCTGGGCGTCGGTGGCGTGCGGGCGATACGCGCGTACACCGCGCTGACCGGCGAGCCGGAGCCGGAGGTGTTCCACACCAACGAGGGCCACGCCGGCTTCCTCGGGGTCGAGCGGATCCGCGAGCTCGTGCAGGGGACCGGGCTGTCCTTCGACGAGGCGCTCGCCGCGGTCCGCGCCGGAACCGTGTTCACCACGCACACGCCGGTGCCCGCGGGCATCGACCGCTTCCCCCTCTCGCTGATCGAGCGCACCTTCGCGCACTTCGGCGGACTGCCGCTCGACCGCATCGTCGCGCTCGGCGCGGAGCAGGACCCGACCGTGTTCAACATGGCCCACATGGGCCTGCGGCTCGGGCAGCGCGCCAACGGTGTGTCCCGCCTGCACGGTCACGTGAGCCGCCAGATGTTCTCGTCCCTGTGGCCGGGGTTCGACGCCGACGAGGTCCCGATCACGTCGGTGACCAACGGCGTGCACGCGCCGACCTGGGTGGCGCGGGAGATCTTCGCGCTCGGCGCCCGCGCGGTCGGCCGGGAGCTCGTCGAGGAGGCGCGCGGCTGGGAGGCGGTCGAGGACGTCCCCGCCGAGGAGATCTGGTCCGTCCGCCGGACCCTCCGCGGGCAGCTCGTCGGGGAGATCCGCCGCCGCGTACGCGCGTCGATGCTCCACCGTGGACACTCCGAGGCGGAGCTGACCTGGGTCGACGACGTCTTCGACCCGGACGTGCTGACGATCGGCTTCGCGCGCCGCGTCCCGTCGTACAAGCGGCTCACACTGATGCTCCGCGACCCCGAGCGGCTCAAGGCCATGCTGCTCGACCCCGAGCGCCCGATGCAGATCGTCCTCGCCGGCAAGAGTCACCCGGCCGACGACGGCGGCAAGGCGCTCATCCAGCAGATGGTGCGCTTCGCCGACGACCCGGCCGTACGGCACCGGATCACGTTCCTGCCGGACTACGACATCGGCATGGCGCGGTACCTGTACGCGGGGTCGGACGTGTGGCTGAACAACCCGCTGCGGCCGCTCGAGGCCTGCGGCACGTCGGGCATGAAATCCGCGCTGAACGGCGGCCTCAACCTGTCCATCCGGGACGGATGGTGGGACGAGATGTACGACGGCGGCAACGGCTGGGCCATCCCGACCGCCGACGGCGTGCTGGACCCCGACCGGCGTGACGACCTCGAGGCCGCCGCGCTGTACGAGCTGATCGAGAAGGACGTCAAGTCCCGCTTCTACGACCGCGGTGCCGACGGCATCCCGCACCGGTGGGTCGACATGGTGCGGCACACCCTGCGGACGCTCGGTCCGCAGGTGCTCGCCAGCCGGATGGTGCGCGACTACGTGCACACGCTCTACACGCCGGCCGCGGTCACGGCGCGGGAGATGTCGGCGTCGTCCTTCGCCGCGGCCCGCGAGCTGGCCGCGTGGCGGCACAAGGTCGTCGAGGCGTGGCGGTCCGTGCGGGTGGCGCACGTCGAGGCCGCGGGCGTGGGCGACACCCCGGAGCTGGGCGCGACGCTGCACCTGCGGGCCGAGATCGTCCTGGACGGACTCGGGCCGGAAGACGTGGTCGTGGAGTCCTGCCACGGGCGGGTGGACGAGGCGGACCAGCTGCACGACGTCCGGTGCACCGAGATGGACTTCGCCGGGGAGTCGGACGGGATCGTGCGGTTCGAGGGCTTCGTCCCGCTGAAGCGGGCGGGCGCCTTCGGGTACACCGTGCGGGTCCTGCCGCGGCACCGGCTGCTGTCGTCGGGGGCGGAGCTGGGGCTGGTCGCGACGGCGTAGGGCTGTTCCTGCTCGCCCGGTCCCGCAGACCCGGGTGGGTCCGGAGCCGGGGCGTCCCCGCCGGAGGCGGGTCGCGTCCCGGCCCGGTGCGACGGAAGGCGGCTCAGGGGGGCGGCAGCGGCAGGTGGTCGCCGCGGTCCAGCACCGCGAGCGGCACGTCGACACCCTGCCGCTTGCACTCCTCGAGGAAGTCCGACAGCGGCGAGGCGAACGCCGTGTAGTCGTCGTAGTGGATCGGTACGCCGAGGCGCGGGTCGAGCCGCTTCAGCCAGGTGGCCCCCTCCCGCCCGTCCATCGTCACCGTCAGACCGAGCACCCGCGTCCCTCCGAGGTGGAGCAGCCCCACGTCGACGTCCGGGCAGCGTTGCCGGATCTCCTCGAGCCTGTCGACGAGGAGCGTGTCGCCGCTCTGGTAGATCTTCAGCGTCGGCAGGTCCGGGCCGCTGAACTCGAGCAGGCTCCCGATCACCGGCGGGAACAGCGGCGCGATCGGTCCCCGCGCGTGCTGGCCGGGTAGGGCGGTCATCCGGAGCGTCGTGGTGCCGCGGGTCAGGGTCCGCTCGTCCCACGGGTCCAGCCCCTCGGCCGACCGGAAGCGCCGCTGGTGCAGCCGCTTGGCCGCCGCCTTCGTCGTGTACACCGTCGTCAGCGGATCCAGCTCCCGCGTGGCGATCCGGTCCCAGTGGTCGGCGTGCAGGTGGGACAGCACGATCAGGTCGATCGGCGGCAGGTCCGCGGGCTGCAGCGCGGGCTCGGTGCGCCGCGTGGTCCACAGCCCGTACCCGAGGTACGCGTGCTGCCCGCGGTGCAGGAAGTTGGGGTCCGTCAGCACGGTGATGCCGCCGTAGGTGATGACGGTCGTCGCGTTGCCCACGAAGTGCAGGTCACCGCGGGAGGAGGCGTCGGTCATGCCCGGGGGTTACCCCTGATCGGCGGCCCGATGCGCTCGCAGCACGACCACCGACCGGCCGGTCAGGGACAGGGTGCAGCCGCCCCCCACCGTCGGGCCGGTCCCGAACGGGTCCTCCCGTGCGGTGTCGAGCACGACCTCGTACGAGTCGGCGACCGGCGCGCCGGGCAGCGTCACGTCGAGGTCCTCCGCCGCGGCGTGGAACCACACCAGGTACGAGTGGTCGGCGAGCCGCTCGCCGCGGGCTCCGCGCTGGCGGATCTGCGCGCCGTCGAGGTACATCGCGAGCGTCCGCGTGCCGGGGTCCGTCCACTCCGCGGGCGTCATGCGACCGCCGTCGGGGCGGAACCAGGCCATGTCGGCGACCTCGTGCCCCACCCCGGTCGGCGCGCCGGTGAAGAACGACCGCTGCCGGAACACCGGTGACGACGCCCGCAGCGCCGTGAGCCGCCGGGTGAACTCCAGCAGCGCCGCGCGCTCCGGGTAGAGGCGCCAGTCGATCCAGGCGAGCGCGTTGTCCTGGCAGTACGCGTTGTTGTTGCCGCACTGGGTCCGGCCCACCTCGTCGCCGTGGGACAGCATCGGCACGCCGGTGGAGAGCATGAGCGTGGTGAGGACGTTCCGGACCTGGCGCCTCCGCACGGCGAGCACGGCGGGGTCGTCCGTCGCGCCCTCGAGGCCGTGGTTGCACGACCGGTTGTGGTCGTCACCGTCGCGGTTGTCCTCGCCGTTGGCCTCGTTGTGCTTGCGCTCGTACGACACGAGGTCGGCGAGGGTGAACCCGTCGTGCGCGGTGACGAAGTTGATCGACGCGAACGGCCGCCGCCCGTCGTCGGCGTACAGGTCCGCGGAGCCGGACAGCCGGAACCCCAGCTCGCCGGCGGTGCCCGGCTCCCCGCGCCAGAAGTCGCGGACCACGTCGCGGTACCGGCCGTTCCACTCCGTCCACAGTGGAGGGAACTCGCCGACCTGGTACCCGCCGTGCCCCACGTCCCACGGCTCGGCGATGAGCTTCACGCCGCTGACCACCGGGTCCTGGTGGACGACCGCCATGAACGCGGACAGCTGGTCCACGTCGTGGAACGACCGCATGAGCGCGCTCGCGAGGTCGAACCGGAAGCCGTCGACGCCCATCTCGACGACCCAGTACCGCAGCGAGTCCATCAGCATCTGGAGGACGTGGAACTGCCGCGCGTCGAGCGTGTTGCCGCAGCCGGTGTAGTCCTTGTACCGGGTGGGCTCGCCGGGCTCGAGCCGGTAGTACGCCCGGTTGTCGATCCCGCGGAACGAGAGCGTCGGGCCGTCCGCGCCGCCCTCCGCGGTGTGGTTGTAGACGACGTCGAGGATGACCTCGATGCCGGCGCGGTGCAGCGCCGCGACCATCTCCCGGAACTCGGTCACCTGCCCGCCCCCGTCGCCGGAGGACGAGAAGCGGGCGTCGGGCGCGAAGAAGCCGAGCGTGTTGTAGCCCCAGTAGTTGGTCAGGCCGCGGGCGGCGACCGCGGGCTCGGTGACGTGGTGGTGGACCGGCATGAGCTCGACGGCGGTGACCCCGAGGGACCGGAGGTGGGCGATCGACGCCGGGTGGGCGAGTCCGGCGTACGTGCCGCGCAGCTCCGGCGGGATCTGGGGGTTCTGCTCGGTGAAGCCGCGGACGTGCACCTCGTAGATGACCGTGTCCTCCCACGGCACGCGTGGCCGTTCGGTGTCCGGGACCGGCGGCGAGGGGGCGACGACCACGGAACGCGGCACGGACGGCGCCGAGTCCCGCTCGTCGCGCGGCCCGTGGTACGGATCGCCGCTGTGGCCGTACAGCGGGCCGTCGTGGTCGACCCGCCCGGCGAGCGCGCGGGCGTACGGGTCGGCGAGCAGCTTCGCGGGGTTGAACCGCAGGCCCCGCGACGGGTCCCACGGCCCGTGCACGCGGTACCCGTAGCGCCGGCCGGGACCGATGCCGGGCAGGTACCCGTGCCAGACGTGGTAGGTCAGCTCCTCGAGCGGGACCCGGTGCTCGGTGCCGTCGTCGTCGAACAGGCACAGGTCGACGGCGGTGGCGCCCGCACTCCACAGCGCGAAGTTGGTGCCCGCGCCGTCCCAGGTCGCCCCGAGCGGATACGGGCGGCCGGGCCAGGGTCCGCCCGTCATGTCGGGTGACATCGCCGCGTCAGGTGACATCGCGCCGCGCGAAGAGCACCGCCGCCACCACGGCGAGGACGAGGGCGAGCCCGCCGAGGTACGCCCCGCCCTGCCACATCGACAGCGTGAGCACCCGTGCGGTGCAGACGTCCCCCGCGCTGCCGCAGTGGAAGAGCGTGATGCGGGTGCCGCGGTCCATCCAGGCGGTGATGTTCTCGGACAGCAGCCAGCGCTGGCTCTCCTGGGACCAGAGCCGCAGGCCCACCTCCGCGCCGACCAGGTACGCGACCGCGGCGCCGAGCGCGGCGGCGGACAGCCGGACGGCGTACGCGATGGCGAAGCCGCACGCGGCGACGGCCAGCGTCAGCGCGACACCGCGGACCGCCGTGAGGCCGAGGGAGGTCCAGAACCCCGCGGTCACGCCCGTGCTGTCCCCGCGGAGGTCCGCGACGAACCAGTGCGCCGCGTACGCGACGGCGTACGTCACCGTCCCGGCCAGCGTGAGGCCGGTGAACAGCGCGAGGAGCTTCGCCACGAACACCCGCACGCGCCGCGGCTCCCACAGCAGCAGGCCCGCCATCGTGCCGTGCTGCCACTCCGCGCCGACGAAGCTCGCCGCGACCAGGTAGCCGACCACGGTGAGCAGCGCGGCGATGCCGACGGCGCGGCCCGGCATCTGGTCCCGGAACGAGAACGACCGGTAGCGGATCAGGTCCTCGGCCACGGGATGGGTGATGGCGGAGCAGTCCATCCCGCTGTACTCGCCGGGCAGCTCCGTGACCGACGCGGACGGTGAGGCGGACGGCGGCACGAAGGGCGAGACGGACGGCGGCACGGACGGCGAGACGGACGGCGGCACGGACGACGCCACGGCCCCGGAGGGGGTCGGCGAGGGCGCCGGCGCGGCGGACCGTCCGTCCGCCGCCGGCAGGTGCTGGGCGTCCCGGCAGCGGGCCTGCTCCTCCGCGCGCTGCTGGGCCGCCGCGAGCTCCGCGCGGGCCCGGTCACCGGGGACGGGCTTCTGTGACCCGTACGCCGCGCCGAACACCATCACCCCGAGTGCCACCAGTACGAGGACGAGCGCCAGCCGCGTGAACCGCCGGGCGAACAGCCTGCTCAGCTCCACCCACCACAGCCTCATGCGCGGTCCTCGTCGGGGGTCTCGGCCGGGACCGGCGCCCCGGGTTCCCCGGCGCCGGGCACCGGGTCCTCGTCGCGGCGCTCGTGGCGCGCCGGCCGGGCGGGCGGCTCGGCGAGGCCGGCGGCGAACGGCTCGCCCACCTGGCCGGGGTGGCCGGGCACCGGGACGGTCCCGGTCAGCTCGAGGAACACGCTCTCGAGATCCGGGCGCTCCGGCGTCAGCTCGGACACCCACAGCCGCCGCCGGGCCAGGGCCTGGGTGATCCAGGACGGGTCCACGACGTCGGCCACCACGAGGTACCCGGCGTCGGCGCGGACCGCGAACCCGGCCTCCTCGAGCACGGTGGCGGCGAACTCGGGCTCCTCGACGCGGACCCGGACGTCGCTGCCGGCCGCGGTCGCGAGGACGTCCGACACGGGGCCGGAGACGACGTGGCGGCCCCGCGACACGATCGACACGCTGTCGCAGACCTGCTGGACCTCGGCGAGGATGTGCGACGACAGCAGCACGGTGACCCCGCCGTCGGCGAGCGTCCGCATGAGGTCGCGGACCTCGCGGATGCCGCCGGGGTCGAGCCCGTTGTTCGGCTCGTCGAGGAGGAGCAGCCGGGGTTCCTTGAGCAGCGTGGCCGCGATGGCGAGGCGCTGCCGCATGCCGAGGGAGTACGCCTTCACCGGGTCCTTGGCGCGGTCCAGCAGCCCGGCGAGCTCGAGCACCTCCTCGACGCGGCGCCGCTTCACGCCCGCGATCCGGGCCAGCAGGCGGAGGTTCCGGCGCCCCGAGAAGGAGGGGAAGAACTGCGGCGACTCCACCACCGCGCCGACGTGGCCGATCACGTCCGGCAGTCCGTCGGGCACCTCCCGGCCGAAGATCCGCATCGTGCCCTCGTCGGCCCGGACGAGGCCGAGCAGGGCGCGGATCGTGGTGGTCTTGCCGGAGCCGTTCGGGCCGAGGAAGCCGTGGACCCGGCCCGGTTCGACCACGAGGTCGAGGTGGTCCAGGGCCACACGGCGCCCGCGGAAGGCGCCGCCGAACGTCTTGCGCAGGCCCTCGATCTCGATCGCGGGGCCCGCGCCCTCCGGCGGCGGTCCGGCGGCACGGGAGCCGAGCGGCGTGGCGGCCGAGGCCATCGTCCGTCCCCTCTCTGCGCGTTCGAGTCCTCACCCTACGGGTGGGGACGCCCCGGGGCGGGGACGGGACACACGCGAAGCCGTACTGTTGGATGGTGGCCGTGACCAACGACGCCCTCGCTCCTCCGCCCCACCCGGACGTCGTCGTCTCGGTACAGGACGTGACGGTGAGCCGCAACGGCAGCCGCCTCCTGTCCGGCCTGAAGTGGCAGGTCGAGCTCGACGAACGCTGGGTCGTCCTCGGCCCGAACGGCGCAGGCAAGACGACGCTCCTGAACCTCGCCGCCGCGCGGATGCACCCCACCTCGGGGACCGTGCACCTGCTCGGCGAGCGCCTCGGTGCGGTCGACGTCTTCGAGCTGCGGCCACGGATCGGCCTGTCCACCGCGCTGCTCTCCGAGCGGATCCCCGCGGGGGAGACCGTCCACGACGTCGTCGTCACGGCGGCGTACGCGGTCGTCGGCCGGTGGCGCGAGCAGTACGAGGTGATGGACGAGGTCCGCGCCCGCGCCCTGCTCGACCAGCTCGGCGTCGTGCACCTCGCGAACCGCCGGTACGGCACGCTCAGCGAGGGCGAGCGCAAGCGCGTCCAGATCGCCCGGGCGCTGATGACCGACCCCGAGCTGCTGCTGCTCGACGAGCCGGCCGCGGGGCTGGACCTCGGCGGCCGCGAGGACCTGGTGCGCCGCCTCGGCGAGCTGGCCGAGGACCCCGCCGCGCCGACGCTCGTCCTGGTGACCCACCACGTCGAGGAGATCCCGCCCGGGTTCACCCACGCGCTGCTGCTGCGGGACGGCCGGGCCGTCGCGCAGGGGCTGACCTCCGACGTGCTCACCGACGACAACCTGTCGCAGACCTTCGGCATCCCGCTGCGGGTGGAGCGGCACGGCGGGCGGTACTTCGCCCGGGCGGTGGGCTCCGCGCCGGTGTGATCCCGGCCTCGGTACATTGGCGCCGCACCGGCGGACCGGAACTCAGGGAGCGTGACGTGGGCGAGTTCGTGCGACTCGACGTGGACGGCGGCATCGGGACCATCCGGCTGGACCGGCCGCCGATGAACGCGCTGAACCGGCAGATGCAGGAGGAGATCCGCGAAGCCGCCGCCGAGGCGACCGAGCGCGCCGACGTGGCGGCGGTCGTGATCTACGGCGGGCCGAAGGTCTTCGCCGCCGGGGCGGACATCAAGGAGATGAAGGACCTCTCCTACGCGGACATGGCCGCCCGCGCGCCGCAGCTGCAGAGCGCGTTCGCGTCCGTGGCCCGGATCCCGAAGCCGGTCGTCGCGGCGATCACCGGGTACGCCCTCGGCGGCGGGTTCGAGCTCGCGCTGTGCGCGGACTTCCGGGTCTGCGGCGACAACGCGAAGGTCGGCCAGCCGGAGATCCTGCTCGGCATCATCCCGGGCGCGGGCGGTACGCAGCGGCTCGCCCGCCTCGTCGGCCCGGCGAAGGCCAAGGACCTCCTCTTCAGCGGCCGGTTCGTCGGGGCGGACGAGGCGCTGGCACTGGGCCTGGTGGACGAGGTCGTCGCCCCCGACGACGTGTACACCGCCGCGGTGGCGCGGGTGCAGCGGTACGTGGGCGGCCCGGCCCTCGCGCTGGGCGCCGCGAAGGCCGCCGTCGACGGCGGGCTGGACAACGACCTCGAGTCCGGGCTCCGGCTCGAGTCCCACCTGTTCGCCGCGCTGTTCGCCACCGAGGACCGGCGGATCGGCATGGAGTCGTTCGTCGAGCACGGGCCGGGCAAGGCCGTCTTCACCGGGAAGTGACCCAGATGTCGCAGCACGTCACGCGCGAGGAGGTCGAGGCCGCCCGCCGCGACCCCAAGCAGGCGAACATCCTGTACCACGACTGGGAGGCGTCGACCTACGACGAGAAGTGGTCGATCTCCTACGACGAGCGCTGCCAGACGTACGCGCGGGAGCGGTTCGAGACGATCGCGGGCAGCCCCGCGTCCCCGTACGGCACCGCCCTCGAGATCGGCAGCGGCACCGGGTTCTTCCTGCTCAACCTCATGCTGACCGGGATCGCCGAGAAGGGCGTGGTCACCGACATCTCGCCGGGCATGGTCGACGTGGCCGTGCGCAACGCGAAGGGCCTCGGCCTGGACGTCACCGGCGAGGTGGCCGACGCCGAGACGATCCCGTACCCGGACGACAGCGTGGACCTGGTGATCGGCCATGCGGTCCTGCACCACATCCCGGATGTCGAGCGGGCGCTGCGGGAGTGCCTGCGGGTGCTCAAGCCGGGCGGGCGGTTCGTGTTCGCGGGCGAGCCGACGCGCCACGGCGACATCGTCGCGCGCACGCTCTCCCGGCTGACCTGGTGGGCGGCCACGAACGTCACGAAGCTGCCGGGCCTCACCGGCTGGCGGCGCCCGCAGGCGGAGCTCGACGATTCCTCCCAGGCGGCGGCGCTCGAGGCCGTCGTGGACCTGCACACGTTCGCGCCGGACGACCTGCGGCGGCTGGCGATCGTCGCCGGTGCGGTCGACGTCGACGTCCGGACGGAGGAGCTCACGGCGTCGTGGTTCGGGTGGCCGGTGCGGACGTTCGAGTGCGCGGTGCCGAAGGGGAGGCTCGGCCTCCGGTGGGCGATGTTCGCGTACAAGAGCTGGACGGCGCTGTCCGAGCTCGACAAGCGCGTGTTCTCCGGGGTGGTCCCGGAGGGCCTCTTCTACAACGCGCTCGTCACCGGCGTGAAGCCGGCGTGACGGTCAGGATCCCCAGGCACATCTCGTCCGCGGTCCCGTCGCCCCACACCACGTAGCGGGGCGGCAGGGACGACAGCGCGGGCAGCTCCCGGCGCAGCGCGGCGTCGTGGGTACAGGTGACGCGCACCGTGTCCCCGGGCCGGAGCGTCACCGGCTGCGCCAGCCAGGTCGCGCCCTGGCGGTCGAAGTCGTACGACGGCACGTCGAGCAGGACCCGTTCCCGCGGCGTGCCCGGGTCCAGCGTGATCCGGACCGACCGCCCGAGCAGGTGCATGTGCCCGGCGGCGGCCCGGACGGTCATCGCCTGCCGGATCGGCTGGTCGCAGTGCTGGGTGGGCCCCGGCCGGGCCCCGCCCGGACTGCAGAACCGCAGCAGCTCGCCCTCGGTCCGCCCCGCGTCCGCCCCGAACCGGGACGCCACGTCGGCCACCGCGGCGGCGCGGCGGCACAGCGGTCCGTGCTCGGCGGCGGTACACGGCAGCTCGACCGGGGCGGGGAACAGCGCCGTCGCGAGCGGCGCGATCCCGGGCCGCACGGGCGTCAGCCGCACCTGCACCGCGGTCCGGTCCGGGGGGTCGCCGCGCAGGAGGTTGTAGTGCACCTGGAGCACGACCCGGCCCCCGGCGCCGACCGGCACCCCGACGTCGTCCGGGTACGTGGTCGGCGTTCCGCCCGGCGCCCACGCGGCGAGCCACCCCCGGTTGCCGAGGCCGCCGGACAGCCCGGTCCCGCCGAAGCACGTCCAGCCGTCGCCCGGCGTCTGCGCGTCCACCCGTTCCGCCGCCGCGACCTGCGCGGCGGGGACGTCGTACAGGATCGCGTGATGGACCACGTCCCGGTTGCCCGGGGCGAACGCGATGCCGGTGAGGAACGCGGGCGCGGTCAGGTGCGGGTCGAGCAGGAAGCAGCGGTAGTCGTCCGTCCCGCCGTGCGGCGCCCGCGGCCGGTACGGGGCCGCCATGGCGAGCGTCTGGATCCGGTCGCCGGCGCGGAGCGGGAACGCCGGTGCGGCGGCCGCCGCCTCACGGTGGGGCGCCGGGCCGCACGCGGTCAACGCCGCGAGCAGCGCGGCGAGCGCGGCGAGGAGGACGGGTACGGTGCTGCGGCGCGGTGTGGACATCACGGCCCCCGTGGCTACGTCTGGTCCCCTGTGTACGCCCCCGGGCACCGCCGCGGCAACCGTCATCGGTAGCGTCGGGGCCGTGCGCCTGCCCGACCGTCTCCGCGGCGGCCCCCGCGACCCCCGGCAAGCCCGCTTCGTGACGCTCGCGTCACTGCGGTGGGTGGTCCGCAACCGTGCCTGGACGCCCTGGTACCTGATCCGGTACTGGCGCTTCTTCCTGCTGCGGGTGACCAGGCCGCACATCGTCACCGAGGGGTTCGTGTTCCTCGGGCCGCGGGTGCACCTGCACGCGCGGCGCGGCTACGGGCGGCTGGTCCTCGGCCGGTGGGTGCACATCGGGAGCGGCAACGCGCTGCGCGCCCACGAGGGGACGCTGCGTATCGGCGACAAGTGCGTGTTCGGCAAGGACAACACGGTGAACTGCTACCTCGACATCGAGTTCGGGGCAGCGACCATCGTGGCCGACTGGGTGTACGTGTGCGACTTCGACCACGTGTACGCCGACATCCACACCCCGATCAAGGACCAGGGCATCGTGAAGACGCCCGTGCGCGTCGGACCGGACTGCTGGGTGGGCACCAAGGTCACGATCCTGCGCGGCATCACGGTCGGCCGGGGCAGCGTCCTCGCGGCGCACACCGTGGTGAACAAGGACGTGCCCGACCACTCCGTCGTGGTCGGCGTCCCGGGGCGGGTCGTGAAGAACCGCGTCGAGGAGTGGGAGAAGGCGGCCGCGCACCGGGAGGCCATCGCGGACATGGCCCGCAAGCAACACGCCGCGGCGGAGCGCGCCCGCGAGGTCGCTACCGACCAGTAGGGTTCGCCCCATGGGTGAACGTGTCGAAGGTCACGGCGGAGATCTCGCGCTCGGGGTGCTCCGCGGGTACGGCGTCGAGGAGATGTTCACGCTCTCGGGCGGGCATGTCTTCCCGCTGTACGACGCGGCGCACCGCACCGGGGTGCGCATCGTGGACGTCCGGCACGAGCAGACCGCGGTGTTCGCCGCGGAGGGCACGGCCAAGCTGACCCGCCGGCCCGGCCTCGCGGTCCTCACCGCCGGCCCCGGCGTGACGAACGGCGTCTCCGCCGTCACCAGCGCGTCGTTCAACGGGTCACCCGTCGTGGTGCTCGGCGGCCGCGCGCCCCAGGCCCGCTGGGGCTCCGGCAGCCTCCAGGAGTTCGACCACGTCCCCGTGCTTGCGCCGGTGACCCGGTGGGCCGGGACCTCGACCGACACCGCCGGGATCCCGGCCGACGTGCAGGCGGCGGTGACGGCCGCGCTGACCGCGCACCGGGGCCCCGCGTTCCTCGACCTGCCGCTCGACGTCGTGTTCTCCCGTGCCGAGGTGGACCTGCCCGAGGCGCTCCTCCCGGAGCCGGTCGAGGCCGACCCCGCGGACGTCCGGACGGCCGCCGCGCTGATCGCCGGGGCGCACCACCCGGTCGTGATCGCGGGCTCGGACGTGTACGCGGAGTCGGCCGAGCACGCGCTCGTGGCGTTCGCCGAGGCGATGCGCGTCCCGGTGTTCACGAACGGGAGCGGCCGCGGCTGCATCCCCGCGGACCACGAGCTCGCGTTCGGCCGCGCGCGCCGCGTCGCGACGTCGGACGCGGACGTCGTGGTCGTGATCGGGACGCCGCTGGACTTCCGGCTCGGCTTCGGCAGCTTCGGCGAGGCGGCCGTCGTGCACGTCGTCGACTCGCCGGGGCAGCGCGCCGGGCACGTCCGGGCCGCCGTGTCCCCGGCCGGGAGCATCCGGCTGACCCTCGAGGCGCTCGCCGCCTGGTCCGGCGACCGGCGCGACCACGAGCCGTGGCTCGCCTCCCTGCGCGACGCGGAGAACGCGGCCCGGGCGGCCGAGGTCCCGGCGCTGCTGGCGGACAGCGACCCCGTCACGCCGTCCCGGATCTACGGCGAGCTGCGGAAGGTGCTCGAGCGCGACGCGGTGGTGATCGGCGACGGCGGCGACTTCGTCTCGTACGCGGGGAAGTACCTGGACTCGTACACCCCGGGCTGCTGGCTGGACCCGGGGCCGTTCGGCTGCCTCGGCACCGGACCCGGGTACGCCATCGCCGCGCGGCTCGCCCGGCCGTCGTCCCAGGTGTGCCTGCTGCTCGGCGACGGCGCGGCGGGGTTCTCCCTGATGGACGTCGACACGATGGTCCGCCACGGGCTGCCGGTCGTCATGGTCGTCGGCAACAACGGCATCTGGGGCCTCGAGAAGCACCCGATGCAGTTCCTCTACGGGTACGACGTGGCCGCCGACCTGCAGCCCGGGCTCCGGTACGACGAGATCGTCCGCACGCTCGGCGGGGCGGGGGAGACCGTGTCCCGGCCGGACGAGATCGGGCCGGCCCTGGGGCGGGCGTTCGACGCGGGCGTGCCGTACCTCGTCAACGTCCTCACCGACCCCGCCGACGCCTACCCGCGGTCCTCGAACCTCGCCTGACCGCTCAGCGCCGGGCGGTCGTGTCGGGGGACACGACCGCGAGGTCGGCGAGCAGCGCGCGGTGGTCGCTGCCGAGCCCGGGGGCGTCCCGGACGTCGAGCACGACGAGGCCCGGCGAGACCAGCACGTGGTCGAGGTCGAGCAGGTCGGGGAGGAGCACGTGGTCGTCCGGCCAGGTGCGCACCAGGCCCCGGCCGCGCGCCTCGTCGGCGTCCGTCAGGCCCGCCGCGACGACCGACCGCCACTCGGGGTGCTGGCGGCCGGCGTTGAAGTCCCCGGCGAGCACGAGCGGCCCGGAGCGGTCGCGGGCGAGTGTCGCGAGGGCGGCGTGCTCGGCCTGCCAGCGGCCCACCGACCGTCCCAGCGGCGGTGCGACGTGGACGCCCTGGACCCGGACGGGCACGCCGCCGACGAGCACCGTCGCGCCCGGCATCGCGCCCGTCACGGTCTGGAGCCACCGGGCCTCCGCGAGCGGGAGGCGCGAGTACAGGCCCGCGCCGTCGAGCGGCCGTTCGGAGGCGGCGACGAGCCGGTGCGGGTACGCGGTCGCGAGCCCCGCCGCGTCGAGCGTCTTCGCGGTCCGCGTGCCGAGCTCGAGGAGGACGACGACGTCCGGGCGGGCGCGGGCGATCATCCGCGCGAGCGCGCGCGGGTCCACGCGGTCACCGCCGCTGTTGAACGACAGCAGCGTCAGCGTCGGTGCCCCGCGGGCGAGCGCCGAGACGTCGGGTGCGGGGCGCACCGCGGGCCACACGAACACGAGGTGCGTGAGCGCGAGCGCCGCCGCGACCGCCGCCAGCACCCGGTGCCGGGTGACTCCCGCCGCGACCGCGACCGCGTAGCACGGCAGCATCGTCAGCGGGAGCAGGCCCAGCGCGAGGGCGAGGTACGCCTGGCCGGTCGCCCCCGTCACGCGCAGCAGCGCGGTGAGGGCGGCCAGCACGACGAGCGGCCAGCCCGCGTACGGCACGGCCCGCGCGGCGACCGGGAGGGCCCGCCGCCACACCGGGGTCTCCCGCCGGACGTGACCCGGGGTCCACCGGGCGGGCCCGGCCCTCACGGTGCGTCGCCGGCGAGCAGGTTGCCGTCGCGCACCGCCATCCGCAGCGGCCCCTGGGTACGGCGCAGGCCGTCGTGGAGGGCGCGTTCCTCGCGGACCGCCCGCTCGTACTCCGCGACCGTGCGGGCGGCGATCGCGGGCCACGCGTACCCGGCCAGTGCCGCGCGGCCCGCCCGGGCGAGCCGGCGCGCCAGCACCTCGTCCCGGAGCAGCAGCGACACCGCGTCCGCGAGCCCCGCCACGTCGCCGGAACGGAAGCGCAGGCCCGTCGTGCCGTGCCGGACGAACTCCTTGAGGCCCCCGGTCTCCGCGACCACGAGGGGGGTGCCCGCGGCGGCCGCCTCGAGCGCCACCATGCCGAACGGCTCGTAGATGCTCGGCACCAGCGCGCAGTCCGCCGCCGCCGTCAGCGTGGCGAGCTGCCGCGGGTCGACGAACCCGAGCCAGTCCACCGCGCGGCCCAGCCGCAGCCTCCGCGCCTGGGCCCGGAGGTTCTCCGCCTCGGGGCCCTCGCCCGCGACGAGGAGCTTCAGGCCCGGGTGGCGGCGGCGCAGCCGGGGGAGGGCGCCGAGGATGTCCTGGAGGCCCTTCTCGTACACGAGGCGCCCGGCGAACACGAGCAGCGGGGCGCCGGAGTACCGCCGCCGGACGGCCGCGACCGCGTCCGGGTCCACGGTGGGGGCCAGGACGCCGTTGGGGATCGGGGTCACCTTGTCCGGCGGCAGGTCGAACAGGCGGGTCACCTCCCAGCGCATGTACTCGCTGCAGGTGACGACCCGGCGGGCCTCGTACGTGAGCCACCACTCGACGGTGTGGATCGACCGGTTCAGGTCGCCGGGCAGCCAGCCCTGGTGCCGTCCGGCCTCGGTCGCGTGCACGGTCGCGACGAGCGGGACGCCGAGGTGGTGCTTGAGCGTCGTGGCGGCGTGCGCGACCAGCCAGTCGTGGGCGTGGACGACCTCGGGCGCGACCTGGTCCACCACGGCGAGCGCGCCGCGGGTGAGGGCGTGGTTGAACGCCATCGTCCAGGAGAGCAGGTTCTCGCGGAAGTCGAAGATCGGCGGGTCCTCGGGCACGCGGACCACCCGCACGCCGTTCACGACCTCGTCGAACGCCGCCCCCGCCGTGTGCCGGGACACGACGGTGACCTCGTGGCCCGCGGCGGCCATCGCCTCGGACAGGGCGTGGACGTGACGGCCGAGCCCACCGACGACCACCGGCGGGTACTCCCAGGACAGCACCATGACGCGCATCGGCGCACATCGTGCCAGGAGTCGCGCCGCCGTTCGGCCCCGGTCCGCGATTCCGCCCCGGCCCCCGGGCCGGTCAGCCCCGCTCGACCGCGGTCCGCAGCAGGCCCAGCGGGGGCGCGCCCAGGGCCAGCACCGCGCGGTGGAAGCGGGGGACCGAGAACTCCGTGCCCCACGCCGCCCTCGCCTCCTCGCGCAGCTCCCGGAGCACGAGCTTCCCCCAGGTGTAGTGGCCGTACGTCGGGTCGAAGGTCCCCCGGTGCGCCTCGCCGAGCGCCGCGGGCCCCCGGAGGAACGCGTCCGCGGTGAACCGCGCGGCGGCCTCGCCGACCGTCATCGCGCCGGTGTGCAGCCCGATCGCGCAGGACATCCGGGTCACCCGGACGAGCGCCTCGAGGGCGACCCCGATCGCGAACCGCGGGTCCGCGGCCCGGAAGCCCTCCTCGACCGCGACCTCCTCGACATGGTGGGCCCAGCCCTCGACGAACGCGCCGCCGAGCAGCAGCCGCCGCGGCGGCGTCGCGGCGCGCCGCAGCGCCCGCCCGTGCGAGAAGTGGCCCGGCGCCACCTCGTGCACCGTGATCGCGGGGAGCGTGGTGCGGCTGAACACCGCGAGCCACTCCTCCCGCTCCTCCCGCGGCCAGGACGGGTCGGGCGGCGTGACGTGGTACTCCGAGGGCGCGTCCGGCTCGGCCGGCCCGGCCCACGACATCATCGCCATCGCCCAACGGCGGGACTCCGGGGCGGGGCCGACGCGGCACTCGCCGTCGGTGTACGGCACGAGGTCGTGCTCCGCCGTCCATGCCCTCACCTCGACGGCGAGCGCCCGTGCCTCGTCCAGCACCCCGCCGGCGTCCGGGTGGTCCGCGAGCAGCTCCGGGACCAGCGCGGAGACACGTGCGCCCGGGCGCAGCCGCGCGCAGGCGTCCGCCAGCATCGACCGGAGCCGGTCCCGCTCGGCGCCGGCCCGGCGGGCCAGCGCGCCGAGGTCCACGTCGAGCGCCTCGCCCGCGCCGAGCAGGCGGGCGAGGCCGGGAGCGCCCAGCGCGGCCGACGGGTCGCCGTGCGCGGCGGCGTTCTCGACGTGCCGCACCAGCCGCCTGTGGGCGGCCAGCGCGCCGGGGTCGGACACCCCCTCGGCCAGGCCCCGGACCGCACCGAGGCAGGCCGCCGCGACGGGCGCCGGTACCGCGTCGAGGGACGCGAGGGCCGCGTCGACCGCGTCCGGCCACGCCGCGAGGTGCCTCCGCCGGGCCTCGGCGCGCTCGGCCGCGGGGGCGTACGCCCGGTCGTAGCAGGCGAGGTCGAGGTTCCCGACGTGGACGAGCGGGTTGCGGCGGTGCAGCGCCAGCTCGCCGTACACCACGCGGGCGCGGGACTCGAACGCCGCGACGTGCGCCTCGTCGTGCGCGTCGTCGTACGCCGGGCCGCCGAGTGCCGCGAGCCCGGCCGCGACGCCGGAGGGCGAGAGGTCCTGGACGACCCCGTCGTACACGTGCAGCCCGGCGCCCTCCCGGCTCCCGGGGACGTCGAGGTCGCAGAGCGCGCGGAGCCGGGCGTCCACCTACAGCAGCCTCGCGTCGAGGTGGCCGAACGGCCCGTCGACCCGCCGCAGGGCGTCCGCCTCGGCGGCGGCCTGCGGGGAGCCCGCCTCCACCAGGTCGGCGAGCCGGTGGAACCGCGCGGTGTGCTCGGCCGCCCGGCGCCGGGCGTACCCGGCCGCGGAGTCCTTGGTGACCATGAACGCCCAGTCGCTGCTCGTCACGAGCAGCGCCTCCCGGGCGAGCTGGTCGAGCACCGGGTCGCGGGACGGCCCGCCGAGCTTGTCCACGATCGCGACCAGCCGGTCCTGCACGTGCCGGGACTCCTCGACGAGGTCGGCGACCTGCTCGCCGTCCCACACCCTCCAGTCCTTGCCGGAACCCCACGAGGAGGCGGGCAGCTCGCGGGGCTCCCGCACGTGCCCGGCCTCGACGGCGCCCGCGAGCGTCGTCACGTGGACGCCCGCGTCGGGCAGCCGCCGCAGGACCGCCTCCAGCCACTGCGGCCCCTCGTACCACCAGTGGCCGAAGAGCTCGGTGTCGTACGCGGCGACGACCAGGCCCGGCCGCCCGTCCCGCTCGGCCAGGTCCTCCAGGCGGCGGCGCACGGTCTCCACGAAGTCGTCGGCGTGCCGGGAGACGGCCTCGGCCGCCCGGACGGGGTCCCAGGGCGACTTCTGCTCCGGTGGGACCTGCGTGCCGGTGACCCGCGCGGGCCGGAAGCCGGTGGGGTGGTCGAACGTGTGGAAGTCCCGGTACGCCGGGTCGCCCGGGTACCCCGCCCTCGGGGACCACACGCGGTACGTGACCTCGAGGTCGCGCCCGAACGCGAGCACGTCGCTGTCGCCGACCGGGTGCGCCGCCGCCGTGTCGCCGTGCAGACTCGGGCCGTCCACCAGGAACCGCCGCACCCCGGCGCCCGCGTACGAGTGCTCGAGGCCGGGGGAGTACCCGCACTCGGGCGCCCAGATGCCGGCGGGCGCCGCCCCGAACCGGAGTCGCGCGTCGTCGAGGCCGGTCCGGAGCGCGAATTCCCGGACGCGGGGATCGAGCAGCGGCTGGAACGGGTGGGTGGCGGGACCGCCGAGGAGCTCCACGGCACCCGAGTCCGCCAGTGGCCGGAGGACGGCCGAGCCGCCCCGCAGCCAGCGGCTCTCCAGGTCCTCGAGGCACGCGGTGGCCTCGCGCCACTCGTGCGCGGCGAGGTCGCGCAGGTGCGGGTCCTGTGCCGCGAGCTGGGCGCGGAGCTGCCAGTACGCCGTCCAGGTGTGCAGCTCCCGCAGCGAGTACGGATCGTCCAGCATCGCCGCGACCACCGGGGTCACGCCGAGCGTGAGCAGGTCGCGACGGCCCTCCGCGGCGAGCCGCTCGACCACGGCCACCACGCGGCGCCACGAGCCAGTGAACGCCTGGTACAGCCACTCCTCGCCGACCGGCCAGGTGCCCGCGTGGGGCAGCCACGGAAGGTGGGTGTGCAGGACGAGGCAGAAGCTGCCGACGGGCCGGGTCATCGCCGCACGGCCACCGCGACGAGGTCCAGCGACGCGTCGAGGTCGTCCGCGGTGAGGTCGAAGTCGTCCGCGGCGACGGACGCCACGTCGGCGTGCAGCGCCGGATCCCACTCCTGCGGGGGGGTCGCGAGCTGTGCGGCGACCAGCCCGCCCCAGCGGGCGTCGAGGGCTCGCAGGCGCTCGCCGTGCCGCAGGCCGAGCAGCTCGGCCACGGTGAAGTGCGGGGTCAGGAGCTCGGTGAGCTCGGCGGCGTCGAGCTCGCGCGTGTGGAAGGGGTTCAGCGTCACGCCGCCGGGGGAGAACGTGAGCCGGTTGGGGGTCGTCATCAGCAGGACCCCGCCCGGACGCAGCACCCGGGCGCACTCGCCCGCGAACTGCGGCTGGTCCCACAGGTGCTCGATCACCTGCAGGTTCGCGACCACGTCCACCGCGGCGTCCGCGAGGGGCAGCGTCGCGAGGTTGCCGCGCAGGACGTCCACACGCGGGTACGCCGCCGCGCAGTGCGCGGCGGCGCCCGAGTCGTAGTCCAGCGCGACCACCCGGCGGGCCGCCCCGGCGAGGAGGTCGGCGCCGTACCCCTCGCCGGCACCGGCCTCCAGCACCACCGCGCCGGTCACGTGCGGCCGCAGGGCCAGGTACGCGGCCTCGTGCCGCCGGAACCAGTAGTTCTCCACCGGGATCCCGGGCAGCGTCCGCTCGCCGGTGAGGGTCAGCTCCACGGGAACGGACGCTACCCGGTCGGTCAGCGGAGGAACGCGAGCGCGTCCACGGTGACCACGCGCCCCCGCGAGAGGACCTTCAGCGTCACGGTCGCGCCGCTCATCGTGCGGCTCGGCAGCAGGAACACCGACTGGGCGGTGCCCCGGCGCGACGCCAGGTTCACCGAGCCCACGAGCCGGTTGTCCACGTACACGCCGACGGTGCCGCAGGTCGGGCACGTGGAGGCGACCAGCGCGAGCCGGGAGCCGTACACGCCGGACACGGTGAGCGCCGCGCCGGTGGCCGACGACTTCCGGGCCGAGCCCCCGTACAGCACCGAGCCGGTCGCCGTGGTCCAGCCGGACCCGGCGGTGAGCGCGGTGTCGTCCAGCGGGACCGCGGTGCAGCGGGCCGGGGACCACGGGCCCGTGCCGCCGTCCTCGCCGACGGCGCGGACCTGGTGGCAGTACGTCGTACCGCGGTCCACCGGGTACGTCAGCGACGTGCCGGTCGTCGGCTCCGGGGCCGACCAGGCGCCGAACAGCCCGTTGTGGGGAGCGGAGCGCTCGGTCACCTCGTACGACGGCGTGCCGCCCCACGGGTCGGTGACCGCACGCCAGCTCAGCGTCAGGGCGGCCGTGGTGGTGAGGTAGGACGCCGGCGCGGTGACGACCGGGGCCGAGGGCAGGGCCGGCCTCACCTCGCGCGCCGCGGCGCGGGAGACGTTGCCGGACCAGTCGCGGACGAACACGCCCACGAACAGCGACGCCGGTCGCGCCGGCGCGTCGAGCGACACCGGGCCGAGCAGCCCGGCGTACGCCTGGGTGCCGTCGGCGGGGTCCGCCGGCAGCCGGTCGGTACGGGTCACCACGACCACGTCCGCCACGTCGCGCGAGCCCGGCGCGGACCAGGAGACCGGGATGGTCTTCCCGTCGCCGATCCGGACGTCGTACAGGCGGGGTGCCGTCGTGTCGCCCGGCATCACCGCGGTCGCGACCGCGGGGACCGAGCGGGCGAAGTCCCCCACGCCGGTGTGCACGGCGACGGTCACCTCGGCGCCCGGGGTGAGCCCGGTGACGGTGTACGTCGTGGCGTCCGCCGCGAGGGTGGCGCGCAGCGTGCCGTCGACCCGCACCTCGACCTTGTCCTGGGTGCCGCCGGTGGGCAGCGTCCAGTCGGCCCGCAGGCTGCGGCCGTCCGCGGCCGGGGTCAGCGTGGCGTCCGCGGGCCCGGCGGGCACCGAGCCGGCCGCCGTCATGTCGGCGATCGCGGCGCGGCGCAGCCGGCCGGACGACGCCAGCAGCACGCCGGTCGGCTCCGCGGTGAGCTGGACGCGGTCGAGCGAGGCGTCCGCGAGGTCGGCGTCGTCGGCCAGGACGGCGCCGCCGGTCCCGAGCAGCGCGACCGAGCGGTCGGCCGCGTAGCGGACGAGGCCCGTGCCGTCCACGGCGGCCAGCAGGCCGCCGCCGGCGGCCGGGGCGATGCCGCTGATCGCGCCCTGCGCCAGCGTGCCGACGCGCCCGTCGGCCGACAGCAGGCGGATCGCCTCGTCGCCGCGCGAGCCGGTGAGCACGGCGACGTCGTCGCCGAACGGCGCGAGCGCGCGGACGCGGCCGAGGTTGGTGTTCACCGCCGCGAGGCCGTTGCCGGCGTACCGCGAGAACGGGTTGCCGCCGAGGACCCGCACGACCGTGCGGTCGGCCGGGTCCACCTCGAGGACGACGCCGAAGACGGCGAGGAGGAGCGTGCCGGACGGGGTCACCGCGAGCGGCACCTCACCGGCGGTCCAGACGGCCCCGGCGGCCGTGCCCTCGGTGAAGCGCAGGGTCGGGCGGCCGGTGCGGGTGAGGAACGTCAGCGTCCCGTCGGCCTCGACGATGCTCACCCTCGTGTCGGTGGAGACGGCGAGGCGGCCGCCGGGGAGCAGCGCGAGGGCGTTGACGCGGCCGCCGAGGTCGGCCTCGGTCGCGAGCGCGCCGTCGGTGCGGCTGCCGCCGGGGGTCCCGGCCACGTGGCGGACGGTGCCGTCGGCGTCGTCGTACCGCATGACCGTCCCGCCCTCGCCGGTGCCGAACCAGACGCGGCCCGTGCCGTCGGAGACCGGGGAGACGACCGACGACCAGGCGGCCTCCCGGCCGGGCGTGCCGTCGGGGGAGGTGTCGACCGTGCCGCGGCCGCTGCTGCCGCCCGCGAGCCGGGTCACGCCGGTCGCGGTGGCGCGGTACAGGACGCCGCAGGCCAGGAGCAGCGTGCCGTCGTCGGCGGCGCCGGCGACGTCGGAGCAGGGGAGGTACCGGCGGAACGAGATCGTGCCCCCGAGCGTGAACTGCCGGACCTGGAACGGGCCGTCCGCGAGCGACACGGTGCCGTTCGGGGACACCGCCAGGTCGCCCGGGCCGCTCGACGGGAGCGCGGCGCCGGCGACGGGGGCCCCGGCGCGCGGGGCGCGGGCCCAGGCGCTCGGCGTGCCGCTCACGCGGGTGGCGGTGCCGTTCGCGACCTGCCAGAGGTACCGGGACTCGCGCACGAGCACGCTGCCGTCGGGCATGACGGCGAGGCCGGTCGGGGCGGAGATCTTCAGGCTCGTCGCCGGCCCGTCGGCGCCGCCGGTCAGCGTGCCGCCGCCGGCGACGGTCGTCACCGTGCCGTCGGAGTGCACGGCCACCACTGTCTTCGTGGCGGCGTCGCCGACGTAGGCGTCACCGCTCGCGCGGTCGAGCGCGAACGCGGTCGCGTCCACGGTGGCGAGCGTGGTGAGCGTGCCGTCGGCCGCGAGTGTGCGGATCGTGTCCCCGTCGGCGAACACGGTGGTGCCGTCGTCCCGCCGGTCGGCCCAGCGCGGGCCGGTGAGCTCGGCGCCGGAGCCGGTGCCGACGGTGGACGTGCCGGCGAGCGTGGAGACGGTGTTCGCCGCCCCGTCGATCAGCCGGATCCGGCGGTGGCCGTCGGCCACCAGGATGTCCCCGTCCGGGAGCTGGGCGGCGCCGCGGGCGTCGACGGCGGCCGCGTCGGCCGTACGGCCGTCGAGCACGCCGCCGCCCGTCAGCAGGGTGACGCGGTCGCCGGCCGCGGCGGTGGTGGCGCCGGGCGCGGCCCCGGCGGGTGTCGCCGGTACGGCCAGCGCCAGGGCGGCGGCCCCGGCGAGTGCCGCGACCCGGTAGGTGACTCTCACGGTGGTGTGTCCTCACGTACGCAACAGATGTCCCGGAGTGCATCGGCAGCGCGGGGTACGGGTCTTGATGGGCCGTTCGTCCGATTCGCGGCGTCCGGATGCGGACACGGTGACCTGATGCACACCCCCTCCACTTGTGAGGGTGCTACTGGCGGGTAACATCGACGGTGCGCAATCCCACACGCCGTGGCGGTTGACCGCCACGAGACCCCCGCGGGAGTCTCGCCCCACACACAGTGAACGCTCGTTCAGCAGGAGGTCGGCCGGACCCATGAACATCGTCGTACTGGTCAAGCAGGTCCCGGACTCGGGGAGCGAGCGAGCGCTGCGCGACTCCGACAAGACCGTCGACCGCGAGTCGGCGTCCAACGTCATCAACGAGATGGACGAGTACGCCATCGAGGAAGCGCTCCAGCTCAAGGAGGCGCAGGGCGGCGAGGTCACCATCCTGACGATGGGCCCGGACCGCGCCGCCGAGACGATCCGCAAGGCGCTCTCGATGGGCCCGGACAAGGCCGTCCACATCAATGACGAGGCCCTGCACGGCGCGTGCGCCCCGCAGACCTCGCTCGTGCTGGCCAAGGCGCTCGAGCAGCTGGAGTGGGACATCGTCATCTCCGGCGCCGAGTCCACCGACGGCCGCGTGTCCGTGGTCCCGGCGATGCTCGCGGAGCGCCTCGGCGTCCCGCAGCTCACCGGCGCCCGCAAGCTCACGGTCGACGGCGACACGCTGACGATCGAGCGCCAGACCGAGGACGGCTACGAGGTCGTCGAGGCGACCGGCAAGGCGATCGTCTCCGTCTGGGACACGATCAACGAGCCACGGTACCCCTCGTTCAAGGGCATCATGCAGGCCAAGTCGAAGCCGGTGGAGACGAAGTCCCTCGCGGACCTCGGCATCGCGGCCGACGAGGTCGGCCTCGCGAACGCCACCAGCGAGGTCCTCGAGTTCGCGCCCCGCCCGCCGAAGGGCGCGGGCGTCAAGGTCACCGACGAGGGCGACGGCGCGACCAAGCTCGTCGAGTTCCTCGCCTCGCAGAAGATCGTCTGAAGGCACGCCCCCACATCGCTAGGAAGGACACCGTCCCCATGGCAGAAGTACTCGTCGTGGTCGAGCACCTCGAGGGCGCGCCCAAGAAGGTCACCTTCGAGATGCTCACCGCCGCCCGCGCGCTGGGCGAGCCGTCCGCGGTCGTCTTCGGCGCCCCCGGTACGGCCGGGAAGCTGACCGAGAAGCTCGGTGAGTTCGGCGCCCAGAAGGTGTACGTCGCCGAGTCCGACGACATCACCGGCTACCTGGTCGCCCCGAAGGCCGAGGTGCTCGCCCAGCTGGTCGAGCGCACCCAGCCGGCCGCCGTCCTCGTGGCGTCCTCGTCCGAGGGCAAGGAGATCGCCGGCCGGCTGGCGATCAAGATCGGCAGCGGCATCGTCACCGGTGCCACCGAGCTGGCCGCCGACGGCACCGCGACCCAGGTCGTGTTCGCCGGGTCGGTCATCGTGAAGTCCCGCGTCCGCACCGGTACGCCGGTCATCACGGTCACGCCGAACGCGGTCACCCCGGCGGCCGCCCCCGCCACGCCGCAGACCGAGGCCCTCGAGGTCTCCGTCTCCGACGCCGCCAAGCTGGCCCGCGTGGTGGACCGCAAGGTGGAGTCGTCCGGCAGCCGTCCCGAGCTCTCCGAGGCGTCGATCGTCGTCTCCGGTGGCCGCGGTGTCGGCAGCGCGGACAACTTCTCGATCATCGAGGGCCTGGCCGACTCGCTCGGCGCGGCCGTCGGCGCGTCTCGCGCGGCGACGGACTCGGGCTTCTACCCGCACCAGTTCCAGGTCGGGCAGACCGGCAAGACCGTCTCGCCGCAGCTGTACATGGCGATCGGCATCTCCGGGGCGATCCAGCACCGGGCCGGCATGCAGACCAGCAAGACGATCGTCGCGGTCAACAAGGACCCCGAGGCGCCGATCTTCGAGCTGGCCGACTTCGGTGTGGTCGGCGACCTGTTCCAGGTCGTGCCGGACGCCACCGAGCAGATCAAGGCCCGCAAGGGCTGAACGGTCCCACGCCGAGACGGCCCGGCCGGTGCACGCGCACCGGCCGGGCCGTCTCGTGTGCGGTCACGCGGTTAGGCTGGACCACCTGATGACGTATCTGGACCATGCGGCCACCACGCCGATGCTCCCCGAGGCCGTCGAGGCCTACACGGCGGCGCTCGGCGAGGTGGGCAACCCCTCGTCGCTCCACGCCAGCGGACGCCGCGCGCGACGCGTCGTGGAGGAGTCCCGCGAGCGTGTGGCGGCGGCCATCGGGGCCCGGCCCAGCGAGGTCGTCTTCACGGCCGGCGGTACCGAGGCGGACAACCTCGCGGTCAAGGGGGTGTTCTGGGCGCGCCGCGGCGCGGACTCCCGCCGCGCGTCCGTGCTCGCCGGTGCCGCGGAGCACCACGCCGTCCTCGACGCCGGCGAGTGGCTCGCCCGCCACGAGGGCGCCGCGACGGTGCTGCTGCCGGTCGACCCGCTCGGCCGCGTGCGCCCCTCGGCCCTCGCCGAGGCGCTCGACGCGCACGGGGACACGGCCGCCGTGGTCAGCGTGATGTGGGCGAACAACGAGGTGGGCACCGTGCAGCCCGTCGCGGAGCTCGCCGCGATCGCCCGTGAGCACGGCGTGCCGTTCCACACGGACGCGGTGCAGGCGGTCGGCCAGCTCCCGGTCGACTTCGCGGCATCGGGGGTGGACGCGCTCACCCTCACCGGTCACAAGCTCGGCGGGCCGCTGGGCGTCGGCGCGCTGGTCCTCGGGCGCGACGTGCCGTGTACCCCGTTGCTGCACGGCGGTGGCCAGGAGCGGGACGTCCGCTCCGGGACCGTGGACGCGCCCGGCATCGTGGCGTTCGCGGTGGCGGTGGAGGCGGCGGTGAAGACCCGCGACGAGCGGGCGGCGGCGCTGCGGTCGCTGCGGGACGACCTGATCCGGCGCGTGGTCGCGGCCGTCCCGGATGCGGTGCTCAACGGCGACCCGGCGGACCGTCTCCCCGGCAACGCGCACTTCTCCTTCCCCGGCTGTGAGGGCGACGCGCTGCTCATGCTGCTCGACGCCCGCGGCGTCGAGTGCTCCACCGGCTCGGCCTGCTCGGCGGGCGTCGCCCAGCCGAGCCACGTGCTGCTCGCGATGGGCGCCGACGAGGCCAGGGCCCGCGGGTCGCTGCGGTTCTCGCTCGGCCACACGTCCACGGCCGCCGATGTCGACGCCCTGCTCGAGGCGCTCGTCCCGGCCGTCGAGCGGGCGCGCCGCGCGGGGCTGCACCGATGAGGGTGCTGGCCGCGATGAGCGGCGGCGTGGACTCGGCGGTCGCCGCCGCCCGGGCCGTCGACGCGGGACACGACGTCACCGGCGTCCACCTGGCGCTCGCCCGCGACCCCGCGTCGCACCGCACCGGCGCGCGCGGCTGCTGCACAAAGGAGGACGCGCGGGACGCCCGCCGGGCCGCCGACGTGCTGGGCATCCCGTTCTACGTGTGGGACCTCGCCGAGCGCTTCCACGACGACGTGATCGACGACTTCGTCGCGGAGTACGCGGCCGGGCGCACGCCGAACCCATGCCTCCGGTGCAACGAGAAGATCAAGTTCGCCGCCGTGCTGGACCGGGCGCTCGCACTGGGCTTCGACGCGGTGGTCACCGGGCACCACGCGCGCCTCGCGGACGGGTCGCTGTTCCGCAGCGTGGACGCCGCGAAGGACCAGTCGTACGTCCTCGCCGTGCTCAGGCCCGCGCAGCTGGCGCACGCGCTGTTCCCGCTGGGTGACTCCACCAAGGACGAGGTCCGGGCCGAGGCCGCCCGCCGCGGGCTCGCCGTCGCGGACAAGCCCGACAGCAACGACATCTGCTTCATCGCCGACGGGGACACGGCGGGCTTCCTGCGGCGCGCGCTCGGGTCGCGGCCAGGGGCGATCGTGGACTCGGTGAGCGGCGAGACGCTCGGGGAGCACGACGGCGCGTACGCGTACACGGTGGGCCAGCGGCGCGGGCTCCGCCTCGGCCGCCCCGCCGCGGACGGCAGGCCGCGGTACGTGCTCGACATCCAGCCCGTGTCGGGCACGGTCACCGTGGGGCCCGCGGAGGCGCTCGACGCGGACGTGATCGAGGGGGAGCGCCCGGTGTGGACGTCGGGGCCGTCCACCGGCTCGTTCCGCTGCTTCGCGCAGGTGCGGGCGCACGGGGTCGCCGTCCCTGCCGTCGTGACCGTCGCGGGTGAGGGCGTGACGGCCCGTCTGGACAGCCCGGTCCGCGGCGTCGCGGCCGGGCAGGCGCTGGTGCTGTACGACGGGGACCGCGTGCTGGGCTCGGCGACCATCACCGCCGCGCGGCCGCTGCCGGCGGTGAGTGCGTGACGGCGGTCGCGTTCGCCCGCGGCGGGCAGTTGCACGTCGCCTTCGCAGGCCTCGACGCACTGTGGACCCTCAAGCGGCACGTCGCGCTGCCGCTGTCGGCGGTCGCCTCCGCGCGGGTGCTGCCGCTCGCGGAGGCGCTGGCCGAGAAGCCGCTGATCCGGGCGCCGGGGACGTACCTGCCGGGGGTGATCGTGGCCGGCACGTACCGGCACCTGCGGGGCGGTCGGAGGCCGCAGCTCTGGTGTGCGCACTCGGACGGGGACGTGCTGGTGCTGGACCTGGGCGACGCGCCCTGGGAGCGGATCGTGCTGTCCGTGTCGGACCCGGAGGCCGCGGCGCGGGACCTGGGGTTCGACGCCTGAACTCGGCGGGTCCGGACGGATCTGGGCCGGGCCTCGCTGTCCGGCCCCCGGTAGGGGTGGGGTGCGACGGGACGCCGAGACCGCCCGCACTACCGTTCCCCGTCGTGGAGACACGACGACTCGGACGGACCGGCCGCGAGGTCGGGGTGGTGGGGCTCGGCTGCTGGCAGCTGGGCGGCGACTGGGGGACGGTGCCGGAGTCCGACGCCCTCGCCACCCTCGACGCCGCGGTGGAGTCGGGCGTCACGTTCCTCGACACCGCCGACGTGTACGGCGACGGGCGCAGCGAGCGCCTCGTCGGCCGGTACCTGGCCGCGCACCCCGACGCCGGGCTGACCGTCGCGACGAAGATGGGCCGCCGCGCCGACCCGCACGTCGCCGAGCTGTACACCGAGGAGAACTTCCGCGCCTGGAACGACCGCAGCCGCGCCAACCTCGGCACGGACACCCTCGACCTGGTCCAGCTGCACTGCCCGCCGACGCCCGTGTACTCCCGGGACGAGGTGTACGACGCGCTCGACCGCATGGTGGCCGAGGAGCGCATCGCCGCGTACGGCGTGAGTGTCGAGACCGTGGACGAGGCCCTCACCGCGATCGCGCGCCCGGGGGTCGCGACCGTGCAGATCGTCCTCAACGCGTTCCGGCAGAAGCCCCTCGACGCCGTGCTGCCCGCCGCGCGCGAGGCCGGGGCCGGGATCATCGCGCGGGTGCCGCTCGCGAGCGGGCTGCTGTCCGGCCGGTACACCGAGGCGACCGAGTTCCCGGCCGACGACCACCGGACGTACAACCGGCACGGCGAGGCGTTCGACGTGGGGGAGACGTTCGGGGGCGTCGACTTCGCCACCGGCGTGGCCGCCGCCCGCGAGCTGCCGGAGCCGCCGGAGGGAGCCACCCGGGCCCAGGCCGCGCTGCGCTGGGTGATCGACCAGCCGGGCGTCAGCACGGTGATCCCGGGTGCGCGCAATCCGGAGCAGGCCCGGGCCAACGCCGCCGCCGCGGCGCTCCCGCCTCTGGGGCCGGACGCGACGCGGAAGATCCGGGACATCTACGACGCGCGCATCCGTTCGCAGGTCCACCACCGCTGGTGACGGTTAGGTTGACGCCGTGACACCCCTTCCCTGGCCGGCAGGCTCTGCCACCGGCGTCGGCTCGCTCCCCGGTACGGATCCCGCGGAGGCACTCCGGATCGTGCTGGGGGAGGTGCCCGACCTCGCGTTCCTGCCCGAGCTACCCGGCCGGGGCCCCGGCGCCGACCTGCTCGGACGCGGGGCCGTGCTGCTCGTGGACATGCCCGTGGAGCTCGCCGTCTCGGGGTGGCGTTTCGCGGACCGGCCCGGGCGGGACCTGCGCCGGGCCCGGGACCTCCTCGACCGGGACCTCGACACGCTCGCGGAGCTGGCCGAGGAGTACCAGGGGACGTTCAAGGTCCAGGCCGCGGGCCCGTGGACGCTCGCCGCGGGGATCGAGCTGCCCCGGGGCGAGAAGACCGTCGGCGACCACGGCGCCGTCGCGGACCTCGTCACCTCGCTGGCCGAGGGCCTCGCCGCCCACGTCGCCGACGTGCGCCGCCGGGTCCCCGGCGCCGAGGTCCTGCTCCAGCTCGACGAGCCGTCGCTCCCGGCCGTGCTTGCCGCGCGCGTGCCGACCGCCAGCGGGCTGCGGACCCTCCGGGCGGTGGAGGAGTCCGTCGTCTCCGACCGGCTCCGGCAGGTGATCGACGCGGCCGGGGCGCCGGTGGTGGTCCACTGCTGCGCCGCGGACGTCCCCGTGGCGCTGCTGCGGGGAGCGGGCGCGGTCGGGGTGTCGGTGGACCTGTCGGTGTGGGACCTCGGGTCCGCGGCGCAGCTGGACGTCCTCGGCGAGCACCTGGACGCCGGCGGGGCACTGTTCGCGGGAGTGCTCCCGGCCGTCGACGCCCGGCTGCCCGACCCGGCGCGTGCGGCCGACCCGGTACGGCGGCTCGGGCAGCGCCTCGGCTTCTCCCCGGAGGCGCTCCGCGAGCAGGTCGTGCTCACCCCCGCGTGCGGGCTGGCCGGCGCGACGCCCGGGTACGCGCGCGAGGTCCTCGCCCGCTGCCGCGAGGCCGCGCGGGTGCTCGCCGACGACCCGGGGGGCCCGGCCCGGTGACCGGCCACCCGGCCGGCCCCCCGACCGGCCGGGAGCCGCTGGGCGAGCCCTGGGAGATCCCGGCGCCCGCGCCGTCCGCGCCGATCGTCCCGCCCGCGAACACCGGCCCCACCGAGCCGCGGCACCGCCGCCGGCGCCCGCGCGTACGGGTCGTCCTCGGCGTGGTCGCGATCGTGGTCGGCCTGTCCGGGCTGGGGGCCACGGTGCTCGTCGCCCGTACGCTCGCCGCCACCCCGCCCCCGCCGCCGGTACCGCCGGCGACCGCGGCCCTCGGCGAGGCCATCCGGGACACCGACGGGCTGACCGTCCGGGTCTACCCGCTGCGGACCGTCCCGCTCGCCGCTCCGGTCCCCGGCCGGGTCGGGGTCGCCGTGCGGGTGACGCTCACCGACGCCGGGACGCGGGCGCTCGCGGTCGCGGGCACCCGGGTCCGGCTGGCCGCGGGTACGGCCGTCCCCGACGCGCGGTACGACGGCAGGCTCGCCGCCACGCTCACGCCCGGCCACAGCGACACCGCCGAGTACCTGTTCGCCGTGCCGGCGTCCGCGCGTCCCGGCGCCGCGGTCACCGTCGTGCCGGGCGGGGGCCGCCGGACGCTCGTGTTCGTGCCCTGAGTCGTGGCCGGGCGGGAGTCGGGGAGAATGCCCCCGTGACCGACGACGAGCTGCCCGCCACCGCCGTGACCCGGGGCGACGACGCGCCGCCGGAGGCCCGGCACCGGCACGCCGAGCTGAGCGAGGAGATCCTCGGCCACCAGTTCGCGTACTACGTGTCCGACGCCCCGACGGTCTCCGACGCCGAGTACGACACGCTGCTGCTCGAGCTGGGGGCGCTCGAGGAGCAGTACCCCTCGCTGCGCACCCCCCAGAGCCCGACGCAGCGGGTGGGCGGCACGTTCTCGACCGAGTTCACCGCCGTCGACCACGTCGAGCGGATGCTGAGCCTCGACAACGCGTTCAGCCGCGAGGAGCTGGAGGCCTGGAACGACCGGGTCGTCCGCGAGGTCGGCACCGGGGTCCACTACCTCTGCGAGCTGAAGATCGACGGGCTCGCGATCAACCTGCTGTACGAGCGGGGCCGCCTCACCCGCGCGCTCACCCGCGGCAACGGCGTCACGGGCGAGGACGTCACGCTCAACGTCCGCACGATCGCCGGCATCCCGCACCAGCTGTCGGGCGAGGACGTCCCCGAGCTGGTCGAGGTGCGCGGCGAGGTGTTCTTCCCGGTGGCGGCGTTCGCGGACCTCAACGCGGCGCTCGTGGAGGCGGGCAAGGCGCCGTTCGCCAACCCGCGCAACGCGGCGGCCGGGTCGCTGCGCCAGAAGGACCCCCGCATCACGGCGGCCCGCCCGCTGCGGATGCTCGTGCACGGCACCGGCGCGAGGACCGGCTTCGACCTCACCACCCAGTCCGGGGCGTACGAGCGGCTGAGGGCGTGGGGCCTGCCGACCTCCGACCACGTCCGGGTGCTCGACACCCTGGACGAGGTCGAGGAGTACATCCGCAACTTCGGCGAGCACCGGCACTCGGTCGAGCACGAGATCGACGGCGTCGTGGTGAAGGTCGACGAGGTCGCCGTCCAGCGGCGGCTCGGCTCGACGTCGCGGGCACCGCGGTGGGCGATCGCGTACAAGTACCCGCCGGAGGAGGTCGACACGAGGCTCCTCGACATCCGGGTCAACGTCGGCCGCACCGGCCGGGTCACGCCGTACGGCGTGATGGAGCCCGTCGTGGTCTCCGGGTCCACCGTGGAGATGGCGACGCTGCACAACGCGAGCGAGGTCCGGCGCAAGGGCGTGCTCATCGGGGACACGGTGGTGCTCCGCAAGGCCGGGGACGTGATCCCGGAGATCGTCGGGCCGGTGGTGGACCTCCGCGACGGCAGCGAGCGCGAGTTCGTCATGCCGACGCACTGCCCGGAGTGCGGTACCGAGCTCGCGCCCGCCAAGGAGGGCGACGCCGACATCCGCTGCCCGAACACCCGGTCGTGCCCCGCGCAGCTGCGGGAGCGGCTGTTCTACCTCGCGTCCCGGTCGGCGCTCGACATCGAGGTGCTGGGGTACGAGGCCGCGATCGCGCTCCTCGACGCGGGCGTGGTGACCGACGAGGGCGACATCTTCGGGCTCACCGAGGAGGACCTGATCGGGGTTCCGCTGTTCACCCGCAAGGACGGCGGGCTGTCCGCGAACGGCCGCAAGCTCATCACGAACCTCGCCGAGGCCCGGGAGCGCCCGCTCTGGCGCGTGCTGGTCGCGCTGTCGATCCGGCACGTCGGCCCCACGGCGGCCCAGGCGCTCGCGCGCTCGTTCGGCGACCTCGACGAGATCCTCACCGCCGCGCCGGAGGAGCTGGCGGAGGCCGAGGGCGTCGGTCCCACGATCGCCGCGTCGGTGGTCGAGTGGGCCGCGGTCGACTGGCACCGCGAGGTGGTCCGGAAGTGGGCCGAGGCGGGCGTGCGGATGACCGAGGAGGCCGACGAGTCGACCCCGCGCACGCTCGAGGGCCTGTCGATCGTCGTCACGGGCTCGCTCGAGGTCTTCAGCCGGGACGAGGCCAAGGAGGCGATCACCTCCCGCGGCGGCAAGGCGTCGGGCAGCGTGTCGAAGAAGACCGCGTTCGTGGTGGTCGGCGACGCCCCGGGCAGCAAGTACGACAAGGCCGTCGAGCTCGGCGTGCCGGTGCTGGACGAGGACGGCTTCCGCGTGTTGCTCGCCGACGGGCCCGAGGCGGCGAGGGGCATCGCGCAGGCCCCCGCGGAGGCTCCATAGACTGGCGGGCGACCGCTGTCGTACGGCCGAGGAGACCGAGGTACGCATGCCCGCCATCACCCGCGCCGAGGTGGAGCACCTCGCCAGGCTCGCGCGGCTCGCTCTCCCCGCGGACGAGCTCGCGCACTACGCCGGCCAGCTCGACGTGATCCTCACGTCGGTCGCCTCGATCTCCGAGGTGGCCGCCGCCGACGTCCCGCCGACCTCGCACCCACTGCCGCTCACGAACGTGTTCCGCGCCGACGAGGTGCGCCCGTCGCTCGACCGTGACGAGGTCCTCGCGCAGGCGCCCTCGGCCGAGGACGACCGCTTCCGCGTCCCACGCATCCTGGACGAGGAGCAGTGATGGCCGACCCCACGACGATGACCGCCGCCGGGCTCGGCCGCGCGATCGCGGCCGGTGAGGTCACGGCCGTCGAGGCCGCCGAGGCCCACTACGCCAGGATCGACGCGGTGGACGGCGAGCTCCACGCGTATCTCCACCTCGACCGCGAGGGCGCCCTGGCGCAGGCCGCGGACGTCGATGCGCGGATCGCGGCGGGGGAGGAGCTCGGCCCGCTGGCCGGCGTCCCGCTCGCGCTCAAGGACGTCCTCGTCCAGCGCGGCGTCCCGACGACCGCCGGCTCGAAGATCCTCGAGGGCTGGCGCCCGCCGTACGACGCGACCGTGGTCCGCCGCCTGAAGGACGCCGGCGTGGTGATCCTCGGCAAGACGAACATGGACGAGTTCGCGATGGGCTCCTCGACCGAGCACTCCGCGTACGGCCCGACCCGCAACCCGTGGGACACCGGCCGGATCCCGGGCGGCTCGGGCGGCGGCTCGGCCGCGGCCGTGGCGGCGCACCTCGCGCCGCTCGCGATCGGCACCGACACCGGCGGCTCGATCCGCCAGCCCGCCGCGGTCACCGGCAGCGTCGGCGTCAAGCCCACGTACGGGTCGGTGAGCCGGTACGGGCTGATCGCGTTCTCGTCCTCGCTGGACCAGGCGGGGCCCTGCGCGCGGAACGTCCTCGACACCGCCCTCCTCCACGAGGTCGTCGCCGGGCACGACCCGCTCGACTCCACCTCGATCGACGCGCCGACCCCGGACGTGGTCGCCGCGGCGCGGCAGGCCGACGTGCGGGGCATGCGGATCGGCATCGTCCGCGAGCTCACCGGCGAGGGGTACCAGCGGGAGGTGCAGGCCCGCTTCGACGAGTCCGTCGCGCTGCTCACCGAGCTCGGCGCGGAGATCGTCGAGGTGCACTGCCCGAACTTCGTCCACGCTCTCGCGGCGTACTACCTCATCGCGCCGAGCGAGGCGTCGTCCAACCTGGCCCGGTTCGACGGCATGCGGTACGGCCTCCGGGTCGGCGACGACGGGAGCCACAGTGCCGAGGAGGTCATGGCGCTCACGCGCGCGGCCGGGTTCGGCCCCGAGGTGAAGCGGCGCATCATGATCGGCACCTACGCGCTGTCGTCCGGGTACTACGACGCCTACTACGGCCAGGCCCAGAAGGTCCGGACCCTGATCACCCGCGACTTCGAGGCCGCGTTCGCCCGCGTCGACGTGCTGATCTCGCCGACGACGCCGACCACGGCGTTCCGGATCGGGGAGCGGCTGGACGACCCGATGGCGATGTACCGCGCGGACCTCGCGACGATCCCGTCGAACCTCGCCGGCAACGCGGCGATGAGCGTCCCCTGTGGACTCGACGACGAGGGCCTGCCGGTGGGCCTGCAGATCATGGCGCCCGCGATGGCGGACGACCGACTGTACCGGGTGGGCGCGGCCGTCGAGGCGGCGTTCACCGAGCGGTGGGGCGGCCCCCTGCTCGACAAGCTGACGGTGGGAGGCGCCCGATGACCGCACCCGTGCTCGGCTACGACGAGGTGCTGGCGGACTACGACCCGGTCCTCGGCCTCGAGGTGCACGTGGAGCTCGGCACCGCGACGAAGATGTTCTGCGGCTGCCCGACGGAGTTCGGCGCGGACCCGAACACCCAGGTCTGCCCGGTGTGCCTCGGCCTGCCGGGGTCGCTGCCGGTCGTCAACGCGACCGCGGTCGAGTCCGCGATCCGGATCGGCCTCGCGCTGAACTGCTCGATCGCGCCGTGGGGCCGGTTCGCCCGCAAGAACTACTTCTACCCGGACATGCCGAAGAACTTCCAGACCTCGCAGTACGACGAGCCGATCGCCGTGGGCGGCTGGCTCGAGGTCGAGGTGCCCGACGGCGACGAGATGCGCACCTTCCGCGTCGAGATCGAGCGGGCGCACATGGAGGAGGACACCGGCAAGTCGCTGCACGTCGGCGGCGCGACCGGGCGCATCCACGGTGCCGACTTCTCGCTCGTCGACTACAACCGCGCCGGCATCCCGCTGATCGAGATCGTCACCAAGCCGATCGAGGGCACCGGGGCCCTCGCCCCCGCCGTGGCGCGGGCGTACGTCACGGAGCTGCGCGCGCTGCTCGTCGGCCTCGGGGTCAGCGAGGCGCGGATGGACCGCGGCCAGCTGCGGTGCGACGCGAACGTGTCGCTTCGCCCGCGGTGGGCTCCGGGCGAGACCCCCACGCCGCTCGGGACGCGGACCGAGACGAAGAACGTCAACTCGTTCCGCAGCGTCGAGCGCGCGGTCCGGTACGAGATGACCCGCCAGGCGGCGGTGCTCGCGTCGGGCGGCACGGTGCTCCAGGAGACCAGGCACTTCCACGAGAACGACGGGACGACGACCTCCGGCCGGATCAAGTCGGACGCGGAGGACTACCGGTACTTCCCGGAGCCCGACCTCGTCCCGCTCGCGCCCGAGGCCGAGTGGGTGGAGAAGCTCCACGGCACCCTGCCGGAGTCCCCGGCGGAGCAGCGGCGGCGGCTGGCCGAGGAGTGGGGGTTCTCCGACAAGGACCTCCAGGCCGCGGTCAACGCGGGCGCCGTCGAGCTCATCACCGCCACGGTGGCCGCCGGCGCGACGCCGGACGCCGCCCGCAAGTGGTGGCTCGGCGAGCTGGCGCGGCAGGCCAATGCCTCGGGCGTGGACCTGGCCGAGCTGAGCGTGACACCCGCGCAGGTGGCGGAGCTGCAGTCCCTCGTGGACGCCGGCCGGATCAACGACAAGCTCGCGCGGCAGGCGCTCGAGGGTGTGCTCGCCGGCGAGGGCTCGCCGGCGGAGGTCGTCGCCGCGCGGGGGCTCGAGGTCGTGTCGGACACCTCGGCGCTGACCGCCGCGGTCGACGAGGCGATCGCCGCGCAGCCCGACGTCGCCGAGAAGATCCGCGGCGGCAAGGTGGCCGCGGTCGGGGCGCTCGTCGGGGCGGTCATGAAGGCCACCCGCGGTCAGGCGGACGCGGCGACCGTCAAGGACCTGATCCTCGCGAAGCTGTCCTGACGGGCACGCGGTTCGCCGCGGCGCGGCCGCGGCAGCGTGTCCGGGTGGCGTCCGGGCACCCGCCGCAGGGCCCTACAGGACGCTGACCCCGCCGCCACCCGGCGGCACGATGCGCAGGATCCGGTCGTCGTCCGCGGTCGGCCTGCCGCGGCCGTCGCGGTTCGACGTCGTCACCCACAGCGAGCCGTCCGGCGCGGCGGCCACCGTGCGCAGCCGCCCGTACCTGTTCACGAGCACGGCCTGCGGGGCCGCGGCGGGACGCCCGGTCGCCGGGTCGAGCTGCACGGCGTACAGCCGCTCCCCGCGGAGGCACGCGAGCACCGCCACGTCGCCGCCGATGGCGAGACCGCTGGGCGACGCCTCGTCGGTCGGCCACGTCACGAGCGGGTCGGTGAACCGCGAGCCGCCCCCGGTGCCCTCGACCGCGGGCCAGCCGTAGTTCTCCCCGGGCTCGATGCGGTTCAGCTCGTCGAACCGGTTCTGGCCGAACTCGGTCGCGTACATCCGCTTCGCGGCGTCCCACGCGAGGCCCTGCACGTTGCGGTGCCCCAGCGACCACACCACCGAGCGCGGGCGCGGGTTGCCCGGGGCGGGCCCGCCGTCGGTGGTCATCCGCAGGATCTTCCCGCCCAGGCTGCGCGGGTCCTGCGCGGTGCCGCGCACGCCCGCGTCCCCCGTCCCGGCGTACAGGTACCCGTCCGGGCCGAACGCGATCCGCCCGCCGTCGTGGTGCTGCCCGGCGGGGATCCCCGTCAGGATCGGCACCGGCGTGCTCCCGAGCACGAGCTTCGCGATGCGGTTGTCGCGGGCGGTCGTGTAGTACACGTAGACGGTCCGGTCCGCCGTGTACCGCGGGGAGACCGCGAGCCCGAGCAGGCCGCCCTCGCCGCCGCTCACGACGCCGGGGACCGTCTGGACGGGGGTCACCCTCCCGCCGGCGGTGACCCGGAGGATGCGGTGGGTGTCCCGCTCGGTGACCAGCGCGCTGCCGTCCGGCAGGAATCCCACGCCCCACGGGACCCGCAGGCCCTTCGCGAGGACCTGCGCGCCGGTGTCCGCGGTGTCCTCGCTCGGCGAGGGCAGTGGGGACGGCGAGTACGTGAGGTTCGGGGGCTGGCCGGTGGTGTCGCCGCTCGGGCCGAAGCTGCACCCGGCCAGCACCGCCGCCGCCGCAGCGGACGCGAGGGCCGGTCCCCACCGCGGCACGATCATGCGGTCAGGGTAACCGCCGGACGCGACAGTCCCCGTACGCTCGCCGGGGTGAAGGCCTGGATCCCGGAACCCGGCGGTGTGGAGCTCCTCGGCGAGGTGCCGGAGGGGGTGCGGCTCGAGGTGTACGACGGGGCGGAGTTCCCGTCCGACCCGGCCGGCCTGAGGTTCTGGGTGCCGCCCTTCCTCGCCACGGACCGGATGACGGGGTCCCTCGCCGCGATGCCGGACCTCGAGGTCGTCCAGCTGATGTCGGCGGGCGCCGATGTGTGGGTGGACGAGATCCCGGCCTCGGTCACGCTGTGCGACGCGCGGGGCGTGCACGACTCCTCGACGTCGGAGTGGGTGGCCGCCGCGGTGCTGGCGTCGGTGCGCGGGTTCCGGGAGTTCGCGCTCGCCCAGGCCGGGCACCGCTGGGCGAGCGCCCCGACCGACGAGCTCGCCGGCAAGCGGGTCCTCGTGGTCGGCGCGGGGTCGGTGGGGACGGCGGTGGGCCGGCGGCTGGCGCCGTTCGACGTCGAGCTGACGCAGGTGGCCCGCCGCGCCCGCGAGGGTGTGCACGCGGCGCCGGACCTCCCGGGCCTGCTGCCGGACGCGGACGTGGTCGTGCTGCTCGTCCCGCTCACCCGCGCGACCCGCGGGATGGTGGACGCGGAGTTCCTGGCCCGGATGCACGACGGCGCGCTGCTCGTCAACGCGGCCCGCGGGCCGATCGTCGACACCGGCGCGCTCCTCGCCGAGCTGACCTCGGGGCGCCTCCGGGCCGCCCTCGACGTGACGGACCCCGAGCCGCTGCCCCCGGACCACCCGCTCTGGGACGCGCCCGGGCTGCTGCTGACGCCGCACGTCGGGGGGTGGGTGCCGGGCCTGCGGCGCCGGGCGTACGGCCTCGTGGGCGAGCAGCTCCGGCGGTACGCGGCGGGGGAGCCGCTCGAGAACGTGGTGTCGGAGGGCTACTGATCGAGCTGCTGGCCACCCGCGGCGATCAGCCGGGGCAGGTCCGCGGGGCGTACCGCGGGCAGCGGCACGGCGCCCCCGCGGCGCAGGTGCGCCACGACCTGGCGGTCCGCCGACGAGAAGCCCTCGATGTCCGACCACGGCAGCCGGCGGCGCGCGATCGCGCTGCGGACGACCACCCCGCGCTCGTCGACGTCGACGCCGGAGACCCAGCCCCAGAGGATCACGGCGAGCGGGAGCAGCAGCACGGGGGAGTACCACCACGACGCGGTGCCCACGGCCAGGGCGCCCACCAGCCCGATGACGCCGGCGATGGGGAGGGCGGCGCTGTGGCGGAACTTCGTGGTCACCCGTCAATCGTGTCAGACCGGTTCTGTGGACGGGAAACGGGCCTGTGGACAACGGTTCTGCGAGGCTCCGCGGCCCTACCCTGGAGGCGCACACGCGACATCCGCCGTCCCGGGGAGGGGCACCTGCGATGTGTGACGACGGGAGCGACCGCAGGCGCCGTCTGCGCGCGTGATCGGTGTTCCCCGCAGACGCGAAGGCCCGGGGTGCTGATCAGCCCCCCGGGGACCCGCCTAGAGTGACGGCGTCCCCGAAGCGAACTCCCGAGGGTGTCCCCATGAGCGACCAGAACCCGCGCAAGCCCCGCAGCACCGACGTCACCGAGGGCATCGAGCGTGCCCCCGCGCGGGCCATGCTCCGCGCGGTGGGCATGGGCGACGACGACTTCGCGAAGCCCCAGATCGGCGTGGCCTCGTCCTGGAACGAGATCACCCCCTGCAACCTCTCGCTCGACCGCCTCGCGAAGAAGGCGAAGGAGGGCGTCAGGGCCGCGGACGGCTTCCCGCTCGAGTTCGGCACCATCTCGGTGTCCGACGGCATCTCGATGGGCCACGAGGGCATGCGCGCGTCGCTGGTGAGCCGCGAGGTCATCGCCGACTCGGTGGAGACGGTCATGTTCGCCGAGCGCCTCGACGGCTCGGTCCTGCTCGCGGGCTGTGACAAGTCGCTGCCGGGCATGCTCATGGCGGCGGCGCGCCTCGACCTCGCGTCGGTGTTCCTCTACGCGGGCTCGACGCTGCCGGGCAAGCTCGGTGGCAAGGACCTCACGCTCATCGACGTCTTCGAGGGCGTCGGCGCGTGTGCGCGCGGGCTGATCACCAAGGACGAGCTGGGCGAGATCGAGCGCGCGGCCTGCCCCGGTGAGGGCGCCTGCGGCGGCATGTACACCGCCAACACGATGGCGAGCGCGGCCGAGGCCCTCGGCATGTCGCTGCCGGGCAGCGCCGCTCCGCCGGCCGTCGACCGCCGCCGCGACGACTACGCCGTCAAGTCCGGCGAGGCCGTGGTCCGGCTCATCGAGCGGGGCATCACGGCACGCCAGATCATGACCGGGAAGGCCTTCGAGAACGCGATCACCGTCGTCATGGCGCTCGGTGGCTCCACCAACGCGGTCCTGCACCTCCTCGCGATCGCGCACGAGGCCGGGGTGGACCTGACC
Organism: Mycobacteriales bacterium; assembly: GCA_036402915.1. Lineage (GTDB taxonomy): Bacteria > Actinomycetota > Actinomycetes > Mycobacteriales > HKI-0501 > JAVEDU01. Next base: position 91,873 of record DASWRY010000095.1, read on the forward strand.
CTGGACGACTTCAACCGCATCGGCGACAAGACCCCGCACCTCGCGGACGTGAAGCCGTTCGGCCGGTACGTGATGACCGACGTCGACAAGATCGGCGGCGTCCCGGTCGTGATGAAGGCCCTGCTCGACGCGGGCCTGCTGCACGGCGACGCGCTCACCGTCACCGGCAAGACGCTCGCGGAGAACCTCGCCGACATCGCGCCCCCGGACCCGGACGGAGCGATCATCCACGCGATGAACGACCCGATCCACAAGACCGGCGGCCTGACCATCCTCCGTGGCTCGCTGGCGCCCGAGGGCGCGGTCGTGAAGTCGGCCGGCTTCGAGGGCGACTCGTTCACCGGCCGGGCGCGGGTGTTCGACGGCGAGCAGGGCGCGATGGACGCCGTCATGGACGACACGCTGGAGAAGGGCGACGTCGTCGTCATCCGGTACGAGGGTCCGGTCGGCGGGCCCGGCATGCGGGAGATGCTCATGGTCACCGGCGCGATCAAGGGCGCCGGTCTCGGCAAGGACATGCTGCTGCTCACCGACGGCCGGTTCTCCGGCGGGACGACCGGCCTCTGCGTCGGCCACGTGGCCCCCGAGGCCTCCACCGGAGGCCCGATCGCGCTCGTGCGGGACGGCGACACGATCCGCCTGGACCTCACCACCCGCACCCTGGACGTCCTCGTCGGCGCCGACGAGCTCGAGCGGCGCCGCGCGGAGTGGAAGCCGCTCCCGCCGCGGTACTCGACCGGCGTGCTGGGCAAGTACGCGAAGCTCGTCGGCTCGGCGGCCGGAGGCGCGGTCTGCGGCTGACGGGCCGCCGTCACCCGGACGACGGTCAAGGAGGGCCATCCGCGCGCCGATCATGAACGGGTGTGCCCGTCCAGTGCCCGGAGCCTGCGCCGTCCGCTCGTCGCGACGGCGCTCGCGGGCGTGGTCTACGTGGTCCTCGGGGCCGTGCTGGGGGGTTCCGGCCGCCTGACGTGCGGCGTCGTGCTCGCCCTGGTGGTCGGCGTGGCCGGGGGCGCGGTGGTGCGCCGCGGCTGGTCCGCCGGTACCGCCCGCCGCAGCTGGCTGTGCTTCGGCGCCGCCGGGGTGCTGTGGGCGGCGGGGCAGCTCGTCTACGTGGCGTCCGGTCACTTCGACGGCGTCGGCACGGCCGACATCGCCTTCCTCGGCTCCGTCGCGCTGATCGTCGTCGGGACGCTGCTCCACCCGGTGATCACCACCACCAGGCTGTCGCTGCTGCGGTCGGTCCTGGACGGCGTGATCCTCGTGTCGTCGTTCCTGCTGCTGATGACGGCGGTCGCCTCGGCGGCGGACCCGTCGGGCGGGGTCGTGACGATCGCGGCGATGGTCGACCTCGTGTACCGCCTCGCCGATCTCGTCGTGTTCGCGGTCGCGCTCCTCGCGCTGAGCCGGATGCGGCGCGGGAACCGGGCGGCCGTGGTGCTCCTGGCCGGCGCGCTGGCGCTGTTCGTGGTGGCCACCGACACGTACGAGCAGGCCTGGCCGTTCGACGCCGGGTGGATGGTCGGGTTCCTGCTGCTCTGGGTCGCCTCCCGGGCGCGCGCCGTGTACGAGGCCGTCGCGGACCCGGCCGCCGGCGTGGTGGTGTCCGGGCGGCAGAACGTCCTCCGGCGGGTGGTCGCGGTGCTCCCGTACGCCGCCGTGGGCGTCACGATGACGGTGGGCGGCGCGATCTACTTCCGGGTGCACTTCGCGCTCACCGGCATCCACACCGTCGTCGCGCTGACGATGATCGGCGCGATGATCGCCCGCCAGACCGTGAGCGTGCTCGACACGAACGCCGCCGCGCGGGAGCTGGCGCGCGGGGAGGCGTACTTCCGGTCGATCGTCCACGGCTCGTCCGACGTGACCACGATCCTCGACGAGAGCCTGATCGTGCGGTGGCAGTCGCCGTCGGTGCGCACGCTGTTCGGGTTCGACGAGCAGCTCGCCGTCGGCAAGGACATCCGCCGGATCGTCCACCGGGACGACCACGCCGAGTTCGAGCGCGCGCTGCGGGAGGTCCTGGACGGGACGGGCACCCGGCCCCGGACGGTGTCGCTGCGCGCCCGGGTCCGGGATGCCGGGGGCCGGTGGCGGGACGTCGAGACCTCGCTCGCCAACCACCTCGGGAACGCGGCCGTCCACGGGATCGTGCTGCACACCCGCGACATCACCGAGCGCCGCGCGCTCGAGACCCGGCTGGAGGAGATGGCGTTCACGGACGCGCTCACCGGCCTGCCGAACCGGCGACTGTTTCTCGAGCGGCTCCACGACGCCGGGGTGCGCCAGGCCCGGACCGGCGAGGTGTACACCGTCCTCGCGGTCGACCTCGACGGCTTCAAGGCGGTGAACGACCTCCACGGGCACGGCGCCGGGGATGCCCTGCTGAGCGTGGTGGCCACCCGGCTGCGCGCCGAGGTACGCGACATCGACACGGTCGCCCGGCTCGGCGGGGACGAGTTCGCGGTCCTCGTCGCGGGCGGGGCCGAGGAGGGCCACCGGCTGGGGGAGCGGCTCGTCACCACGGTGGCCACGCCGTACACGCTCGGGCAGGTCACCGCCCGCGTCTCGGTCAGCGTCGGGGTCGCCGAGGCGGCCGCGGACGACGACGGCGCGGTCGTGCTGCGGAACGCCGACCTCGCCCTGCGCCGGGCCAAGGCCACCGGCAAGAAGCGCGTCGAGGGGTACGTCCCCGCGCTGCACGAGGGCGTGCTGGACCGGCTCGCGCTCGAGCACGACCTCGCGGGCGCGCTCGAGCGCGGCGAGATCCGGCTGGCGTACCAGCCGATCTTCGACCTGTCGCGCGACCTCGTCGTCGGCGTGGAGGCGCTGATGCGCTGGCGGCACCCGTCGCGCGGAGAGGTGTCCCCGGCCGAGTTCATCCCGGTCGCCGAGGAGTCCGGCCAGATCGTCGAGCTGGGCCGCTGGGCCGTCCACGAGGCATGCCGCCAGATCGCCGCCTGGGACGCCGCCGGGTACACGCTCCAGATGGGGGTCAACGTCTCGACGCGGCAGCTCGGCACCGACGGTGGCCAGACGCTCCGCGACATCGTCTCCTCCGCCGTGACCGCGAGCGGGCTCGACCCGGGCCGGCTCGTCCTGGAGATCACCGAGAGCGCGTTCCTCGACTCCTTCGACACCGCGCTCGCGGAGCTCGAGGCCCTGCAGGCGCTCGGGGTCCACATCGCCCTCGACGACTTCGGCACCGGGTACTCGTCGCTGTCGTATCTGCGCCGGCTGCCGGTCGACATCCTGAAGATCGACCGCGAGTTCGTGTCCGGCCTGGCGACCGAGGACGGGGTGGCCGCGCTCGCGGAGCTCGTCGTGCGGCTGGGGGAGCGCCTCGGCATGGAGGTCGTCGCCGAGGGAGTCGAGACGCCCGCCGAGGCCGCCGGGGTGCTCGGCATCGGGTGCGTGCTGGGCCAGGGATTCCACCTCGGCCGTCCGGCGGCGCCGGACGATCTCGCCGCGCTGCTCGCGGACCGCACCGCCGGTGCTGTGCCCGGTGTCACGCACTGAGACCGGTTGACTCGAGCCGTGGGATGAGCAAGGCTGGGCCCGTGCAGCCGATGATCCTCGTACTCGTCTAGCGCGTCGTCTCCCCAGACGACGCGCTCACCCCTCGTGCCCGCGGCACGCGGGGTTTTTTGTTGCCCGCCGCTCCGACCGAAGGTCCCCACGATGAGTTCTCCCGACAGCGCCGGCCTCTCCGGCGCGCAGTCGCTCGTCCGCTCGCTCGAGTCGATCGGCGCCGACGTGGTGTTCGGCATCCCCGGCGGCGCGATCCTCCCGGCGTACGACCCGCTCCTCGACTCGACCGGCGTCCGGCACGTACTCGTCCGCCACGAGCAGGGCGCGGGGCACGCCGCGACGGGCTACGCGCAGGCGACCGGCCGCGTGGGGGTGTGCATGGCCACCTCCGGCCCGGGCGCGACGAACCTCGTGACGCCGATCGCCGACGCGTACATGGACTCCGTCGCGATGGTCGCGATCACCGGTCAGGTCGGCACCGCCCAGATCGGGACGGACGCGTTCCAGGAAGCCGACATCTGCGGCATCACGGCGCCGATCACCAAGCACAACTTCCTCGTCAAGGCGGCCGAGGACATCCCGCGCACGATCGCGGAGGCCTTCCACCTCGCGAGCACCGGCCGCCCCGGCCCGGTCCTCGTCGACATCCCGAAGGACATCCTGCAGGCGCAGACGACGTTCGCGTGGCCGCCGCGGCTCGACCTGCCCGGGTACAAGCCGACACTGCACCCGCACAGCAAGCAGGTCCGCGAGGCGGCGCGGCTGATGGTGACGGCGCGCCGGCCGGTGCTGTACGTCGGCGGCGGCGTGCTCAAGGCCCGCGCGGCCGCCGAGCTGCGCGTGCTCGCCGAGCTGTCCGGCATCCCGGTCGTCACGACGCTGATGGCGCGGGGGGCGTTCCCCGACAGCCACCCGCAGCACCTCGGCATGCCCGGCATGCACGGCACGGTGGCCGCGGTCGCCGCGCTCCAGAAGGCGGACCTGATCGTCGCGCTGGGCGCCCGGTTCGACGACCGGGTGACCGGCAAGCTGGCGTCGTTCGCGCCGTACGCCACGGTCGTCCACGCCGACATCGACCCGGCCGAGATCAGCAAGAACCGCGTCGCCGACGTCCCGATCGTCGGGGACGCCCGCGAGGTCATCGCGGAACTCGTCGTCGCGGTCAAGGCGGAGCTCGACGCCGGGCGCGCCGAGCCGGACCGCATGGCGGAGTGGTGGTCGCTGCTGAACCGGACCCGGGAGACGTACCCGCTCGGGTACGACGAGCCCACCGACGGCACGCTCGCCCCGCAGTACGTCATCAAGCGGCTCGGCGAGATCGTGGGCCCCGACGCGCTGTACGTGGCGGGCGTCGGCCAGCACCAGATGTGGGCGGCGCAGTTCATCTCGTACGAGAAGCCGTACACCTGGCTCAACTCGGGCGGCCTCGGCACGATGGGCTACGCCGTCCCCGCCGCGATGGGCGCCAAGGTCGGCCGCCCGGACGCGACCGTGTGGGCCATCGACGGCGACGGCTGCTTCCAGATGACCAACCAGGAGCTCGCGACCTGCGCGATCGAGGGCATCCCGGTCAAGGTGGCCGTCATCAACAACGGCAACCTCGGCATGGTCCGGCAATGGCAGACGCTGTTCTACGACCAGCGGTACTCGAACACGGACCTGAAGACCCACCAGAAGACGCTCCAGCAGCGGATCCCGGACTTCGTGAAGCTCGCCGACGCCCTCGGGTGCGTGGGGCTGCGCTGCGAGTCGGCGGCCGACGTGGACGCCACCATCGAGAAGGCCATGGCGATCGACGACCAGCCCGTCGTCGTGGACTTCACGGTGGGGCAGGACGCGATGGTGTGGCCGATGGTCCCCGCCGGTACGAGCAACGACGAGATCCTCGCCGCGCGCGACGTGCGCCCGGTGTGGGGCCCCGACGACGTCTAGGAGAGGCACCCACCGATGATCAAGCACACGCTGTCTGTCCTGGTCGAGAACAAGCCGGGCGTCCTCGCCCGGGTCGCGAGCCTGTTCAGCCGCCGCGGGTTCAACATCGACTCGCTCGCGGTCGGCCCGACCGAGCACCCCGAGATCTCCCGGATGACCATCGTCGTCAACGTGGACGCCCTGCCGCTCGAGCAGGTGACCAAGCAGCTCAACAAGCTCGTCAACGTGCTGAAGATCGTGGAGCTCGAGGAGGGCGCGTCCGTCCAGCGCGAGCTGCTGCTCGTGAAGGTCCGTGCCGACCTCGCCACGCGGTCCCACGTGCTGGAGACCGCCCAGCTCTTCCGTGCGAAGGTGGTGGACGTCGCGACCGATGCCGTGACGATCGAGGCGACGGGGACGGCGGACAAGCTCGAGGCGCTCATCCGGGTGCTGGAGCCGTTCGGCATCCGGGAGCTCGTCCAGTCCGGCATGGTCGCGCTCGGTCGTGGGGCACGCTCCATCACCGCACCGGCGGCGACGCGGCGCAGCGTCGACCGGCCGGCCTGATCTCCCCCAAGTGATACTCGAGAGGACTGTGGGAATGGCAACGCAGATGTACTACGACGACGACGCCGACCTGTCGATCATCGCGGGCCGCAAGGTCGCCGTGATCGGTTACGGCAGCCAGGGGCACGCGCACGCGCTGAGCCTGCGCGACTCCGGCGTGGACGTCCGCGTCGGCCTCCAGGAGGGGTCCTCCAGCCGGGCGAAGGCCGAGCAGGACGGCCTGCGGGTCGTCACGCCCGCCGAGGCGGCCGCCGAGGCCGACGTGATCATGCTGCTGGTCCCGGACCACGTGGCCCGCAAGGTGTACGCCGAGTCGGTCGAGCCGCACCTGTCGCAGGGCAAGGCGCTGTTCTTCGCGCACGGCTTCAACATCCGGTTCGGCTACATCACCCCGCCCGAGGGCGTGGACGTCGCCATGGTCGCTCCCAAGGGCCCGGGCCACCTCGTCCGCCGCCAGTTCGTCGACGGCAAGGGCGTCCCGGCGCTCGTCGCGGTGGAGAAGGACGCGTCCGGCACGGCGTTCGACCTCGCGCTGTCGTACGCGAAGGCGATCGGCGGCACGCGGGCCGGCGTCTTCCGCACGACGTTCACCGAGGAGACCGAGACCGACCTCTTCGGCGAGCAGGCCGTCCTCTGCGGTGGCATGTCCGCGCTGGTGCAGAACGGCTTCGAGATCCTCACCGAGGCCGGGTACGCCCCCGAGATCGCGTACTTCGAGTGCCTCCACGAGCTGAAGCTGATCGTCGACCTCATGTACGAGGGCGGCATCGCCAAGCAGCGCTGGTCGGTGTCCGACACGGCGGAGTACGGCGACTACGTCTCCGGCCCCCGCGTCATCGACGAGCGGGTGAAGGACAACATGAAGGCCGTCCTCGCCGACATCCAGAGCGGCGCGTTCGCCGCGCGCTTCATCGCCGACCAGGACGCGGGCGCGCCCGAGTTCAAGGCGGCGCGGGCGAAGGCGGAGCAGCACCCGATCGAGGAGACCGGGCGTGAGCTCCGCAAGCTGATGAGCTGGGTCGCCTCGGACGACGACTACCAGGGCACGGCCGCGCGCCACTGAGCGGCCCGAACACCGCGTTCATCATGGGGCTTCTGCCAGACACGCCGGCGTGTCTGGCAGAAGCCCCATGGTCAACGCCGAAGGGGTGCGCCCGCCCACCCGCCCGCTCCGTGACCGTGGTCACGATGCGACCCGCGCCACGCTGCCGTACGCGCCGGTTTCCGTAGGATCGTGACGGAACGGTGGAGCGCAGGCTGGCGCCCTGCCAGGCCCCAGACCCCGACCCAATTGAGGGATCCCCAGTGACCGTGCCCGTCGTCCTCGTCGCCGAGGAGCTTGCCCCGTCCGCGCTCGACGTGCTCGCGCACGACTTCGAGGTACGCCACGTCGACGGCGCCGACCGGGCCGCGCTGCTTCCGGCGCTCGCCGACGTCGACGCCGTCCTCGTGCGCAGCGCCACCAAGATGGACGCCGAGGCGCTCGCCGCGGCCCCCCGGCTCAAGGTCGTCGCCCGTGCCGGCGTCGGGCTGGACAACGTCGACGTGCCCGCCGCCACCGCGCGCGGCGTCATGGTCGTCAACGCGCCGACCTCCAACATCGTCTCCGCCGCCGAGCAGGCCGTCGCGCTGCTGCTGGCCACCGCCCGCCACACCCCCGAGGCGAACGCCGCCCTCAAGCAGGGCCAGTGGAAGCGCTCCAAGTTCACCGGCGTCGAGATCTCCGACAAGACGGTCGGCGTCGTGGGCCTCGGCCGCATCGGGGTGCTGTTCGCGCAGCGGATGAGCGCGTTCGGCACGCGGCTCATCGCGTACGACCCCTACGTCCAGCCGGCCCGCGCCGCCCAGATCGGCGTGCGCCTCGTGTCGCTGGAGGAGCTGCTCGCGGAGAGCGACTTCATCTCGATCCACCTCCCGAAGACCCCGGAGACGCTCGGGCTCATCGGCGAGAAGGAGCTCCGGCTCGTCAAGCCCACCGTCCGGATCGTGAACGCCGCCCGCGGTGGCCTGATCGACGAGCAGGCGCTCGCCGACGCGGTGGCCGAGGGCCGGGTCGCCGGCGCGGGCATCGACGTGTACGCCAAGGAGCCCTGCACGGACTCCCCGCTGTTCGCGCAGCCGAACATCGTCGTGACCCCGCACCTCGGCGCGTCCACCGTGGAGGCGCAGGACAAGGCCGGCCTCGCCGTGGCGCGGAGCGTCAAGCTGGCGCTGCAGGGCGAGTTCGTGCCCGACGCGGTGAACGTGCAGGCCGGCGGTGTCGTGGCCGAGGACGTCCGCCCGGGGCTGCCGCTCGCCGAGAAGCTCGGCCGCGTGTTCACCGCCGTCGCGGGCGGGCTCGCGCAGAGCATCACGGTCGAGGTCCGCGGCGAGATCGTGGAGCACGACGTCTCGGTGCTCCAGCTCGCGGCGCTGAAGGGCGTGTTCGCGGACGTGGTCGAGGAGTCGGTGACGTTCGTCAACGCGCCGCTGCTCGCCAAGGAGCGCGGCGTCGAGGTCGGCATCACGACCAGCCCGGAGAGCCCGGAGTACCGCAACCTCGTCACGGTGCGCGGCGTGCTCACCGACGGCCGTAGCGTCAGCGTGTCCGGCACCCTGACCGGCCCGCGGCAGGTCCAGAAGCTCACCGAGCTGGACGGTTTCGACATCGACCTCGTGCCGGACGGCCACCTGCTGTTCTTCCGGTACGACGACCGGCCGGGCGTGGTCGGCACGCTGGGCGGCAAGCTCGGCGGCGCGGACGTGAACATCGCCGGTATGCAGGTCGCCCGGACCGCCTCGGGCGGTGACACGCTGATGGCCCTCGCGGTCGACCAGGCCGTGTCGCCCGCGCTGCTCCAGCAGACCGCGGAGGCGATCGGCGCGCACCGCGCGGCGTGGGTGGACCTCAGCGAGATCTGAGCTGCGTCACGCACGAGGGCGGTCCGGGGGTTCCCGGGCCGCCCTCGTGCGTTCCCGGGCAGTTCCCCGTGGTCACGCCCACCCGGCGTGTCGGGCGGCAACACGTCCCCGCGTGACATCACGCCGGCCCCGTGGCCGACGCCCACCGTCCCGGCGTACCGCTCCGACGATCCTCCCGAAAACTGGGACGCGATGTCCGAGGCGTGGGAGTCCTCCCGTAAGCTCGATCCCACGCAACGTTTCACGGAGGTGGTCTGCGGTGGGTGGCACGCGACTCGCGGTCATCGGGGGCGACGGCATCGGTCCCGAGGTGGTCGCCGAGGGGCTCAAGGTCCTCGACGCGGTCCTGCCCGGCGTGGAGAAGACGGAGTTCGACCTGGGCGCGCGCCGGTGGCACGCGACCGGGGAGACGCTCCCGGACAGCGTCCTGGCGGAGCTGGCCACCCACGACGCGATCCTCCTCGGGGCCGTCGGTGACCCCGGCGTGCCGTCCGGCGTGCTGGAGCGCGGCCTGCTGCTCAAGCTCCGGTTCGCGTTCGACCACTACGTGAACCTGCGGCCGTCGAAGCTGTACCCCGGCGTCACCAGCCCGCTGGCCGGGAACCCGGACATCGACTTCGTCGTCGTGCGGGAGGGCACCGAGGGCCCGTACGTCGGCAACGGCGGCGCGGTCCGGGTCGGTACGCCGCACGAGATCGCCACCGAGGTCAGCCTCAACACGGCCTTCGGCGTCGAGCGGGTCGTCCGCGACGCGTTCCGCCGTGCGGCCGCCCGCCCCCGCAAGAAGCTGACGCTGGTGCACAAGCACAACGTCCTCGTCCACGCCGGGCACCTGTGGCGGCGGACGGTCGACGCGGTCAACACCGAGTTCCCCGAGGTCACGGTGGACTACCTGCACGTCGATGCCGCCACGATCTTCATGGTGACCGACCCGGCGCGCTTCGACGTGATCGTCACCGACAACCTGTTCGGCGACATCCTCACCGACCTCGCCGCCGCCGTCACCGGGGGCATCGGCCTGGCCGCGAGCGGCAACGTGAACCCGGACCGCACGTTCCCGTCGATGTTCGAGCCGGTCCACGGCTCCGCGCCCGACATCGCCGGCCGGGGCATCGCCGACCCGACGGCCACCGTGTCCTCGGTCGCCCTGCTGCTGGAGCACCTCGGGCACCCGGACGAGGCGCGCCGCGTCGAGAGCGCGGTACTCAAGGGGCTGTCCGAGCGCGAGCCCGGCGCCCCCCTCCGCACCGCCGAGGTGGGCGACCGCCTCGCCACCCTGGCGGCCGGCTGACAGACCCACCCGCCACACCTACTTCGGGGTACGTTTTCTCGACGACCCCTCGTGGAAGGACCTCCTCCGATGAGCACCACCGTTCCCGCCCTGGCCTTCTCCCGGCGTCCCTCCGTGTCGCCGGTAGCGCCGGAGCGTCGCGCGGAGCTGCTCGCCTCGCCCGGGTTCGGCCAGGTGTTCACCGACCACATGGTGACGATGCGGTACGCCGACGGCCGCGGCTGGTACGAGGCCCTGCTCCAGCCGTACGGCCCGATCAGCCTCGACCCCTCCACGTCCGCGCTGCACTACGGGCAGGAGATCTTCGAGGGGCTCAAGGCGTACCGGCAGCCCGACGGCGGCATCGCGCTGTTCCGGCCGGAGCAGAACGCCCAGCGGTTCAACCGGTCGGCCGCCCGGCTGGCGATGCCGGCCGTGCCGGAGGAGCTGTTCCTGGAGTCGATCCGCGTCCTCGTCGAGCAGGACCGGGACTGGGTGCCCAGCAAGGGCGAGGACAGCCTGTACCTGCGGCCGTTCATGTTCGCCACGGAGCCGTTCCTCGGCGTCCGGCCGTCGAACCAGTATCTGTACTGCCTCATCGCGTCCCCGGCCGGTGCGTACTTCCCGGGCGGCGTCCAGCCGGTGAGCGTCTGGTTGTCCACGGAGTACACCCGGGCCGCCCCGGGCGGCACCGGCGCGGCGAAGTGCGCGGGCAACTACGCGGCGAGCCTCGTCGCGCAGGCCCAGGCCGCCGAGCGGGGCTGCGACCAGGTGGTGTGGCTCGACGCCGTGGAGCACCGCTGGGTCGAGGAGATGGGCGGCATGAACCTGTACTTCGTGTACGGGGGCGACACGCTCGTGACGCCGGAGCTCACCGGCACCCTGCTCCCGGGCATCACCCGCGACACCCTGCTCCAGCTCGCCCGCGACCTCGGCCTGAAGACGGAGGTCCGCCGCATCTCCACCGACGAGTGGCGCGAGGCGGCCGCGTCCGGAGCGATGACCGAGGCGTTCGCCTGCGGCACCGCGGCCATCATCACGCCGGTCGGCACCGTCAAGGGCACGGACGGCGAGTTCACGGTGGCCGACGGCTCGCCGGGCGAGGTGACCCTGAAGCTCCGGCAGGCGCTCCTGGACATCCAGCAGGGCCACGCCGCCGACACCCACGGGTGGATGCAGCGGGTCGTCTGACGTCGGTGGCCCCGGTGCGGCAGCATCTGCGTGCCTGCTCTACGCGGCGTGGCACTGCCTCCAGGCGGCCAGCTCGGTCAGGCCGTCGCGAAGGTCCACTGTGTGTCCGATGCGGACAGTGACGCACTCGCCGGTGGACTTCCAGACCGCCCTGTTCGTCGACGCGTTCGGCAACGGCGCGATTCCGGGCGTGGGAGCCGACCGATCGGTTACCGTGCCCTCACCCGCACGCACTGGGAGATGCTGTGAGCGCAGACGAGGGCCGGCTGGACGTCCACCAGCTGCGCCGTGAGGTCGAGGACGGCCGCGTGGACACGGTCCTGCTCGGATTCTGCGACATGCAGGGCCGCCTCCAGGGCAAACGGCTGGCGGCCGCGTACTTCCTCGACGACGTGCTCGACGGTCCGCTGGAGGGCGCCGCGGAGGGCTGCAACTACCTGCTCGCCGTCGACGTCGAGATGAACACGGTCGACGGGTATGCGATGAGCTCGTGGGACCGCGGCTACGGCGACTTCGTGCTCCGCCCCGACCTCGGCACGCTGCACCGGGTGCCGTGGCACGAGGGCACCGTCGGCGTCGTCTGTGACCTGGAGTGGGCGGACGGCGCACCGGTCGTGGCGTCGCCCCGGCAGATCCTGCGCGCGCAGCTCGACCGGACCGCCGCGCGCGGCTGGCGGGCGTTCGTGGGCACCGAGCTGGAGTTCATGGTGTTCCGCGACACGTACGAGGACGCGTGGCGCCGCGGGTACCGGGACCTCACGCCGACCAACCAGTACAACGTGGACTACTCGATGCTGGGCACGGCGCGGATCGAGCCGCTGCTGCGCCGGATCCGGAACTCGATGGCCGGCTCCGGGCTCACCGTCGAGTCGGCCAAGGG
>DASWRY010000096.1:0-13064 GCA_036402915.1 Mycobacteriales bacterium
CCCCCGCCGAGCCCGTCCGCATCCACGACATCCAGGGTCGCGCGCACCGTTCCCCGCTCACCGGGCGGCCGGTCGCGACATCCGGCATCGTGACGGCGGCCGGACCGCGCGGCTTCTGGGTCCAGGACCCGGCGCCGGACGGCGACCCGGCCACCAGCGAGGGCGTGTACGTCTTCACCGGCGCCCGGCCCACCGTGGCTCGCGGCGACGCCGTGGACGTGCAGGGCACCGTGACTGAGTACCGCGCGGGCGGCGCGGACTCCGCGAACCTCACCGTCACCGAGCTCACCACCCCCACGGTGGGCGTGACGGCCCACGACCGGCCGCTGCCGGCGCCCACGCTGATCGGCCCCGGCGGCCGGGTCGCCCCCGCGGCGGTCCGTACGGACGCCCCCGGGGACGTCGAGCGGAGCGCGGCGTTCGACCCCGCGACGGGCGCCCTCGACTTCGCCGAGTCGATGGAGGGCATGCTCGTCCGGGTACGGGATGCGGTCGCGGTCGGCCCGACGAGCTCCTTCGGCGAGCTGCCCGTCCTGCCGGGCGGCGCGGGTTCACCACGCACGTCCCGCGGCGGGATCCTCTACTCGTACGCGGACAGCAACACCGAGCGCGTCCGGCTGGACGACGCCCTCGCCCCGATGCCGGCGGCGGACGTCGGTGACCGCCTTCCCGGCGCGGTCGACGGGGTGCTGGACTACGGCTTCGGGAACTACCAGCTCGAGGTGCTGGCGACCCCGGCGGTCGAGTCGCACGGGCTGCGGCGCGAGACCACCCGGCGCCCGCGGGAGGGCGAGCTCGCGGTCGCGACCTTCAACGTGCAGAACCTCTCGCCGCGGGACGACCCGGCGAAGTTCGCCCGGCTCGCCGCCACGATCGTGCAGAACCTCGCGGCACCGGATCTCGTCGCCGTCGAGGAGGTCCAGGACGACAACGGCCCGGCCGCGGGCGGCACGGTGACCGCCGAGCAGACGTGGACGAGGCTCACCGACGCGATCGTGGCCGCGGGCGGCCCGCGGTACGACCACCGGCAGATCGACCCGGTCGACGGCGCCGACGGCGGGCAACCGGGCGGCAACATCCGGGTCGGGTTCCTGTTCCGGACCGACCGCGGGCTCCGGTTCGTCGACAGGCCCGGCGCGACCGCGACGACCCCGGACGAGGTGCTGCCGGGACCGCACCTGCGCTACTCCCCCGGCCGCGTGGACCCTGCGAACCCGGCGTTCACCGACAGCCGCAAGCCGCTCGCGGGCGAGTTCCGGTGGCGCGGTCGCCCGCTGTTCGTCATCGCGAACCACTTCGCCTCCAAGGGGGGCGACCAGCCCCTCCTCGGCCGCTTCCAGCCCCCGGCCCGCCCGAGCGAGACGCAGCGGCACGCCCAGGCACAGGTCGTCCGCGGGTTCGTCGACCAGCTCCTGGGGGCCGACCGGCAGGCGCGGATCGTGGTACTCGGCGACCTGAACGACTTCGAGTTCTCCCGGACGGTGGACCTGCTCACCGCCGGGGGCGCGCTCGTGGACCTGCCGCGGACGCTGCCGCGGCCGGAGCGGTACACGTACGTGTTCGAGGGCAACTCCGAGGTTCTCGACCACATCCTGCCGAGCCGGTCGCTGCGGCGGTACGACTACGACGTCGTGCACGTGAACAGTGAGTTCGCCGACCAGGTGAGCGACCACGATCCACAGGTGGTGCGGCTCGACGTACGGTAGGGGCATGCAGCCGAAGGTGACGAGGACCGACGAGGAATGGCGGGAGAGGCTCTCCCCCGCCGAGTACGCCGTGCTCCGGCAGGGCGGCACCGAACGCCCCGGCACCGGCGAGTACGTGGACACGAAGACCGAGGGCGTCTACCGGTGTCGCGCGTGCGACGCGGAGCTGTTCCGCAGCGACACGAAGTTCGAGTCCCACTGCGGCTGGCCCAGCTTCTACGCGCCGGCCGAGGACGACAACGTCGTGCTGCTGGACGACACCTCGTTGGGCACGATCCGGACCGAGGTGCGCTGTGGCTCGTGCGGCTCGCACCTGGGACACGTGTTCCGCGGCGAGGGCTACCCCACGCCGACGGACGAGCGGTACTGCATCAACTCCGTCTGCCTGACCCTCGAGCCCGCGGAGTAGCGCGGGCTACGGCAGCGCGGCGACGAGCTCCGCGACGGGCTTCCGGCGTCCCGTGTAGAACGGGACCTCCGCGCGGACGTGGCGCCGCGCGGTCGAGGCCCGCAGGTCGCGCATGAGGTCGACGATGCGGTGCAGCTCGTCCGCCTCGAACGCGAGCATCCACTCGTAGTCGCCGAGCGCGAACGAGGCGACCGTGTTCGCCCGGACGTCGGGGTACCCGCGGGCCATCTGGCCGTGCTCGGCGAGCATCGCGCGGCGCTCCTCGTCGGGCAGCAGGTACCACTCGTACGAGCGCACGAACGGGTACACGCACACGTACGCCCGGGCCTCCTCGTCCGCGAGGAACGCCGGCAGGTGGCTCTTGTTGAACTCCGCGGGCCGGTGCAGCGCGGCCTGCGACCACACGGGGGTGAGCCGGCGGCCGAGCGCGGTGCGGCGGAGGCGGCCGTACGCCTCCTGCAGCTCGTCGGCCGACTCCGCGTGCCACCACACCATGAGGTCGGCGTCGGCGCGGAGCCCGGACACGTCGTAGGTGCCGCGCACGACCACGTCCTTCGCGGCGAGCTGCTCGAACAGCTGCTCGACCTCACGGGTCAGCTCGGCGCGGTCGGCGGGCAGCGGCTCCGAGGCCCGGAACACCGACCACATCGTGTACCGGACGGTGGCGTTCAGCTCACGGATGCGGGCGGCGTTCGTCGTGTCATCGGCCATGGGCCGATTCTGCCCCGGACCGCAATGCCTGCCCCACCCGGGTACCGGCCGCCGTGCCCGACCTGACGACCGCGGGAAGCCCCACGCCGTCGTACGCCGCGCCGGCCAGCGCGAGGGTCGGATGGTCGTCCAGCGCGGTCCGGGCGCGGCGCACCCGGTCGAGGTGTCCCGGCGCGTACTGCGGCAGCGCGCCGCCCCACCGCGTCACCCGTGTCTCGACGGCCGCCACCGGGTGCCCCACGATCCGGGCGAGGTCGGTGAGAACGGCACCCGCGAGCTCGGCGTCCGACCGCTGGAGCACCGCCTCCTCGCCGTACCGGCCCACCGACGCACGGACGACGTGCCCGGGCGTGCCCCACTTCTGGCTCAGGAACGTGACGGCCTTGACGGTCAGCCCCTCGGCGGCGGGCACCAGCAGTCCGCTGCCGCCCGGGAGCTCCGTGCCGGCGAGCGCGAGCGTCACGAGGCCGACGCTCGCATACTCGAGGACACCCACCTCGGCCGCCGCGGCCGCGGACACGTCGCCGAGCAGCCGGGCGGCCGGCGTCGCGGGGACGGCGAGCACGACGGCGTCCGCGTCGAGCACCTCGGGATCCCGGGTCGAGCCCAGCACGAGCCGCCAGCCGGCGGTGGTCCGCCGCAGCTCGCGGACGGGCGCCCCGAGCCGGAACTCCGCGCCGGACGCCGCCGCCGCGGCCTCGACCAGCCGGGTCAGCCCGCCCGGCACCGTGCCGAACACCGGCCCGGCCGAGGGTGCGGGACGCGCCGCCCGGGCGGCGTGGACGAGCGAGGAGTGCTCCCGTACCGCCGCCGCGAGGGTGGGTACCGTGACCGCGAGCGAGAGCGCGTCCGCGCGCCCCGCGTACACCCCGCCGAGCAGCGGGTCGACCAGCCGTTCCACCACGGCGTCGCCGAGCCGGCGGCGCACCAGGGCGCCCACCGCGATGTCGCCCTCCGGGAGCAGCGGTTCCGCCGTTGCGGACGCGGGCTCGGCCCGGATACGCGCGATCACGTCCGGCGGGAGGACGCCGGCGGCCTCGACGGCGTCCGCGTCGGCGGGTACGCCGAGCAGCGTGCCGCCCGGCATCGGCCGCAGCGCGCCGTCGACCCACAGCGAGGCGGACGTGGTGGCGGGGTGCCGGACCTCGAGCCCGACCGCACGGGCCAGCGCGGCCACCTCCGGCGCGCGGACCAGGAAGGTCTCCGCGCCCTCCTCACCGAGGTCCCCGGTCCGGACCTTGCCGCCGAGCCGGCCGGACTGCTCCACGACGGTGACGCGGGTGCCGTCCGGCGCGGCCGACCGCACGGCCAGCGCGGCCGCGAGCCCCGAGAGGCCGCCGCCCACGACGACGACGTGCGGCATCAGCGCGCGCTGAGGGTGTGCACGAGCTCGACGACACGGGTGAGCACGTCGGGATCGGTCTCCGGCAGCACGCCGTGCCCGAGGTTGAAGACGTGGCCGTGCGCGGCCTTGCCCTCGGTGAGCACGCGGGCGACCTCCTGCTCGACGACCGCGTCACCCGCGAACAGCACCGCGGGGTCGAGGTTGCCCTGGAGGGCAGTCCGGGGTCCGACGCGGCCGGCCGCCACGTCGAGCGGCACCCGCCAGTCGACGCCGACCACGTCCGCGCCGGCGTCGTCCATCGCGGTGAGGAGCTCACCCGTGCCGACGCCGAAGTGGATCTGGGGAACGCCCGTGTCCGCGAGCGCGCCGAGGACGGCCGTGCTGTGCGGGAGGACGTACCTCCGGTAGTCCGCCTCGGACAGCGCGCCCGCCCACGAGTCGAACAGCTGGATCGCCGACGCCCCGGCACGGACCTGCACCCGGAGGAACTCGGTGGTGATCGCGGCGAGCCGGGCGCACAGCGCGTGCCAGGTGGCCGGTTCGCCGTGCATGAGGGCCTTGGTCTTCACGTGGTTGCGGCTCGGACCGCCCTCGACCAGGTAGCTGGCGAGCGTGAAGGGTGCGCCCGCGAACCCGATCAGCGGCGTCGGCCCCAGCTCGCGGACCAGCGCGCCGACGGCCTCGGTCACGTAGCCCACCTGGTCCGGGTCCAGGGGGTGGAGCCGGTCCACGTCCGCCGCGGTACGGATCGGCTCCGCGACGACGGGCCCGACACCCGGGACGATGTCGAGGTCGATCCCGGTGGCCACGAGCGGGATCACGATGTCGGAGAAGAAGATCGCCGCGTCCACGCCGTGCCGCCGTACCGGCTGGAGGGTGATCTCGGTGACGAGGTCCGGCCGCCGGCAGGACTCGAGCATGCCGACACCCTCGCGGACCGCCCGGTACTCCGGCAGCGACCGCCCGGCCTGGCGCATGAACCACACCGGCGTGTACGGCACCGCCTCCCCGTGGCAGGCACGGACGAAGACGGACTCGGCGGGCGACAGCGAAGCGGCACTCATGGTGACGTAATCCTCCCACGGGCGGGCGGCCATCCCGCGGTACCGCGAAGCGTGTCCCGGGGGGAGTCCTGCGCCACGTCGTCCGGTACATGCGCGCGGCGCGCCGCCCGGGTGAGGCGCGATCGGACGCCTACGCTGACCACCATGGCGGAGCCCACCGGCGTTCCGGAGACCTTTGCGCGCGCGGTCGAGGCGCTGCGGTCGGTCCGGGTACGCACCGAGATCCAGCTGGAGGAGATCCCGCCTCCGCAGCGGCTCGCGCCGTTCTCGTTCGCGCTCGGCGCGGACGTGCTCCGCGACGAGGACGAGGTCGCGACGGGGCGCCTCGTGCTGCTCCACGACCCGGCCGGCCAGGAGGCGTGGGACGGGACACTGCGTGTCGTCACGTTCGTCACCGCCGAGCTGGAGCCCGAGATGACGGGCGACCCGATGCTGGCGCCGGTGGGATGGAGCTGGCTCGTCGACGCGCTGGCCGCGCACGGCGCCCGGTACACGGCGGCCGGCGGCACGGTCACCCAGACCACCTCCAGCCGGTTCGGCGACCTCGCGGGTCCACCCGACACCGCCGACGTCGAGCTGCGCGCGTCCTGGACGCCCCTCGACGCGGATCTCGGCCCCCATCTCGAGGCGTGGTGCACGCTGCTGGCCTCGACCGCGGGACTTCCTCCTCCCGGCGTCACGGTGCTCGCCTCCGGCCGTCGTATCTGAGCCCACCGTCACTCAGGGCTACAGGGAGGCACCCGGTCAGCCGACAAGACGGGGGACATTGTTGGGCCGGGAGGGTGACGTGACGGCGGGAATCGAACACGTGGGCACGCGAGCAGTCGCGCAGCCGACGACGAACAGCGGGTTCACCGCGATGGTCGTGGACGCGCATGCGAACGTCCGCCAGTCCCTGGTGTCCCGGCTGACCACGCTGGGCGCACGGCAGGTGGTCGAGGCGGCGAGTGCCGCGGAGGCCCGTACCCGTGCCGCGCTCACCGGTCCCCGGGAGCTGTGCGTGCTCGACCTCGCCCTGCCGGACGGCAGCGGCCTCGACCTGCTCGCCGAGCTGCGGGCGAACGGCTGGCGCCACCTGGTGGTGCTCTCCGCCGCCGACGACGCGTTCTCGGTGCGGGCGGCGTTCGTGGCCGGCGCCGACGGGTACCTGCTGAAGTCCACCGCGGGTCCGGTCGTCGACACCGGCGTACGGCGGGTGCTGAACGGCGGCGTGTACGCCGACCCGTCGGTGGCTCCGGTGCTCAAGGCCGGCATCCGCGGCGGCCCCGTCGACAGCGGCGTCACGGAGCTCTCGCTCCGCGAGGTCGAGGTCCTGCGGCTCGTGGCCGAGGGCCAGTCGAACAAGGAGATCGGCGACGAGCTCCAGCTCTCCGCACTCACCGTGAAGAGCCACCTGGCCCGGATCGCGCGCAAGCTGGGCACCGGCGACCGCGCCGAGATGGTCGCCGTCGCGATGCGCGCCGGCGTCATCACCTGACCGGCCACCCCGACGACACGACGCGGCCCGGTCCTCCCCACGGAGGGCCGGGCCGCGTCGCGTGTGGTCAGCGGTTGACGATCGCGTCCGCGGACTGGCAGGGGGCGTTGGCCTCGGCATAGAGCTCCCGGGCGCGGCCGTCGTCCCCGCGCGCCGCGGCGTCGAAGAAGTCGAGGATCAGCTTCAGGCAGTGCGACACCACCTGCTTGTCGGCCTGGGTGGCGCCGAGCAGGTCCTTCGTGTTCCCGAGCTGGTCCACCGTGGTCCCGAGCCTGCTCCTCGTACCGGTGAGCTCGTGCTCCGTGGCCGCGAGCTCGTCCCGTGCCGTGGCGAGGTCGCCCCGGAGGCCGGCGATCGTGCGGTCGCGCGCGGCCACGTCCGCCGCACGCGCGTCGGCGGCCCGGCGAGCGCTCGCCAGGTCGGTGTGGCTCCGCCGGAGGTCACCGGCCGCCCCCGTGTAGAGAACGGTCAGCACGATCGTCGCGAGGAGCAGCACCGCGCTCGCGCCCGCCAGGAACGGGAGGAGAGCCGCGCGGCGCGGCGGGTGCTCCGCGGCCGGTGGCGCGGACCACGGCAGCGGCGGGAACGGCGCGACGGCACCCGGCGGCGGGAACGGCGCGGCGGCACCGGGCGGCGGGAGCGGCGGGACGGTGCCGGGCGGCGCCGGGGCGACCGGTTCGGGGCCGCCGACCGGGGCGGCGGTCGCCGTGTCCGGCGGACCGCCCCAGAGCGGGTGGCCGCCGGGCGACAGCGGGACCGCGGACGCCACACCCGCGGGCCGCGGCTCGCCACCGGGGCGGGCCGGGCCCGGCGACGTGGGAACGGGACGCCCCGGGCGGTCGGGCAGCAACAGCGCGCGGAGCTGCTGGGTGTCGCCGAGCGGGCGCGGCGCGGCGGGGGTCACCGGAGCGGCGGGCACCACCGGGGCGACGGGCACCGCCGGAGCGACGGACGTCGACGGAGCGGCCGGCGTGACCGGCGCCGCGTGTACCGCCGTCTCGGTGCGGGCGGGCGCACTCGGCGCCACGCCCGCGGGACGCCGGAACTCCCCCGCCGGCCGCGCGCCGAACCGCGGAGCCGGGGACCCCGCGCCGGGAGTTCCGGGCGCGAACTCAGCGCCCGGAGGCAGCGGCTCGGTCGGGAGGTCCGGCACCGGCACGGCCGGGATCGGGCCCGTCGCGTCGTCGTCCGGAACCTGCGGGGCCGTCCGGCGACGGGGGCCACCGGGCGGGAACGGGCCGAGGGGCGGCCGCGCACCGCTACCGGGGTCGGACATGGGACCTCCTGATCGGGTTCGGGCCGGGCGTCAGCACCGCACGACCCCGCCGCAGGCCTCGGCGATGGGGATCGCGATAGAGATGCCCTCCACGCCCTCCTGCACGAGCTTGGCCTGGGCCACGCCGACCACCCGGCCGTCGGCGTCGACCACCGGCCCGCCGGAGTTGCCGGGGCTGATCGCCGCGTCGAACTGGATGAACTTCCCGCTGCTCCCGTCCGGCCGCGGGCGCAGTGCGCTCACGACACCGGCGGTGATCGAGTCGGTCAGGCCGAGCGGGGCGCCGACCACCACGACCGGCGCGCCCGCCTGCACCTCGGCGGACGCGGCGCGCAGCGGCCGGAAGAACGCGTCGGTCTCGAGCACCGCGAGGTCCCGGGTTCGATCGGTACGGCCGATGCGGGCGGTGTACGAGTTGCCGTTCCGGTCGATCGTGACGATGGTGCCCCCGCTCGCGAGCAGGCCGGCGACGACGTGGAAGTTGGTGAGCAGCGACGTACCGCCGCCCCGCGGGCGGGCGCCGAACGCGAACGCGCTGCCGGTCGCGTCCCCGGCCCGGACCCGGAAGACGGACGGCGTGACCTGCCGTGCGACGGCGGCCGCGTCGAGGGAGCCCCGGGTCCGCGCCTCGAGCACGGCGGCGCGCCGCTGGAGGTCGTGCACCTCCTGCCGGGTCCGCGCCGCGGCGACGTCGCCGTCCCCGACCGCGCGCTCGAGCGCGCCGAGGCGCTGTGCCTGGTCCCGGACCACCACGGCCTGGACGAACGTGGTCGCGAGGAGCACCACGACCAGGGCACCGGCCGCCACGAGGGGCCAGAGCTCCCGGAGCACCGAGCGCTTCCCCGCTCCCGGCGGCACGGGGAGCCGGGACGTGTAGTGGGGGTGCACCGAGGACCGCGGTGCCGCACCGGCGCCGGGTCCGGCCACGGAGGCGGGAAGCGCGGAGGTCGGACGCACGGCACGGGGCGGGCCGGACGCGGGCGCGCCCCCGGACACGGGGGTCGCAGCGGCCGCAGGTGCCGGATCGTCCACCGGCGCAGGAGCCGGTGCCTCGGCCGTCGCAGGCACGGGAGAGCGCTCCGCAGGGCTCGTCATGCGCAGACAGCCCTCCCCGACGAGACGATGCGGTGCCGTGGCCGTCGGCCCCGACCGGGTACACGCTAGCGGGGAGAGGCCCTTCTCCACAGGCCACTCGGATTCACCTCCGGGCGAGCCTGCGACGGGTCTGCCGTGGACCGCCGTACGGTGGGGGGCGTGGAGCACGTGGCGACGACGGGGGCTGACGGCCCGCCGGTGGACGAACTGGCGGGCGGGGAACCCCTGCCCGGACCGATCCCCCTGCTCGAACCCCGCGAGGGCACCCCTGATCCCGTCGACACCCCCGGCGCGCTGCAGCGGGCGGTCGACGCGCTCGCGAACGGCACGGGCCCGGTGGCCGTGGACGCCGAGCGCGCCTCCGGGTACCGGTACGGCCAGCGTGCGTACCTCGTGCAGCTCCGCCGCGCGGGCGCGGGCACCACGCTGATCGACCCCGTGTCGTTCGACGACCTCACCGAGGTGGACGCGGCCCTGGCCGACACCGAGTGGGTGCTGCACGCCGCGAGCCAGGACCTGCCGTGCCTCGCCGAGGTGGGGATGCGCCCGCGCCGGCTGTTCGACACGGAGCTCGCCGGCCGCCTCGCCGGGTTCGAGCGTGTCGGCCTCGGCGCCATGGTGGAGCGCGTCCTCGGGTACAGCCTGGAGAAGGGCCACTCCGCGGCCGACTGGAGCACCCGTCCCCTGCCGCGGCCCTGGCTGACGTACGCCGCCCTCGACGTCGAGCTGCTCGTCGAGCTGCGCCACGCCCTCGCCGCCGAGCTCGACAGGCAGGGCAAGCTCGGCTGGGCCGAGGAGGAGTTCGCGGCGCTCGCCGCGAGCGAGGCACCGCCCCCGCGCACGGACCCCTGGCGCCGGACGTCGGGCGTCCACAAGGTGCGCTCGCCGCGCGGGCTGGCCCGGGTCCGCGCCCTCTGGGAGACGCGGGACGCGATCGCCCGCCGGCGCGACCTCGCGCCCGGCCGTGTGCTGCCCGACTCCGCGCTGATCGCGGCCGCCCAGGCCGATCCCGCCGACGAGAAGGCCCTGCTGGCCCTCCCGGTGTTCTCCGGGCGTGCCACCCGGCGGTTGTCCGGGCAGTGGCTGGCGGCCCTGCACGGGGCCCGCGCGCTCCCCGAGCAGGACCTGCCCGCCCCCTCCGCCGCGGGCGACGGGCCGCCGCCCGCCCACCGCTGGAGCGACCGCGACCCGGCCGCGGCGAAGCGCCTCGCCGCTGCCCGGGCCGCCGTCACCGCGGTCGCCGCGGAGCACACACTGCCCCCGGAGAACCTCATCGCGCCGGACGCCGTCCGCCGCCTCGCGTGGCTGCCGCCGGAGCAGGTCGACACCGCCTCGGTCGCGGCCGCCCTGACGGCCACCGGCGCCCGGCGGTGGCAGGTGGGCCTGGTGGCCGGACCGCTCGCGGAGGCCCTCGCCACGGAGTGACGGAGGCCACAACCGCGGCCCGCTCCCCGAGCACGGTGTTCGTTGTTACTCTCGAGTAACCAGACATCCGTGGAACGGAGCTTTCCCGTGGCCGCACCCTCCCGCGACGTCGTCTTCGTCGACGGCGCCCGCACCCCGTTCGGCAAGGCCGGCCCCAAGGGGATCTACGCCGGCACCCGTGCGGACGACCTGGTCGTCCGGGTCATCCGCGAGCTCCTGCGGCGGCACCCCGAGCTGCCACCGGAGCGTATCGACGAGGTAGCGCTCGCCGCGACCACCCAGATCGGCGACCAGGGCCTGACCCTCGGACGCGTGGCGAGCCTGCTCGCCGGGCTGCCGAAGTCCGTACCCGGGTACTCGATCGACCGCATGTGCGCGGGCGCCATGACGGCCGTGACCTCGGTCGCGGGCGGCATCGCGATGGGCGCGCTCGACGTCGCCATCGCCGGCGGTGTGGAGCACATGGGCCGCCACCCGATGGGCGAGGGCGTCGACCCGAACCCGCGGATCGTCGCCGACAAGATCGTCGACCCGTCGGCACTCGTGATGGGCCAGACCGCGGAGAACATCCACGACCGGTACCCGTCGCTCACCAAGGAGCGCTGCGACCTCTTCGCGCTGGCCAGCCAGCAGAAGTACGCGAAGGCCCTCGCCGACGGCAAGATCCAGCGAGACCTCGTGCCGATGGCGACGCGTAACGCCGACAGGGGCTGGGGCCTCGCGACCGCCGACGAGCCGCCGCGCCCGGAGACCACGCTCGAGGGGCTGCGCGGGCTGAAGACGCCGTTCCGCCCCCACGGCCGGGTCACCGCGGGCAACGCCGCCGGGCTCAACGACGGCGCCACGGCCTGCATCATGGCTGCCGAGGACGTCGCGACCGAGCTCGGCCTGCCGATCGGCATGCGGATGGTCGGGTACGCCTTCGCGGGCGTCGAGCCCGAGGTGATGGGCATCGGCCCGGTGCCGGCCACCGAGAAGGCGCTGAAGCGCGCCGGACTCACGATCGAGGACATCGGCCTGTTCGAGCTGAACGAGGCCTTCGCCGTCCAGGTGCTCGCCCTCCTCGAGCACTACGGCATCCCGGACGACGACCCCCGCGTCAACCCGTGGGGCGGCGCGATCGCGATCGGCCACCCCCTCGCCTCCTCCGGCGTGCGCCTGATGACCCAGCTGGCGCACCACTTCGCCGAGCGGCCCGAGGTCCGGTACGGCCTCACGTCGATGTGCATCGGCATCGGCCAGGGCGGCACCGTGATCTGGGAGAACCCCCACTACACCGGGAGCGCCAAGTGACCACCCCCGAGTTCGCCGACGAGGTCGTCACCCAGGCCCTCGTCCAGTACGTCGAGGTGCCCGGCGTCGACGGCGAGATCGCGCTGATCACGCTGGAGAACGGCCACGACCACACCCGGCCGTCCACCTTCGGGCCCGCCGGGCTCGCCGGCCTCGACGCGGCGCTCGGCGCGATCGAGTCCCGGACGCCTGCCGTCCGGGCGATCGCGGTGACCGGCAAGCCGTTCATCTTCGCGGTCGGCGCCGACCTGTCCGGCGTCCCGGTGATCCAGAACCGGGAGCAGGCGCTCGAGCTCGGGCGCCTCGGCCACCGCGTGTTCCGGCGGCTCGCCGACGCCGGGGTGCCCACGTTCGCCTTCGTGAACGGTGCCGTGATGGGCGGCGGCCTCGAGCTGGCGCTCCACGCGCAGTACCGGACGCTGTCGTCCGGCGCGGCCGCGATCGCGTTCCCGGAGTGCTTCCTCGGGCTGGTCCCGGCGTGGGGCGGTACGCAGCTGCTGCCGAACCTGATCGGCGCCGACAAGGCGATCACGGTCATCCTCGAGAACGCGCTGAACCAGAACAAGATGCTCAAGCCGAAGCAGGCCCTCGAGCTCGGCATCGCGGACGCGATGTTCGACTCGGCCGACTTCCTCGAGCGCTCGCTCGAGTGGGCGGCGGGCGTGCTCCGCGGCGAGATCACCGTGGAGCGGCCCGAGGTGGACCGCGGCCAGTCGTGGGACGACGCGCTCGCCCGCGGCCGCGCGTTCCTCGACGCCAAGCTGCACGGCGCCGCCCCGGCCCCGTACCGCGCGCTGGACCTCATCGCGCTCGCCCGCGAGGCCGACCTCACCACCGGCACCGCCGCCGAGGACGAGGCGCTCGCGGACCTGATCATGAGCGACGAGCTGCGGGCCGGGCTGTACTCGTTCGACCTGGTCCAGAAGCGGGCCAAGCGGCCGGTGGGCGTGCCGGACAAGAGCCTCGCCCGGCCGGTCACCAAGGTGGGCGTCGTCGGCGCCGGGCTGATGGCGAGCCAGCTCGCGCTGCTGTTCGCCCAGCGGCTGGAGGTCCTGGTCGTGCTGACGGACCTCGACCAGGGGCGCCTCGACAAGGGCGTCGGGTACGCCCACGCCGAGATCGACAAGCTGCTGCAGCGCCGCCGGCTGTCCCCCGACCGGGCGAACCGCCTCAAGGCCCTCATCTCCGGGTCGCTGACCAAGGACGCGTTCGCGGACGCCGACTTCGTCATCGAGGCGGTGTTCGAGGACCTCAAGGTCAAGC
>DASWRY010000097.1:0-9842 GCA_036402915.1 Mycobacteriales bacterium
CGAGCCTGGGCGGGTCGCTGGTCTACGACTACGGGTTCAACGTGGAGACCGCCGGGGACCACCCGGTGTGGCACCGCAGCGAGGCCGACGTGTGGCCCGACGGGCACACCACCCACGGTGCCGCGGGGACTCCCGCGAAGACACGGACGGGGTCGTGACGGACCAGGGCCTCGTGGAGCTGCCCGTGGCGGGGCGAGCACTCCGCGTGGTGCGGGACCCCGGACGCCGCGACCACGACGCCGCGACGGCCGCGGCCCGGGACTTCCTCACCGCGCTCGGGGTGGACCTGTCCGCGGAGGGCCTGGCCGACACCCCGGCGAGGATGGCGCGCGCGTACGCCGAGCTGTTCACCGCCCGGCCCTTCACCGCCACCACGTTTCCCAACGACGCGGGCTACGACGAGCTCGTCCTCGCCCGGCGGCTGCCGCTGGTGAGCGTCTGCGAGCACCACCTGCTGCCGTTCACCGGCACGGTCACGGTCGGGTACCTGCCCGGCGCCCGCATCCTCGGGCTCTCGAAGCTCGCCCGCCTGGTGGAGCACTTCGCCCGCCGCCCGCAGGTCCAGGAACGCCTGACACGGGAGGTCGCCACCTGGCTCGCGGACCACCTCCGGCCGCGGGGCGTCGGAGTGCTGGTCCACGCCGAGCACACCTGCATGACACTCCGGGGCGCGCAGGCGGCGGGGTCCACGACCGTCACGTCCGCGCTGCTCGGCACGCTCCGGGACGACGCCGCGGCGCGGGCCGAGTTCCTGGCCCTCGCCGGGATGCCGTAGCGGCGCGGGCCGAGTTCCCGGCCCTCGGCGGGATGCCGTAGCGGCCCCTCCCCGGGCGCGGGCGAGAGATCCCGCCTACTCCCCTCGGGGCGGCAGCAGCGCCGCGATCCGCTCCGCCACCGCCACCACCTCGCCGACCACCACGACGGCCGGGTGGCCGATCCCCGCCGCCTTCGCGTCGGCCGCGATCGTGGCGAGGGTCCCGGACACCGACCGCTGCGCCGAGGTGGTGCCGTCCTGGACCACCGCCACCGGCGTGTCCGCGGGCCTGCCGTGCTCCACGAGCGTCGCGGTGATCTGCGGCAGCCGCTCGACCGCCATCAGCAGCACCAGCGTGCCCCGCAGCCGCGCGAGCGCCGCCCAGTCCACCAGCGACCGCGGGTCGCCGGGCGCGACGTGCCCGGACACCACGACGAACTCGTGCGAGATCCCGCGGTGCGTCACCGGGATCCCGGCCGAGGCGGGCACGCTCACCGCGCTCGTCACGCCCGGCACCACCTCGACGGGGACGCCCGCGGCGAGGCACGCCTCGAGCTCCTCCCCGCCGCGCCCGAACACGAACGGATCCCCGCCCTTGAGCCGGACCACGAACCTCCCGGCGAGGGCGTTCGAGACCAGCGCGGTGTTGATGGCCTCCTGGGCCATGTACCGCCCGTACGGGAGCTTCGACGCGTCGATCACCTCGACGTGCGACGGCAGCTCGTCGAGCAGCAGGTGCGGCGCGAGGTGGTCGATCACGACGACGTCCGCGCGCGACAGCAGCCGCCGCCCGCGGACGGTGATCAGCTCGGGGTCACCGGGACCGCCGCCCACCAGCGCCACACCGGGGAGCGCGTCGCCCCGCCCGAACGCCGCGTCGAGCGACCCGTCCGCCAGCCGCTCCACGAGCGCGTCCCGCAGCGCGGCGGCGCGCCGCGGGTCGCGGTCCGCGTGCACGGCGACCGTGACCCGGTCGTACCGCCCGACCGCGGGTGTCCACGCGCTCGCGAGCGAGGCGTCGTCGGCCCGGACGCAGAACACCTGCCGGGCCTCGGCCGCGTGGCCCACCGCCGCGTTGACCTCGGGCGAGTCGGTGAGCGCCAGCACCAGCCACGCACCGTCCACATCGGACGGCGCGAACTCGCGCGGGTGGTACGTCAGCCGTCCGGTGAGCGCCTCCAGCGCCGGGGTCAGCGACGGCGCGACCAGGTGTACGTCCGCACCGGCGTCGAGCAGCGGCGGTACCCGTCGCTGCGCCACGGTCCCGCCGCCGGCGACCAGGACGCGGCGGCCGGCGAGCCGGAGTCCGAGTGGGTACACGCCCGGTCAGTCCTTCCCCGTCACACCGGCGGAGTCGAAGGTCGCCACGTCCCGCAGCGCCCGCACCGCGGACTGGACCAGCGGCAGCGCGAGCACGGCCCCGCTGCCCTCACCGAGGCGCAGCCGCAGGTCGACCAGCGGTTCGAGCCCGAGATGGGCGAGCGCGACGGCGTGGCCGGGCTCGGCCGAGCGGTGCCCGGCCACGCAGGCGCCGAGGACGTCCGGCGCGAGCGCGGCGGCCACCAGCGCCGCGGAGCCCGCGATGACCCCGTCGAGCACCACCGGGACGCGCAACGCGGCGGCGCCGAGCACGAACCCGGCGAGCGCCGCGTGCTCGAGCCCGCCGACGGCGGCGAGGGCGGCCAGCGGGTCGGTCACCCCGTCGGTGAGACCGTGCAGCACGAGGGCCCGCCGGATCACGGTCACCTTGTGCGCGTGCGTCGCGTCGTCGATGCCGGTGCCGCGGCCGGTCACGTCGGCGGGGTCGGTCCCGGTGAAGGCCGCGATCAGCGCCGCGGAGGCCGTGGTGTTCGCGATGCCCATGTCGCCGGTGAGCAGGCAGCGGTTGCCCGCGACGACGAGGTCCCGGGCCGTCTCGATGCCGACCTCGAGCGCCGCCCGCACCTCCTCGGCGGTCATGGCCGGGCCGGTCGTCATGTCGGCGGTCCCCGCCCGGACGCGCCGCGGCAGCAGGCCGGGCGGCGGCGTGTCCCCGGCGTACAGGTCGGACGCCACGCCGACGTCGACCACCACGACCTCGGCGCCCGTCTGCGCGGCGAACGCGTTCACCACGGCGCCGCCCGCGAGGAAGTTGCCCACCATCTGCGCGGTGACCTCCTGCGGCCACGGCGTGACGCCCTGGGCGTGGACGCCGTGGTCCGCGGCGAACACGGCGACCGCGGCCGGCGACGGCAGCGGCGGCGGGCACGTCCCCGCCAGGCCGGCGAGCTGGACCGACACGTCCTCGAGCACGCCGAGCGACCCGGCGGGCTTGGTCATCCGCGCCTGGCGGTCGCGTGCGGCCGCGATGGCGGCGGCGTCGGGTGGTGCGATCGCGGCGATCGTCTCGTCGAGCAGGCTCACGGGTTCCTCCCCTGGCAGGGCCCGGTGGCCCCACCGTCCATCGTGCACGGCCCAGCCGAGCGGCCGGCGGCGAGCCCACCCGGCGGCGGCCAGTTCGGGTTCGGCTGGAAACGTTTCGACGTACCCCACGGACAGGTACGCCACCACCTCCACGTGCGGCGGCAGCCCCAGCAGCGTGGCGAGCTCGCGCTCGGCGAAGAAGCTGACCCAGCCCACGCCGAGCCCCTCCGCGCGGGCGGCGAGCCACAGGTTCTGCACCGCGAGCGCGGTCGAGTACGGCGCCATCTGCGGCTGACTGTGCCGGCCGAGGACATGGCGCCCGCCGCGCGTCGGGTCGCAGGTCACGACCACGTCGAGCGGGGTGTCACCGATCGCGTCGGTCCGGAGCCGGGCGAACGCCTCGGCGCGGGCGGAGGGCAGCGAGGCCGCGAAACGTTCTCTCTGCGTCCGCGCGAGCCGCTTCACGTCGCCCCGCAGCCCCTCGTCCCGCAGGACCAGGAAGTCCCACGGCTGGCTGAACCCCACGCTGGGCGCGAGGTGCGCGGCCTCGAGGACCCGCCGGAGCACGTCGTCCGGGATCGGGTCGCGCCGGAAACCGGTGCGGACGTCCCGTCGTCCGGCCATGACGCGGTAGACCGCCTCCGCATCGCTCCTGTCGGCACCGCCGGTGTTCACAGCACCTCCCGTAACGCACCGACGAACCCGTCGGTGACCTCCGGCGCCCGGACCGCCACCCGCAGGTGGTCGGGACCGAGGCCTGGAAACGTTTCGCCGCGGCGCACGGCGTAGCCGCGGTCGCGGAGCGACGCGCGGACCCGGGCCCCGTCCGGGACCTCGAGCAGCACGAACGACGACCGCGGCGGCGCCGCGACGCGGACGGGCAGGCGGCCCAGCAGGTACGCCCGGTCGCCGGTGATCTCCCGCGCGATCCGGGCCTCCTCGGCGCGGGCGTCCTCCGACGCGCAGGCGACGGCCGCCACCAGCGCGGGCGTGGACACCGCCCACAGTGGCTGGGCCTCCGCGAGCCGCGCGACCAGGTCCGCCGGCGCGAGGACGTACCCGATGCGGAGCCCGGCGAGGCCCCAGGTCTTCGTGAGGCTGCGGAGCACGACCAGTCCCGGGAGGTCCCGGCGCCGGGCCAGCGACTCCGGCTCGCCCGGCACCGTGTCGGCGAACGCCTCGTCCACGACGAGGACCCGCCCCGGCCGCGCGAGGGACGCGAGGACGTCGGCCGGGTGCAGCACCGAGGTCGGGTTCGTCGGGTTGCCCACGACGACGAGGTCCGCGTCCTCCGGTACCCGGGACGGGTCCAGCGCGAAGTCCCCGGACAGCACCACCCGCTCGACCGCGTGCCCGGCGGCGCGCAGCGCGGCCTCGGGCTCGGTGAACTGCGGGTGCACGACGACGGCGCGCCGCGGCGCGAGGGTCCGGGCGAGCAACACGAACGCCTCGGCGGCACCCGCGGTGAGCAGCACCTCGCCGGGGGGACGGCCGTGCCGGGCCGCGGTCGCGGCCCGCGCGACGGCGCCGTCGGGGTACGCCGCGAGGCCGCCCAGCGACGCGGTCACCGCCTCGAGCAGCCACCGCGGGGTGGGCCGGACGTTGACGGCGAGGTCGACCAGGCCGGGCGCGACCTCGCGGTCCCCGTGGTGGCGCAGGTCAGCGTCACGGCGAGAGTCAGCGTCACGGCGAGAGTCAGTGGGCATGCGAGTGGTGCTGGTCGTGCCCGTGGGCGTGGGCCGGGTCGTCCGGGTGGTGGTGCGGCGTCTGCGGCGCCCCGACGCGCTCGGAGAACCCGGGCATCGCGGTGCGGTAGATGCAGGTGTCGCAGTTCATCCGGATCTGCGCGCCGAGCGCCTCGGCGTACCGCTCGAGCACGACGTCGGCGAGCTGGTCGCAGTCCCCGATCAGCCCCGCGACGCGCACCGGCACCTCCCGGTGCGCCGCCGCCCACGCACCGGCCTGGGCGACGATCCGGTCCGGGAGCACGCCCGCGAACAGGAAGTACGGCAGCACGACGATCCGCGCCGCGCCGAGCCGGCGGCAGCGCTCGAGCGCCGCCGGCACACCGGGATCGGCGAGCGAGACGAACGACGGCTCGACGCCCGCGAGGCCCCGCCCCTCGTACAGGAGGCGCGCGACCTTCGCGATCTCCGCGTTGGCGTCGGGGTCGGTGGAGCCGCGGCCGACGAGGACCACCGTCGTCGTCGCACGGTCGGCCGGGTCGAGGACCGCGTCGAGACGCTCGGTGAGGACACCCAGCAGCGCCGGGTGCGGGCCGAGCGGGCGGCCGTAGGAGATCGCGATGCCGGGGTGGCGCTCCTTCTCGCGGGCGAGTGCCGCGGGGATGTCTCCCTTGGCGTGCCCGGCGGCCACGAGCATGAGCGGCACGGCGGCGAAGGCGCGGTGCCCCTCCGCCACCAGCCCCGCGACCGCGTCGGCGAGCGGCGGCGCCGACAGCTCGATGAAGCCGCCGCCCGCCGCGATGCCGCGCTCGGCGAGCCGGGCGCCGACCCGCGCGACGAACTGCCGGAACTCCTCGGCACCGGTGTCGTCCTTCGTCCCGTGCCCGACGACGAGCAGCGCGGGCGGGGTGCCGAGGGTCAGATCGGTGGTCACTCGTCCTCCTCGGACAACGGGTTCGGGCCGTACAGCAGCGCGTTGACGGCGGCCGCGGCGATCGCCGAGCCGCCCTTCTCGGAGCGGTTGGTCACCGCGGGGAGCCCGGACGCCCGCAGCGCCTCCTTGGACTCGACCGAGCCCACGAACCCCACCGGCAGCCCGACGACCAGCGCGGGCCTGACGTCGAGGTCGAGCAGCGCGAAGAGCGCGGTCGGCGCGTTGCCGACCACCCACACCGCGCCGGGCCCGACGCGCTCGGCGGCGAGCCGGAACGCGGCGGCGGATCGGGTGTCCCCAGTGGACGCCGCGAGCTCGGCGGCGGCCGGGTCGCGGACGAGGCACGTCGACGGGTACGTCGTGATCCCCGCGCCGACCATCGCGGCGTCCACCACGAGCGGCGCACCCTGGGCGAGGGCCGTGGCCCCCGCGACGAGCGACTCCTCGTCGCAGACGAGATCCTCCACATAGGTCACGTCGGCGCTGGAGTGGACCACCCGCTCGGTCACCGCGCGGGTCCAGCGCGGCAGGTGCCGGGTGTCCACCCGGGTCCGCAGGATGCCGTACGACTCGACCTCGATCGGGTGGATGCGGCGGCTCATCGGGTGACCTCCGGCTCGGCGTCGTACCGGCGGACCTTCCACACCGCGAGCGCGGTCAGCCAGGTCAGGGCGAACAGCCCGGCGATGCAGTAGCCGAACAGCTCGAAGTTCCGGGCCAGCGCCGCGTACGGCGTGAGGAACGTCCAGCCCCCGTAGGCCACCAGCACGTCGGCGAGGTACACGCTCGCGATGAACCCGGCGATGAGGACGGTCATCGCGGTCGTGCTCATGTTGAAGAACAGCGTCCGGACGGGGTTGCGGTACGACCACGAGTACAGCCGGCTCATCACCAGGCTGTCGGCGGTGTCGAAGGTGGACATCCCCGCCGCGAACAGCAGCGGCAGGCTCAGCACCGCCGCGACCGGGAGCTGCCCGCCGGCGGCCGTGGACGCGGCGAGGGCCAGCAGCGTCACCTCACTCGCGGTCTCGAGGCCGAGGCCCATCAGCAGGCCCACCGGGTACATGTGCCACGAGGACCGCACGACGTTCCGGAACCGCCCGCCCAGCAGGCGGTTCAGCGCACCGCGGGACAGCAGCGCCCGCTCGGTGGCGGCGACGTCGTGCTCGCCGCTGCGCAGGCGCCGCCACAGGCCGACGATCGTGCGCAGGACGACGGCGTTCAGCGCCGCGACGATCAGCAGGAAGACCATCGCGACGACGGTCGCCACCGCACCGCCGAGCTCCCGCAGGTGGTCGGCGCCGGCCGCCGTGAGCGAGGCGGCGCCCCACGCGACGAGCAGCGCCAGCACGACGACCACCGTGGAGTGGCCCATCGCGAAGAAGAAGCCGACGCCCACCGGGCGCCGTCCACGCAGGAGCATGATCCGTGTCGTGTCGTCGATCGCCGCGATGTGGTCGGCGTCGAACGCGTGCCGCATGCCGAGGACGTACGCCAGCACGCCGGTGCCCGCGACGCCGCCTGCGGTGGCGAGGTCGCCGGAGTACGCGAGGTACAGGGCGATGCCCGCGACGTGGAGTCCCGCGATCACCGCGAGGATGCCGCTGATGCGCACCCGCTCGGCACGGGTCCAGGCACCCGTGGCGACGGCCCCGGTGATCAGGGAGGCGTCGGTCACGCGCAGCGCTCCTCGACGAGGAGGTACTCCGCGGTGAACTCGATCGCGTCGACGGGGCAGATCTCCACGCACTCTCCGCATCCCGTGCACCGGTCCAGCACGTGAAGGACACCACCCACCGGACGGATGGCGTGCTCAGGGCAGGTCAGCAGGCAGGCGCCGCAGCCCTGGCACGCGCCGATCGCGACGGGGGCCGTCATTCGGCGCCCATCCAGCGGTACCCGCGCGGGGTGACCATCCGGCCGCCCACGAGCCGCGTGGTGGACGCGCCGACCACCACCGTCGTGTACATGTCGACCACCGCGGGGTCGAAGTCGGCGATCGGGGCAATGTGGACGGACTCGTCGGGACGGCTGGCCTGGCGTACCGCCGCGACCGGTGTCCCGTCCGGGCGGTGCTTGCGGATCAGGTCGAGGGCCGCGCCGAGCTGCCAGTCCCGGCCCTTCGAGCGCGGGTTGTAGAAGCAGACCACCAGGTCCGCCTCGGCCGCCGCGCGGACCCGGCGCTCGATCGCGGGCCACGGCGTGTGCAGGTCCGACAGGCTGATCATCGCGTGGTCGTGCCCGAGCGGGGCGCCGAGCACGGCGGCCGACGCGAGCGCCGCCGTGATGCCGGGGACGCCGACCACCTCGACGTCGGTGCCGGCGTGCTCGAGTGCGGGGCTCGCCATCGCGTACACCCCGGCGTCACCGGACCCGATCAGCGCCACCGCCCGCCCCTCGCGCGCGAGGTCGACCGCGCTCCGCGCGCGGGCCTCCTCGCTGCCGAGCCCGGTCGCGTGCACGCGCGTGCCGGGGCGGAGCAGGTGCCGGATCTGGTCGACGTACTGGTCGAGACCCACCACCTCGGACGCTCGCCGCAGCTCGGCCTCGGCGCGGGGACTGCGGAGGTCCGCCGCACCGGGGCCGAGCCCGACGACGGCCAGCCGCCCGCGGTACCGGGCCCGGGCGACCGCGAGCGTGACCCGGCCCTGCTTCTGCTTGGACACCACCAGGTCCGGCTCACCGCCGGTCCGCTGCCGCGCCGTGACGAGGGCGGACGCCTCGGCCACGCTCGGCGTGCCGACCTCCGCGGAGACGACCTCGGACGGCGTGGGCACGTCCTGTGTGGACAGCAGCCCCGCCGGGTGCGTGACGAGGGGCAGTCCGCGGTCGGCGGCGATGCGGACCAGGGCCTCCTCGTCGGCCTTGAGGTCCAGCGACGCGAGTGCGGCGACCGCGGCCGGGTCGAGGCCGAACTCCGGGAGCCGGTCGAGCAGCGCCAGCACCTCCTCGACGGCCACACCGCGCTCACAGCCGATGCCGACGACGAGGTCGGCGGGGACCATCCGGACCTCACGTTCGGCAGGCTGGGCCACCGTGTCGTCCAACGTGAGCGTCCATTCCGCCGCTCCGTCCACAGTGGGCAGTGCAGGCAGCGGCAGGCCGAGCGGGTTGCGGATCGCCACCGGCAGCCCGTCCAGCACCGCGCGGGTGAGCCCGGCGAGGTCACCGCGGACGGTGCAGCCGAACAGCGCCGCCACCTCGTCCAGCGGCGTCACGCCGACCGCGTCGGTGGCGGTGGTGACGACCGGGGTGGCGCCCAGCGCGTCCGCGACGCGGGCGGCGAGCGCGTTGGCGCCGCCACCGTGCCCGCCGACCAGCGCCACCGCGTACCGGCGCGCCTCGTCCACGCACACCACGCCCGGGTCGGTGTGCTTGTCGGCCAGCAGCGGCGCAAGCAGCCGCACGGTCGCGCCGGTGGCGAGGAACGCCACGATCCCGTCGCACTCGCCCCACGCCCGCCGCAGCCCTTCGCCGGGCGTGCCGTCGTAGAGCCGGGCGTCCGGGCCGAGCGCGGCCGCGAGCTCCGACGCGGCGGCACGACCCGCCGCCGTGGCGTACACCAACCCGATCACGGGCGTTCCCCCCAGAGCACGAAGACAGGATTGGTCGCCGCCAGCCGGACGGAGTCGTCCGGCAGCGACGCGAGACGCGAGGCCTGGAGCAGGACGCCGCCCGTGGCGAACCCGGCGTCGACCAGCGCGCGGCGGGTCGCCGGTACGCGGTCCACGGCGGCGAGCGTGACGACGACCGACCGCAGCGCGCGGCGCGCGCACTCGGCCACGACGTCCGGGCCGCCGCCGCCGACGAACACGGCGTCGGGGTCGGGCAGGTCGGCCAGAACCTCGGGTGCCGAACCGTGCACGACCGTCACGTCGACGTCGTGAGCACGGGCGTTGTCGGCGATGCGCGAGGCGCCCTCGGAGGATCGCTCCACCGCGACGACGGCGGCGCCGAACCGGGCGCACTCGACGGCGACGGAGCCGCTGCCCGCGCCGATGTCCCACACCAGCTCGCCGAGCCGCGGTCCGAGGTGCGCCAGGGCGAGGGCCCGGACCTCCGACTT
>DASWRY010000098.1:0-9394 GCA_036402915.1 Mycobacteriales bacterium
GCACGCTGGACTGGGTGGACGTGGACTGAGGCCGCGCTACGGGCACGTGCCGCCGGTCCACGGGCAGATGCCCGGGTCGTAGTCGCGCCGGAGGTGCTCGCCGATGAAATCGCCGGTGTCGCCGAAGTCGGGGTTCAGCCATCGTGCGACCACCAGGACGGAGACGCGCTGCGCCCCGGCGGTCCGCAGCGCCAGCGCCGCGTGCGTGGGCCAGGGGCCCGACGGCGTCCGCCAAGTGCTCACCCGACCGGGTGTGCCGAGGTCAGCCGGTCGAGCGCGTCCGCCACGGCTTGTTCCTCGTCTCGGAGCCGGCAGACCACGGCGAGCACATCGTCGAGCCCGACCGCGACGTGGACGCCGGGTCGGCCGACGAGCTGCCGTGCCCACTCGTTGTCGCCGACCACGACGTCCGTGAGGACCACGGGCCGTCCGTGCTCGACCGCGACGCGTGCCTGCACCCGGGCTCCGCTCTTCTCCTGGGCTTCGACGACGACCGTGGCGATCCCGTAGCCGGACATCGTCGCGTTCCGCGTGAGGAAGGTGTGCCGCTGCGGCGGGGCGTCCGGCCAGAACTGCGAGAGGAGAAGCCCCCGCTCGGCGATCTCCGAGTGCAGCGCGCGGTTGGCCTCCGGGTAGACGCGGTTGATCCCCGTACCGATCACCGCCACCGTCCGGCCCCCCGCGTCGAGGGCGGCCCGGTGCGCAGCGGCGTCGACGCCGTGCGCCAGCCCGGAGACCACGGTGATCCCCTCGGACACCAGCGCGCGGGCGATGTTCGCCGCGATGTCGACGCCACGTCGGGACGCCGTCCGCGAGCCGACGACGGAGACGGCCCGGTCCCTCGGTATCAGGGCGCCCCGGGCGAAGAGGACCGGCGGTGCCTGGTGGATGCCTCGGAGACGCTCGGGGTAGTCCGGGTCCAGGACCGTCACCACCTGGTGTCCCGCGGCGGCCCAGGCGGCGAGATCCCGCGCTGCGGACCCGAGCGGGTCGCCCGCGCCCGATGTGCCCGGGAGCGTGTCGGCGACGTGTCGGCGCCAGACCTCCCGGGAGCTTCCCGTCTCGGCGACCTCCGCGACGATCTCCGGCCATCGCAGGCCGTCCGGCCGCGTCCGGAGAAGAGCCACCAGGGCAGCCCGCTCCGTCTCGTCGGGCACGGTCATGCCCCCAGCGTACGGACATGTCGGCGTGGTCATGGGGCGCCGCCCGTCTGCTCGCCGTTCGAACGCATGTACGAGTATGGCTCCTCCGGGGACCGCGGCGACAGCGACACGCCGCGGTGGTTAGATTTCCCGCCGTCCCTAGTCCTGCAGACCCATCCACGCGGCGAGCCCGCGGACCGTGTCGGAGGCGTGGCGTTCCCGCCGGGCCAGCGCGTACACGGTTTCCCGTGCCAGCGGGTGGGCCCGGACCTGCTCGGGTGAGGCGCTTCGTGCCCGTGAGAGCGCAGCGAGGGATGCCGCCGTGTCGCCCGCGAGGAGCTGCGCGCGAGCGACGTCGATCCAGTGGTGCCCGACCCGCTCGCGCGGAGTTCCGTCCGGGATGACCACTCGCCCGGCCGCGGTCGCGGCGGCACGGCCGTCGAGCGTTTCCACGGCGAGGGCCACGCTCCAGATCCCGACGTTCGTCGGCCCGAACGCGAGCCGGTAGTCGTCCCGGTCGGCGCCGATCCGCCGGGACATGTCGTCGGCCTCGGCGTGGTGCGCCCACGTCGCCACGGTGTCGGCCGCGTGTGCGGCCGTCCACGCCGACATGAGCTGCAGGAAGCCGTAGACGCACATGGCCGGTTCGCCACCAGACCCGAGCATCGGCTCGACCTCGTCCACCGCGGCCGACATCACGGCGCGCGCGTTCCGCCGGTCACCCGCGCCGGCCAGCTCGTTCGCCCGGAACACCCGCCCCAGCGCCACCGCCAGCGGGTCGGCCGCCTGGGCCGCCGCCCACTCGTACCGATCGGCCACGACCGACGCGAGGTCGCCGTAACCGAGCTGCCACAACCACTGCCGGGCCGCGTAGTACACCTCCGCCCACAGGCCCATGACCCGTTCCCGTTCGACGCCCTCGGCCGCGTGCGCGGCCGTCCGGACATCGCCCAGGACACCGGGCAGCACGGAGCCGAGCGGGTACGGGTCGGCGGCGTGCCGGAGTGCCGACACCTCCGCGACCTCGGCCTGCAGCAGGTCGAGCGGCGGCGGGTTCTCGTCGGCCGCGAGCTGGAAGGCGGCCAGCTCGCGGCGCACGGCCGCGACGAGGTCGTGGACGGCATCGTCGCTGCGACGGCCGGTGCGATACGGCTGGCCGGTCAGCTGGGCCCGATCGACCCCGAGTCCCCTCGCGACCGCGGCGAGCACCGTCGCCGTGGCGGTGCGTACGCCCTGTTCCACCGCCTGCACGAGCGAGAGGCTGACGTGTGATCGCTGGGCGAGTTGTCGCTGGGTGAGCCCCCGGAGCTTGCGCTCGGTGGCGATCCGCCGGCCGATGCTGTCGCCGTCACGCATGCCGGCATCCTTCCGCTTCTCCACGGACGGTACCCAGGGGACGTGCTCCCCCTCGGGGTCGCCGAGCCCCGCGCCCCACCGCTCAGCGCCAGCCCGGCCTCACCAGGCCCGACTCGTACGCGAGGACCACGAGCTGCGCCCGGTCCCGCGCCCCGAGCTTGCCCATCGCGTGGCTCACGTGCGTACGCGCGGTCGCCGGGCTGATGAAGACCCGCGCCGCGATCTCGTCGTTGGTCAGCCCCTCGGCGACGAGGCGCACGATGTCCCGCTCGCGTTCGGTCAGCACGTCGAGGGCCGCTCGGTACGGCTCCCGAGCGCGGGCGGCGTACTCCTCGATCAGCCGCCGGGTGACGCGCGGACTGAGCAGCGCCTCGCCCCCCGCGACCACCCGTACGCCCTGGAGCAACTCGGCGGGCTCGGTGTCCTTGAGCATGAAGCCGCTGGCACCGGCGCGTAGGGCCGCGAAGATGTACTCGTCCAGGGCGAACGTCGTCAGCACCACGACCCGCACCCCGCCCAGCGCCGGGTCGGCGACGATCCGCCGGGTGGCCTCGAGCCCGTCGGTGCGGGGCATCCGGATGTCCATCAGCACCACGTCCGGCGCCAGCGCGGTCGCGAGCGCGACGGCCTGCTCGCCGTCGGCCGCCTCGCCGACCACCTCGACGTCGTCCTGGGCGGCGAGCAGCGCCCGGAACCCGGCCCGGACCAGCGTCTGGTCGTCGGCCAGCAGGACGCGGATCACGTGGGGAACCACGCCGTGACCCCGTACCCGCCCCCGGGCCGCGGGCCGGAGGACACCGTGCCGCCGAGGCTCGAGGCCCGCTCCCTCATCCCGAGCAGGCCGTGTCCCGCGCCCGCATGGGCGGCCGGGCGCGGTGGGCCGTCGTCGGTGACCTCCACCCGCACCCCGCCTCCGGCGTACGTCACCCGCACCTCCGCCCAGTCGGACGCCGAGTGCCGGGCGACGTTGGTCAGCGCCTCCTGGACCACGCGGTACGCGGCGAGGTCCACCGCGGCGGGCAGCGGCCGCGGCGCGCCCCGCACGTCCGCCTCGGCCCGCAGCCCGGCGGCCGTCGTCGTGGCCAGCAGCTGGTCGAGGTCCGCGAGCCCGGGTGCCGGGGCGCGGGGCGCCACTTCGCCGCCCGCTCGCAGCGCGCCGACCGTCTGCCGTACCTCCGCCAGCGCGTCGCGGCTCGTCTGCTTGATCGCCGCGAGGGCCGACCGCACCTGCCCCGGATCGTCGTCGATGAGGTGCAGTGCGACGCCGGCCTGGACGTTGATCACCGACAGACTGTG
Source organism: Mycobacteriales bacterium (assembly GCA_036402915.1). Lineage (GTDB taxonomy): Bacteria > Actinomycetota > Actinomycetes > Mycobacteriales > HKI-0501 > JAVEDU01. The sequence continues at coordinate 3,795 of DASWRY010000098.1, forward strand.
CGCCAGCACGTCGTGGAGGTCGCGGGCGAGGGCCAGGCGCTCCTCGTCGGCGACCCGGCGCGCCTCCTCCCGGCGGGCCTCGCGCTGGGCGGCGGCGCGCTCGCGGCGGTACCGGACCTGGTCGGCGGCCAGCAGGACCACGAGGAGCCAGGCGAGGGCGACGGTGACGTGTACCCAGGGCACCAGCCCGAGTGCCGCCGCGACCGCGGCCGCGGCCAGCCCCGCCGCGGAGACGCCCCACGCCCAGCGACGTCGTCCCCCGAGCACCGTCGTGACGAGCGCGATCGCGAGACCGGCGACGATCGGGCCGCGGGGATGGTCCCGCGCGAAGTACACCGCGGTGGCGGGCAACGCCACGCACAGCGGCACGAGCGGCGACCACCCGCGCGCCAGGAACGACAGCGGTGCCGCCGCCAGCAGCACGAACGCGAGCGCGTCCAGCGGGCGGCGGTCCGGCTGCCCGCGGCTCGCGAGCAGCGTGCCGCCGACCTGGACCACCAGCAGCACCGTGGCGACCAGCACGTCGCACCGCCGTATCCGCATGCCCAGACGCTAGAGCCGCGACGCCCTCGCCGTCGTCGGTCGTGGGGAGGTCGTGGGTGTACGCCCACGGACGTACCCGTGGTCACGACACCGGGACGATGCGCCGCCCGCGCCCCCGGCGTGATGCTCGGGGCATGACCGCGACACTGCCCGCGACACTGCCCGCGACCCGGCCCCGCCCGGCGACGCGCCGTACCCTCCGGCCCCGGCCGCGCAAGGTGCTGCTGAGCGTGCACGTGATGGCGTCGGTGGCCCTGCTCGGCATCTCGGCCGCACAGCTCGCCCTGGCGATCGCCGCGGTGACGGGCGGCGCGACGTCGACGGTGTACCCGCTGATGCTCACCGTCGTGCACACGGTCACGATCCCGCTCGCGGTCGTCACCCTGACCAGCAGCGTCGCACTGGGGTTGCTCACGAGGTGGGGGCTGTTCGAGTACTGGTGGGTGATCGCGAAGAGCGTGCTGTTCGTCGGGTCGGTGGTCGCGGCGATCACCCTGCTGCGGCCGGCGCTCCGCGCGGGGGTGACGAGCCCCGTGCCGCTGGTGGTGCTGCCACTGCAGGTGGTGGCGTTCGGCGCGGCGACCGTTCTCTCCGTACTCAAGCCCTGGGGCCGACGCCGCTGACCGACGCGCTCCCGACTCCGGAGAGTGACCTGTCCTCGGCGCGCACCCGACGAGGAGCGCCGCACGGTGGCCCCGCCGGGCGGCCCGCGCGTCCGCGCCCGGAGACTGTCCTCACCGGAGAGGGCCCCGGCACGTTCGCTCTGGCGCACTGGTGCTCGGTGGTCTCCGGGGTGTGCTACACTTTGGGGAGTTGCTGTTGCATTTCCTCGAACGTGTGAACGCCCGTGGGAGTATGACCGCGGGCGTTCTCTCGTTTCCGGCTCTGTTCCGGACGGGGGAGAGGGCCGCGTCGCAACTCGCGGCCCGCGCTGTGCGGCGTCGCGGCACACCCCCCACGAAGGAGAAGCACATGGTTCAGGGCACTGTGAAGTGGTTCAACGGCGAGAAGGGCTTCGGCTTCATCGCGCCGGACGGCGGCGGCGCCGACGTCTTCGTCCACTACTCGGCGATCGCCGCGGACGGCTACCGCAGCCTTGACGAGAACCAGCGCGTGGAGTTCGAGACCACGCAGGGCCAGAAGGGCCCGCAGGCGGAGAACGTCCGCCCCGTCTGATCTCAGACACACCGAACGGCCCCCGTCTCGCGACGGGGGCCGTTCGCGTCTACTCGGGCAGTACCTCGAGCACGCGGAACGGCGTGCCCTGCTGACAGATCGTCATGAGCCCCTCGACCGTGTACCCGTGGACGGCGACGGCGCCGTGACGCAGGTTCGCGACGGCCGGGCCCTGGAGCTCGTACACCCGATCCCCCGCGGTGAGGATCGTGCACCCGGCCTCGACTCCGGGGGACACCGTGCCGCGCAGGGTGACGAGGTTGTCGGACGGGTCCACGGATCCTCCCGGGGCGGGCGCGGTGGTGGCGGGCGGGGAGCCGTGTGGCGGCGTCGCGGGCGCCGGGCTCCCGCAGGCCCCGAGCAGCAGCACACTCAGCAGCAGTACGGGTCTCATGGTCCTCGGACGGTCCGTGACGGCCGGTGGTTCCCCCCGGAGCGTCGTCGCCCCGCGGCCGGAGCGACACTGGGGGGACCATGACGCTTCCTCACATCCCGCTGTCCGTTCTCGACCTCGCCTCCGTCGGCACCGGCACGACCCCCGGCCAGGCCCTCCACGACTCCGTGGAGCTCGCCCGCCGCGCGGAGCACCTCGGCTACCACCGCTTCTGGGTCGCCGAGCACCACGGGATGCCGGGCATCGCCAGCTCGGCGCCCGCCATCCTCATCGGCCAGGTCGCCGCCGCGACCGACCGGATCCGCGTCGGCTCCGGCGGCGTGATGCTGCCGAACCACCCGCCGCTCGTCGTCGCGGAGCAGTTCGGGACGCTCGAGGCGATGTACCCCGGGCGGATCGACCTCGGCATCGGCCGCGCGCCCGGCACCGACCCCCACACCGCGCGGGCCCTGCGCCGCAGCACCGGCCCGCTGTCCGCGGACGACTTCCCGAGGCAGCTGTCCGAGCTGGTCGCGTTCTTCCGCGGGGAGTTCCCCGAGGGCCACCCGTACCGCAGCGTCGTGCCGGTCCCCGGCCAGGGTTACGAGCCCGCGATCTGGCTGCTGGGTTCGAGCGGCTACAGCGCGCAGGTCGCCGGGCTGCTCGGGCTGCCGTTCGCGTTCGCCCACCACTTCAGCGCCGAGAACACCCTGCCGGCCCTCCACCTGTACCGGGAGAACTTCCGGCCCTCGCCGCTGCTGGCCGAACCGTACGCGATGATCGCCGTCTCGGTCGTCGCCGCGGACACCGACGAGCGTGCGGAGTACCTCGCGCGCTCGGGCGAGCTGTCGTTCCTCCAGCTGCGGCGCGGTACGCCCGGCACGGTGCCCACACCCGAGGAGGCCGCGTCGTACCCGTACAGCGAGATGGAGCTCGCCGTCATGGACGACCGCCGGTCGCAGCAGGCGGTGGGCGGGCCGGACACCGTGCGCCGCCGGCTCGCGGACCTGCTCGAGCAGACGCAGGTGAACGAGCTGATGGTCACCAACATCGTCCACGCACACGCCGACCGGGTGCGGTCGCTCGAGATCGTCCGGGAGCTGTTCGCCGAGGAGGCGGCCGACCTCCGCTGAGATCACCCCACAACACGCGACGGCCCCGTCCACACTGGACGGGGCCGTTGTCGCGTGCGGATCAGTACGCGGGCGGTGGAGGGTTGCCGGGGTCGTCGACGTACCGGCTCTCCCGGACGACCGTCGCGGCTCGGCGCCGGGGGCCCCACACCACCAGGGTGAGGACCAGCCCGATGACGCCGACCACCATCAGGATCCAGCCGACGACGTGGATGTCCACACCGGAGATGTTGAAGTCCACCGCGAAGGCGAGAATCGCCCCCAGCGCGAGGAGGAAGATGCTGGCGCCGATTCCCATCGGAACTCCCTTGTGCTCGGACGGAACCCGGGGAACCTAACACCGATCACCGCCCACCGCCTGTCCACTGGAGACGGCGCCGTTGCGGACGGCGGAGGCCGGCCACCCGAGCGGGTGACCGGCCTCCGTCTCCTCCCCACCGGTGCGCAGGGCACCGGGCGTTTCAGCGGGGCGTCAGAACGCCTCCTCCGGGAGGTCCATGACGTCGAGCGTCGTGCTCTCGACCAGGGACCGGCGGAGCGGCAGCTCCGGGAGGATGTTCTGCGCGAAGAACGACGCCGCGGCGATCTTGCCGGTGTAGAACGCCTCGTCCTTGCCGGCTCCGGCGTCGAGCTTGGCGATCGCCACCTCGGCCTGGCGCAGGAGCAGCCAGCCGACGACCAGGTCGCCGAGCGAGAGCAGCAGGCGGGTGGTCTGCAGGCCGACCTTGTAGACGTTGCGCACGTCCTCCTGGCCGGACATGAGGTGGCCGACCATCGAGCCGACCATGCCCTGCACGGCCTCGAGCGCGGCCTTGAGCTGCGCCCGCTCGTTCTTCAGGCGGCCGTTGCCACCCTCGGACTCGAGGAACTGGGTGATCTCCGTGGCGAGCCGGGTGAGTGCCTGGCCCTTGTCCCGCACGATCTTGCGGAAGAAGAGGTCCATGCCCTGGATCGCCGTGGTGCCCTCGTAGAGGGTGTCGATCTTCGAGTCGCGGATGTACTGCTCGAGCGGGTAGTCCTGGAGGAACCCGGAGCCACCGAACGTCTGCAGCGACTCGGCGCCGAGCAGCTGGTACGAGCGCTCCGAGCCGCAGCCCTTGACGAGCGGCAGCAGAAGGTCGTTGAGGGCCTCGGCGGCCTTCTCCGCATCCGCGTCCGCGGCGTGGCGGGCCTCGATGACCTCGTCCTGGATGCTCGCCGTGTACAGCGCGAGCGCCCGCAGACCCTCGGCGTACGACTTCTGCAGCAGCAGGCTGCGGCGCACGTCGGGGTGGTGGGTGATCGTGACGCGCGGCGCGGTCTTGTCGGTCATCTGGGTGAGGTCGGCGCCCTGCACCCGCGTCTTCGCGTAGTCGAGCGCGTTGAGGTAGCCGGTGGAGAGGGTCGCGATCGCCTTCGTGCCGACCATCATCCGGGCGTACTCGATGATCATGAACATCTGCCGGATGCCCTGGTGGACCTCGCCGAGCAGCCAGCCCTTCGCCGGTACGCCGTGCTCGCCGAACGTCATCTCGCAGGTGTTGGAGACCTTCAGGCCCATCTTGTGCTCGACGTTGGTCGCGTAGACGCCGTTGCGCTCGCCCAGCTCGCCGGTCTCCGGGTCGAAGTGGAACTTGGGCACGATGAACAGCGACAGGCCCTTGGTGCCCGGACCGCCGACGCCGTCGACACCCACGGGACGGGCGAGGACATAGTGGATGATGTTGTCGGTGAGGTCGTGCTCACCCGACGTGATGAAGCGCTTGACGCCCTCGATGTGCCAGGAACCGTCGGGCTGCGCGACGGCCCGGGTGCGGCCGGCGCCGACATCCGAACCCGCGTCGGGCTCGGTGAGCACCATTGTCGAACCCCACTGCTTCTCCACGAAGAGCCGGGCCCACTTCTTCTGCTCGTCGGTGCCCTCGGCCTGCACGACGTGGGCGAAGGACGGGCCGGACGAGTACATCCAGATCGGCGCGTTGGCCCCGAGCACCTGCTCCGCGATGGCCCACCAGAGGGTACGCGGCGCGAGCGTGCCGCCGAGCTCGCTGGGCAGGTCGAGGCGCCAGAACTCGGACGCCATCCACTGCTCGAACGACTTCTTGAACGACTCCGGCAGCGGCGCGGTGAACGTCGCCGGGTCGAAGACCGGCGGGTTGCGGTCGGCATCGGTGTAGCTGGCGGCGAGGTCCTCGGTGGCGAGGCGGTTGACCTCGGCGAGGACGTCGCGTGCCGTTTCCACGTCGATCTCGTCGAACGGCGCCTGGCCGTACGCACGCTCAGCCTCGAAGACCTCGAAGAGGTTGAACTGGAGGTCCCGAAGGTTGCTCTTGTAGTGAGTCATGGTGCTGGCCCCGCTCTCCGTACGCCGACGCATGTCAAACGCGAGTTACCCG
>DASWRY010000099.1:0-35610 GCA_036402915.1 Mycobacteriales bacterium
CGACGCCATCGACAAGCACACCATCGTCTTCGGCATCGGGCCGGCCGGTACGGGCAAGACCTACCTCGCGGTGGCCAAGGCAGTTCAGGCGCTGCAGGCCAAGCAGGTCAACCGGATCATCCTGACCCGCCCGGCGGTTGAGGCGGGGGAGCGGCTCGGCTTCCTGCCCGGCACCCTGTCCGACAAGATCGACCCGTACCTGCGACCGCTGCTCGACGCCCTGCACGACATGGTCGATCCGGAGTCCATCCCCCGGCTGATGCAGGCCGGCACCATCGAGATCGCGCCGCTGGCCTACATGCGGGGACGGACCCTGAACGACGCGTTCATCATTCTGGACGAGGCGCAGAACACGACGCCCGAGCAGATGAAGATGTTCCTCACCCGGCTCGGCTTCGGGAGCAGGATCGTCGTGACCGGCGACATCACCCAGGTCGACCTGCCCGGCGGCCAGCACTCCGGCCTCCGCGTCGTGCGGGACATCCTCCACGGCGTCGAGGACGTCCACTTCGCGCAGCTCTCCAGCTCCGACGTGGTCCGGCACCGGCTCGTGAGCGACATCGTCGACGCGTACGCCCGGTACGACGCGGACCGCGACCGCGGGGACTCCTCGCCGCGGCCCGTGCGCGGGCGTCCGGGCCGGCGGGGCTGACCGCCGCGATGTCGATCGAGATCTCGAACGAGTCCGGCCGGCCCGTCGACGAGACGGTGCTGCTCGACGTCGCCCGGCACGCCCTGGACGAGATGGGCGTCAACCCGATGGCGGAGTTGTCGGTGCTCATCGTCGACGAGCCGTACATGGCCGAGCTGAACCACCGCTGGATGGGCAAGCAGGGGCCGACCGACGTGCTGGCGTTCCCGATGGACGAGCTGGACGCGGACCGGGGGCCGGGCGTGGACGCGGCCGAGCCGGAGCCCGCGCTGCTGGGCGACATCGTGCTCTGCCCCGTGGTGGCGGAGCGCCAGGCCGTGGCCGCCGGGCACACCGCGGCGGACGAGCTGCACCTGCTCACCGTCCACGGCGTCCTGCACCTGCTGGGCTACGACCACGCCGAGCCGGAGGAGGAGCGCGAGATGTTCGGTCTGCAGGACCGTCTGCTCGGCGCATGGCGGGCGAAACGGCGGGCCTGACCGACGTGACGAGGGGATGCTCGGCATGAGCGACCTGGTCCTGGTGCTGGTGGCCACCGGCCTCGTGGTGCTGGCGGGCTGTTTCGCGATGATCGACGCGGCTCTGAGCGAGGTCTCGGCGGCCCGCGTGGCGGAGATGACCCGCGAGGACGTCCGCGGCGCGGCCACGCTGTACACGGTGGCGCTCGACGCGCGCCGGCACATCAGCCTGCTGCTCCTGCTGCGGCTCATCTGCGAGGTGGCCGCGACGACCGTGGTCACGATCGTCGCGGTGGACAGCTGGGGCGTCGGCTGGACGGCCGCGCTCGCGACGATCGCGGCGATGACCGTGGTGAGCTTCGTGCTGGTCGGCGTGGGCCCGCGGACGCTGGGGCGGCAGCACTCGTACGCCGTCGCGCTGGCCACCGCCGGGCTCACCCGGTGGCTCGGGCGCGTGCTCGGCCCGCTGTCGCAGATGCTGATCCTGCTCGGCAACGCGCTGACCCCGGGCCGCGGCTACCGTGAGGGGCCGTTCGCGACCCAGGTGGAGCTCCGCGAGATCGTCGACCTGGCGGAGCAGCGCGGCGTCGTGGAGCACGACGAGCGGGACATGATCCACTCGGTCTTCTCGCTCGGGACCACGATCGTCCGCGAGGTCATGGTCCCGCGGACCGACGTGGTGTGGATCGAGCGCACGAAGTCGGTCCGGCAGGCGCTCGCGCTCGCCCTGCGCAGCGGCTTCTCCCGCATCCCGGTCGTGGGGGAGAACGTCGACGACATCGTCGGCGTGGTGTACCTCAAGGACCTGGTCCGCCGTACCCAGGGCAACGGCGACGCCGACCGGAACCTGCGCGTCGGCGACGTGATGCGGGACGCCGAGTTCGTGCCGGAGTCCAAGCCCGTCGATGAGCTGCTGCGCGTCATGCAGGCGCGGCGCACGCACATGGCGATCGTCATCGACGAGTACGGCGGCACCGCGGGCCTGGTCACGATCGAGGACATCCTCGAGGAGATCGTCGGCGAGATCACCGACGAGTACGACGTCGAGCGTCCGCCGGTCGAGCACCTCGACGGCGACGCCGTCCGCGTGACCGCCCGCCTGCCGGTGGAGGACCTCGGGGAGCTGTTCGGCGTCACGCTGCCCACCGACGGCGTGGAGACGGTCGGCGGCCTGCTCGCGCAGGCGCTCGGCCGGGTCCCGATCCCGGGCGCCACGGCAGTGGTCGAGGGCCTCGAGCTCGTCGCGGAGAGCGCCGGTGGCCGCCGCAACCGTATCGACACGGTCGTCGTCCGCCGGGCGGTCCCCGCGGGCGACCGCGACGAGCACCCTGCGGGAGCCGACAGCCGGCCGGCCCTGCCCGCACACGCCACCGCCGCCGACACCGCACCCACCCGTGAGGAGAACCAGACCGCCGATGCCTGACGACACGCTCGACGCCGAGGACCAGAAGATCGTGACGCTCGCCCGCTCGTCCCGGGCCCGGACCGGCGCCGCGGAGGGTGCCGCGGTACGGGACACCGACGGGCGGACGTACGCCGCCGTGACCGTGGCCCTGCCGTCGCTCGCGCTGTCCGCGCTGCAGGTCGCCGTGGCCATGGCGGTGTCGTCTGGGGCGGAGGGCCTCGAGGCCGCCGCCGTCGTCACCGCGTCCGGCGGGCTCGAGCCCGCGGGCCTCGCGGCGGTCGGGGACCTCGCGCCGGGCGCGCCGGTGTTCCGGGCGGGTGTGGACGGCACCGTGGCCGAGGTGGTGCGGGGCTCCGGCGTCGCCTGAGCCCCGCACCGCTCACGGGTGCGTGTGGACCCGGGCGAGGGCGGGTGTCGCCCGCCGCACGGTCGCCTTCCCCGTGCGGTGGCCGCCGCTCTGTCCGCCGCACGTGACCGCCGGGGTGCTCCGCCAGAGGTCCTGCCCGAGCGTGTCGATGATCGTGGGCAGGGTCTCCCGCCACGGCTTCGAGCTGTGGCCGCCCGTCGGCGTGGTGATCGCGACCGCGTGGTCGGCCGGGATGTTCTTCAGCACCGCGAGCAGCGTCCGGAGGTCCCGCATCGAGGGCTTGTCGTCGCGGGCGCTGACCAGGATGAACGAGACCGGCTGCGTGACGTGCCGGACGCGGTCCACGGGGGTGTTGAGCAACCGCGCCGCCTGGTCCGGCAGCGGGTCGCCCATGGGGAACTTGCCCAGCGGCGCGGAGAAGTACCCGGACAGGCTCACCACGGTCGCGAACTGCTGCGGCCTCTGCAGCGCGACGTCGGCCGCGCAGAACCCGCCGCTGGAGTTGCCCATCGTCACCCAGCCTCCCCGGTCCTGCCGGACCCGGAGGAGCGTCTTCAGCGCCGCCGGCACGTCGTCGGCGACGTATGTGAAGACCTTGAAGCCGTGCGGGTCGTCGAGGCACTGGCTGTCCGGCACCCGGACCGGGTTGCGGGTCGGCGAGACCGCGATGAGCGGCGGCAGCGTCCCGGCCGCGATGGCGCCGTCCAGCGCCTGCTGGAGGGGCATCGAGCCGAAGATCGACGACGGGCCGCCGCCGCCCCCGGAGAACATCTCCACCACCGGGAACGTCCGGTGCGCGTACGCGCGGGCGAAGTACGCCGCGGGCAGGTACGCCCGGGCCCGCCACCGGTACCCGGTCTTCGCGCCCGGGATCGTGATGTCGCTCACCAGGCTGCCGAAGCCGTGGTGCGCCCGCCGCAGCGCCGAGAGGGGGGCGTCGAGCGTGCCGGGCCGGCCGGTCCCGAGCACCGTGGTCGGGGGCGGCAGTGCGGCCGCCGCCACCGCGGGCCCGTTCGCGACGACCGCCACGCCGCTCGGGCCGCTGACGCCGAACACCTCGTCCCACGTGTTGTAGAACTGCTCGTGGACGTTGACCGCCCCGAGCAGCAGCGCGGCGGTGAGCACCTGGCCCACCACCAGCAGTGTCCCGTTGCGGGTGCGCCGCAGCACGCTGCCCCGGTTCCACGTCCCCGCGATCACGACGGCCACCACCACGATGGCGACCGTCAGGACCACGAGGAACGTGCGCGAGCTCGGGCCCACGATGTCTCCTCTCGGTACCTGTACTCCTCGGACAGGGTGCTCCCCGGCCGCAAGGGGGCGGCCCGGGCCGGTCCGGCACAATGGACGGGTGACCAGCACCGGCGGCGAGACCGCGAGCACCCCGTACCGCGCCGGCTTCGCCTGCTTCGTGGGGAGGCCGAACGCCGGCAAGTCGACGCTCACGAACGCGCTGGTCGGCCAGAAGGTGGCCATCACCAGCACCAAGCCGCAGACGACCCGGCACGCGGTCCGCGGGGTGCTGCACCGGCCGGACGGTCAGATCGTGCTCGTGGACACGCCCGGCCTGCACAAGCCGCGGACGCTGCTCGGCCAGCGGCTGAACGACGTCGTCCGTACGACGTGGGCCGAGGTCGACGTGATCGGCCTCTGCGTCCCCGCGAACGAGCCCGTCGGGCCCGGGGACCGCTACATCGCGTCGGAGATCGCCGCGATGAAGGCCACCAGGGTGGCGATCGTGACGAAGACCGACCTCGTGTCCCGCGAGCGGCTGGCCCAGCAGCTGCTGGCCGTGTCGCAGCTGGGGGACTTCGCGGAGATCGTGCCGGTGTCCGCCGTCGGCGACGACCAGGTCGACCTGCTCGCCGACCTGCTGCTGCGGCACCTGCCCGAGTCCCCGCCGCTGTACCCGGGCGGGCACGTCACGGACGAGCCGCTCGACGTCCGGATCGCGGAGTACATCCGCGAGGCGGCGCTCGAGGGGGTCCGCGACGAGCTCCCGCACTCGCTCGCGGTCACGGTCGAGGAGATGGGGCTGCGCGAGGGACGGGACGGCTCGGACGGGCGCCCGCCGCTGTACGACGTGCACGCCATCGTGTACGTCGAGCGGCCCAGCCAGAAGGCCATCGTGCTCGGACCGCGGGGCGAGCGGATGAAGCAGGTCGGCAGCGACGCCCGGCGCGCCGTCGAGGAGCTGCTGGGTGCGAAGGTGTACCTGGATCTGCACGTCAAGGTCGCCAAGGACTGGCAGCGGGACCCGAAGCAGCTGCGCCGCCTGGGCTTCTAGCCTGTACCGGGCTTCCGGCGCGTGCCCCGGCTACCGGCGCTCGGCGGGCTCCGCCAGCACCCGCTCCACCAGCGTGTGCAGCGGCCCGCTGAGGTCGTCCTCGCCGAGGGTGACCGTGTGCCCGTCGACGTCCACCCGATAGCTGTACCGGTCGGGCTGCCCCGTCTTCGCGGGCCCGACCGCCCCGAGCCGTGCGGACCGCACGAGCTCCTCGAACTCCGCGGCGTCCGGGCGTCCGGCGGTGTCGACGGACCGCTCGAGCCGCAGCCCGGCGAGCCCGCCCGAGCGTGTCACGGTGATGTGCACGTCAGCCTCCCGAGTTCACCCCCACACCCTCCCACGCCGCCGCAACCGCGTCGGCGATCCGGCTGTCCGGTCCGAGCTCGCGGGCGACCCGCACGGTGACGGCCGCGAACGCCGCGAAGTCCGGCCCCGTGTCCAGCTCCGGGTCCAGCAGCGTGGCGTACCAGACCGGGCCGACCGTCTCCCACGCCCGCCCGCCGAGGGCGACGGCCGCGTCGTGGAAGGCCTTGTTCGGGATGCCCGAGTTGATGTGCACGCCGCCGTTGTCGTCGGTGGTGTGCACGTAGTCCCGCATGTGCGCGGGCTGGGGGTCCTTGCCGACGAGCGGGCCGTCGTACGCGGTCCCCGGCGCCGCCATCGACCGCAGCGCGACGCCCGGCCACTGCGGGCCGATGATCAGGTCACCGATCAGCCAGTCGGCGGCGGTGACGTCCTGGCCGGCGGCGTACTGCTTCACGAGCGAGCCGAACACGTCGGACACCGACTCGTTGAGCGCCCCGGGCTGGTCCTGGTACGGCAGGTTCGCCTCGTCGGCGCTGACGCCGTGGGTCAGCTCGTGCCCGATCACGTCCAGCCCGAGGGTGAACCGCCGGAACAGGAACCCGTCGCCGTCCCCGAACACCATCCGCTCGCCGTTGAAGAAGGCGTTGTCGTACGCCACCCCGAAGTGCACGGTGGCGAGCAGCGCGCCGCCGGCCCCGTCGAGGGAGTCGCGGCCGTGGACCTCCTTGTAGTACCGGTACACCTCGCCCAGCCCGTCGAACGCCTCGTCGGCCGCGGCGTCGCCGGTCGGGGCCTGGTCCTCGGTGCGCACCACCTTCCCCGGCAGCGTCTGGCCGCCCTGGGCGTCGCTGACCTCCCGGCGCAACCCGGGCTGCACCGAGGGGACGCGGGGTCTCCGGTCGGCGGCGCGCAGGTCGCGGTCCACCAGGAGCGTCTCCCGGGCCACCGGCGCGAGGTCGTGGTCGGTGGAGGCGACGCGGTCCAGTACGTACGGCGGGATGATTCCGTGGATGTCCATGTCACCGACCGTGGCACCGCCGTACGAGGGCGACAAGGGAATGGGAAGATGGACGACATGGCCCTTTACCGAGACGACGCGGTGGTGCTCCGCGTGCAGAAGCTCGGTGAGGCCGACCGCATCATCACGCTGCTGACGCGGCGACACGGGCGCGTGCGGGCGGTCGCGAAGGGCGTCCGCAAGACGACGAGCCGGTTCGGGGCGCGGCTGGAGCCGTTCAGCCACGTCGACCTCCAGTTGTACGAGGGCCGCTCGCTCGACGTGGTGAGCCAGGCGGAGGGCATCACGCCGTACGGCAAGGACATCGCACCCGACTACGGCCGGTACACCGCCGGCAGCGCCGTGCTCGAGACGGCCGAGCGGCTGACCGGGGAGGAGCGGGAGCCGGCGCTGCGGCTCTTCCTGCTCACGATCGGGGCCCTGCGGACGATCGCCTCCGGGGAGCACGCGCCGGGCCTGGTGCTCGACGCGTTCCTGCTGCGGTCGATGGCGGTCGAGGGCTGGGCACCCGCGCTGGACGAGTGCGCGAAGTGCGGTACTCCCGGCGCGCACCGGGCGTTCTCGGTGCCCGCGGGCGGGGCGGTCTGCCCGACCTGCCGCCCGCCGGGCTCGGCGTCGCCCTCGCCGGCGTCGCTCGCGCTGTTGCTGGCACTGCTGACCGGCGACTGGGACGGCGCCGACGGGACCGAGCCCCCGGTACGGCGGGAGGCGTCGGGTCTCGTGGCGGCGCACCTGCAGTGGCACCTCGAGCGCGGCCTGCGCTCGCTCGCGCTGGTGGAGCGCCCGTGACGCAGGTGTACGCCGCGCCCGCTCCGCACCCGTCCGGCGCCCGGCCCCCGGCGCTGCCACCGGAGCTCGTCCCGCGGCACGTCGCGCTGGTCATGGACGGCAACGGGCGCTGGGCGAAGGCCCGCGGGCTGCCCCGGACCGAGGGCCACAAGCGCGGCGAGGCCGCCCTGTTCGACGTGGTCGAGGGGTGCCTCGAGCTCGGCGTACGGCACCTGTCGGCGTACGCGTTCTCGACCGAGAACTGGAAGCGCTCGCCGGACGAGGTGCGCTTCCTGATGGGCTTCAACCGCGACGTGATCCGGCGCCGCCGCGACGCGATGCACGCGCTCGGGGTGCGGGTGCGCTGGGCCGGACGCCGCCCGCGGCTGTGGAAGAGCGTGATCCGCGAGCTCGAGGTCGCCGAGGACCTCACCCGGGCCAACGACCGGCTGACGCTGACCATGTGCGTCAACTACGGCGGCCGCGCCGAGATCACCGACGCCGTGCAGGCGATCGCGCGAGAGGTGGCGGCCGGGCGGCTGGACCCCGGGAAGATCACCGAGGCCGTGGTGGCCCGGCACCTCGACGAGCCGGACATGCCCGATGTCGACCTGTTCGTGCGCTCGTCGGGGGAGCAGCGCACGTCCAACTTCCTGCCGTGGCAGTCCGTGTACGCGGAGATGGTGTTCCTCGACACGCTGTTCCCCGACTTCGACCGGCGGCACCTGTGGCATGCGTGCGAGGTCTATGCGAGCCGCGACCGCCGGTACGGGGGAGCGGTCCCCGACCCGGTGCCCGAGGGGGCGTGATGCTCGTCGAGATCCAGTGCCTGCCGACGCCCGCGGGGACGGCGGACGACCCGCACGCGCACGTGGAGGCGGCGATCCGGGTCATCCAGGCGTCCGGGCTGGCGTACGAGGTCGGCGCGCTCGGCACCACGCTCGAGGGCGAGCCCGACGAGGTGTGGCCGCTGCTGCGGCGGATCCACGAGGCGTGCCTCGCCGCGGGCGCGGACCGCGAGATCACGCTGGTGAAGGTGCTGGAGAGCCCGGCGCGGCCGCTCACGATGGAGGGGCTGACGCGGAAGTTCCGCTAGCTCCTCACACGCCGGTCAGGAACCGCCAGGTCCCGAGCGCCACGCTGACTCCGGTGGCGGCCAGCGCGAACCCCGCGCCCGCCAGGACGAGCGCCGCGTCGGCCCGGGTGAACACCGACCGCCGGGCGTACGTCCGTGGCAGCCCCGCGTCGAACCCCCGCGCGTCCATCGCCAGCGCGAGCCGGGTGGCGCGCCGGATCGCCCCGGCCATGAGCGTGAAGACCCTGCCGCCGAACAGCCGCAGCGCCGCGACCGGGTGCCACCCCGCCTCGACGCCGCGGGCGCGGCGCGCCAGCCCGATCGTGTGCCACTCGGCGGCGAGCAGTGGGAGCAGCCGCAGCGCGGCCAGCGTGCCGTAGGCGAACCGCGCCGGCGCGCGCAGGTGCTGCACGAGGGCGTCGGCGAACTCGGTCGGGTCCACCGCGCCGAGCGCGAGCACGCCGGGCAGCGCGACCGCGGTCACCCGCAGCCCGAGGGCCAGTGCCGTCGTGGCGTCCACGGTCCCGTACAGCAGGTTCGACACCGCGACCCCCACGGCGCCCGTCACGAGCGGCCACAGCCGCAGCGCCAGCTGCCGCACGCCGAGCCCGGTCAGCGGGATCGTGAGCAGCGTGCCGGCCAGCAGGAGCGCGGGGGTGAGCGGGTCGGCCGCGACCACCGCGGCGACGCTCACGGCGGCGGACGCGACGAGCCCGGCGAGCGGGTTGCGGCGGCCCAGGTACGGGCGCGCGGCGGTCACGGCCGCGCCTCCGCCGGTGCGCGCGTCCGCCCCGACTCCATCGTCACGACCCCGTCCGCGAGCGCATCGACGAAGTCCCGGTCGTGGGTGACCACGAGCAGGCCGGTGCCCTCGGCCCGGACCGCGTCCAGCAGCCACACCAGCTCCGTCCAGGTGCGGAGGTCCTGCCCGAACGTCGGCTCGTCGAGCACCAGCAGCCGCGGTGACCGCGCGAGCGCGGAGGCGACCGACAGCCGGCGCTGCTCGCCACCGGACAGCGTGAACGGGTTCGCGCGCGCGAGGTGCGCGAGCCGCAGGCGGGCGAGCAGGTCGTCGGCGCGGTCCGCGGAGGCGCCGCCCAGCAGCAGCTCGTCGCGGACCGACGCGGTGAGGAACTGGTGCTCCGGGTCCTGGAACACGGTCCCGATCCGCCGGGCGAGGTCCCGGGCGCGCCACCGCCACGGCGGGCGCGGGTCGGTGGTGCGCACGGTGCCCGCCCGGGGCCGGAGCAGCCCGCCGACCACTCGCGACAGCGTGGTCTTCCCGGCGCCGTTGCGGCCGGTCAGCGCGGTCACCTCGGCGGCGCGGAGGTCGAGCGCGGCGTCGTCCAGCACGGTCCGTCCGCCCGCGTCGACCCGCACACCCGAGGCCGACAGCAGCACCGGCCCCGCCCCCGCGGTACGCCGTGGGGGCACCACGTGCCCGGGCACCCACACCCCGGCGGCGACGAGCGCGTCGTGGTGACGGCCGAGCACGTCGGCGGGGGTGCCGTCGGCGAGCACGCCGCCGCCCGGGGCGAGCGCCACGACCCGGTCGACCTGCGGCAGCCACGCCGCGACGCGGTGCTCCACCACGACGAGCGTGGCGCCGGTGTGCCGCTGCACGGCGTCCACGGTGTCCCGCACCGCGGCGGCACCGTCCGGGTCGAGGTTCGCGGTCGGCTCGTCCAGGAGCAGCAGGCCGGGGCGCAGTGCCAGCACGCCCGCGAGCGCGAGGCGCTGCTGCTCCCCGCCGGACAGCGCCGCGGTGGCCCGGTCCGGCCCGTACGGGAACCCCACCGCCCGCAGCGCCCCGTCGACGCGGGGCCAGATCTCCGCCGCCGGGACGGCGTGGTTCTCGAGCCCGAACGCGACGTCGTCCCCGGCGCGGGCCATGACGAGCTGGCTCTCCGGATCCTGCTGGACGTACCCGATCGGGGTGCGCCGCGCCCGGGGGTGCGCCCCGGCGACCTCGAGCACGCCCTCCTCGTCGCCCAGCTCGGGGTCGAGGAGCCCGGCGAGGCCGCGCAGGACGGTGCTCTTCCCGGCCCCGGACGCGCCGAGGAGCAGGATCCGCTCGCCGGGGGAGACCGCGAGGTCGAGGCCGCGGACGGCCCACGCCTTCCGGCCGGGGTGCCGCCACCCCCACCCGTCGAGCCGGATCCCGGCCACGGCCGCGCTCAGACCCGCTCGCGCCGTCGGCCGCCCGCGACGGTGTCGAGGACGCCGGTGGGCGCCAGCGCCCGCGCGAGGAGCCAGGAGCCCAGGCCCGCGATGATCGCGCCGCCGGCGATCTCGGCGACCGCGTAGGTGAGGATCCAGCCGAACGAGTACCCGACGTTGTAGAGGAACGTCTCGTAGATCGCCGCGCCGAGCCCCGCGCCGGCACCGGCGAGCAGCGCCGTGGGCAGGCCGAACCGGCGGTACCGGGTGGCCGCGAACACGACCTCCGCGCCGAGCCCCTGGACCAGGCCGGAGATCAGCGTGGACAGCCCCCACGGCGAGCCGAACACGACCGACACCAGCGCCGCGGCGATCTCCGCGAACAGCGCCGCACCGGGCTTGCGCACGAGCAGCGGCGCGAGCACCGCGGGGAGGAACCAGGCCCCGTACACGAGGGCCTGCAGCGGGGGAGCGGCGGTGAACAGCGGCGTCGCCGCCTCGGACACCGACGCCCAGCCCACGAACACCGCTCCGCTCGCGACCGCCACCACCGCGGTGACCACGATGTCCACGGTGCGCCACCGGTTCTTGCCGACCACGTGTACTCCTCGCTCGAAGGAGGAGACGCCGACGGCATACCCCTGCCGCGGGCACGCGGCGTCGCGTGCTCCGGCAGGTGTGTGAACCGACTCCCTGCGCTGGCATTACCCAGATCAGGTGTGAGGGTCTGCGGACGGGTGTCCGCACTCTCAGCGCGTCAGGCGCTCCCCTGTCGTGACTGTGCAGCGGCGACCGTAGCACCCGGCCGACACGCCTGTGGACATCGGAGGGCGATCCGCCCCGCCGGGGTAGCTTCGGCGGGTGCCCACCGCCGAGCAGCTCGGGACCCGGCCCGCGCCGGCGCCCGCGGGAGAGCGGCGGCCGTGGTCGCTGTACGTCCTGACCGCGCTGTGCGTGGCCGTGGTCGTGCTGCGCGGCCCGCTCGTCGCGCTGTTCGACAGTCCGGCGACCCAGATGTGGGCCACCGTGTTCGTCTCGATCGTCGTGCAGGCCACGCCGTTCCTCGCGCTCGGTGTCGTGATCAGCGCGGCGATCGCGGTGTTCGTGCCGCCGTCGTTCTTCGCCCGGGTGCTGCCGCGCAACCCCGTGCTCGCCGTGCCGGTCGCGGGAGTCGCGGGGGTGGCCCTGCCGGGCTGCGAGTGCGGGTCGGTGCCGATCGCCGGGGGACTGGTGCGGCAGGGCGTCACGCCCGCGGCGGCGCTCGCGTTCCTGCTGTCCGCCCCCGCGATCAACCCCGTGGTGCTGGTGTCCACGGCCGTGGCGTTCCCGGGGCAGCCCCGGATGGTGGTCGCGCGGTTCGTCGCGTCCGTACTCGTCGCGGTGCTGATGGGGTGGCTCTGGCTGAGGCTGGGCCGTGCGGACTGGATCCGCCTCCCGCCGCGGCCCGACCTGTCCGGGATGTCGCGGTGGGCCGCGTTCGCCTCGTCGGCGCGGCACGACTTCGTGCACGCGGGCGGCTTCCTCGTCGTCGGCGGGCTCACCGCGGCGACGCTGAACGTGACCGTGCCCCACGAGTGGCTCTCCGCCGTCGCGGGCACCCCGTGGCTGTCCGTGCTCGCCCTCGCGGTGCTCGCCGTGATCCTGTCGATCTGCTCGGAGGCGGACGCGTTCGTGGCGGCGTCGCTCACGCAGTTCTCGCTGACGTCGCGGGTGGTGTTCCTCGTGGTGGGACCGATGATCGACGTGAAGCTGTTCGCCATGCAGGCCGGGACGTTCGGGCGCTCGTTCGCGGTGCGGTTCGGCCCGGCCACCTTCGTCGTCGCGGTCGTGGTCGGCGCGGGAGTGGGGGCGGTGCTGCTGTGAACCGGGAGGCGCAGGGTGTGGTGCTGTTCCTGCTCGGCGGCGCGCTCCTGCGGATCAGCGCGACCGACGTGTACCTCCGGTACGTCAAGGAGGGCGCCCGCCCGCTGCTGCTCGCCAGCGGGGCTCTGCTCGTGGTGATCGCGGCCGTGACGCTGTACCGCGAGGTGTTCGCGTCACCGGCGGACGAGCCCCACTCCCACGCCGGACCGCGGGTGGCGTGGCTGCTCCTGCTGCCCGTGTTCGCGGTGTTCCTCGTCGGGCCGCCGGCACTCGGCGCGTACGCGGCCGGCCGCGGCGGGACGACGGTCGCGCGCCACTCCGGGTACGCACCGCTGCCCGCCGGCGACCCCGTCACGCTGCCGGTCCTGGACTACGCCAGCCGGGCGGTGTGGGACCGCGGCGCGTCGCTCGAGGGCCGCCGGGTGCGGGTCACCGGGTTCGTCTCGCCCCGGCCCGGTGGCGGCGTGTACCTGACCCGGATGATCCTGACCTGCTGCGCCGCGGACGCGCGGCCGGTGAAGGTCGGGCTGTCCGGCGCGGTGCCCGGCGGCCTCCCCGCGGACACGTGGATCGAGGTCACCGGCCGGTACGACGCGCGGACGGACCGCGACACCGCGAACGACGAGACGATCCCGTACCTCGACGCGGAGTCGGTGCGGGCGGTCCCGGCGCCGCGGGACACCTACGAGCAGTAGCTCAGCCGCTGCACTCCGGGCAGCGCCCGACGAGGTCGAACGTGTGGCTCACGTCGGTGTACCCGTGCTCGGCCGCCGCGCCGTCGATCCAGCGCTCGACCGGGGGGCCGTCGATCTCCACGGTGCGCCCGCAGTCCCGGCACACCAGGTGATGGTGGTGCCGGTGCACCTGGTTGCACCGGCGGTACAGGTGCTCGCCCGTCGCGATCCGCATGACGTCGATCTCGCCCGCGTCGGCGAGCGACTGCAGCGTGCGGTACACGGTGGTCAGCCCGACCCGCTCGCCGCGCTCGCCGAGCAGCCGGTGCAGCTCCTGCGCGCTCCGGAACTCCGCCACCTCCCGCAGCAGCGCGGCGACCGCGATCCGCTGCCGCGTGGCCCGGCCCGGCACGGCCCGTCCGGCGGTGCTCACCGGCCCTCCGCCGCGTGCGAGACGGCGTCGGCGACGATGTGCGCCACGTGGTCGTCGGACAGCGAGTACGCGATCTCCCGCCCCCGCCGCTCCGCGTGGACGAGGCGCGCCGCCCGCAGGACCCGGAGGTGCTGCGAGACGAGGGGCTGCGGGACACCCAGGGCGTCGACGAGCTCGTGCACGCACCGCGGGCCGTGGCGGAGCTCGGCGACGACCGCGAGGCGCAGCGGCGCCGCCAGCGCGCGCAGCAGCTCGCCCGCGGCCGCGTACGTGTCGCGCGGCGAGGGCGTGGCGGACACGGGCTCAGACATCGGCCGGTCTGCCGTCGAGTACCACGTTCTCGTCGTCGAACCCGAACGTCGGGACCGACGTCTCCCGGGCCGCCGCGGCCCCGCGGCTCCGGCGCAGCACCGCGGTCCCGGCCGTGACGACGAGGAACACCGCGATCGCGAGCACCACGATCGAGGCCCCGGACGGGACGTCGAGGTAGTACGACCCCACGGCCCCGGTCAGCGCGACGACCACGCCGAGCCCGATGCCCCCCAGCATCGTGGTGAGGAAGCCGCGCGCCACCTGCTGCGCGGTGGCCACCGGGACGACCATCAGCGCGCTGACGAGCAGCAGGCCGACGACCCGCATCGCCACCGTGACGGTCACGGCCGCGGTGACCGCGAGCACGAGGTTGAGCAGCCGGACCGGGACGCCGGCGACGGTCGCGTACTCCTCGTCGTGGCAGACCGCGAACAGCCACGGCCGCAGCAGCAGCGTCACCGCGAGCACCGCGGTGCCGAGCACCGCGATCACCACGAGATCGGTCCAGGTCGTGGTGAGCAGCGACCCGAACAGGTACGCGAGGAGGTTGACGTTCGTCGACCCGGCGGACAACCCGATCAGCACGACGCCGCCGGCGATGCCGCCGTAGAACATCACGGCCAGCGCGACGTCCCCGGACGTCCGGCCGCGAGCCCGGATCAGCTCGATGACCACGGCACCGGCGGCCGAGACGAGCACCGCGGTGAGCACCGGCGCCCAGCTCAGCAGGAAGCCCAGCGCCACGCCGGTGAGCGCGATGTGCCCGATCCCGTCGCCGAGCAGGGCGAGCCGCCGCTGGACCAGGTACACGCCGACGGAGGGCGCCGTCAGGCCGACGAGCAGCGCGCCCAGCAGGGCGCGGACCATGAAGTCGTAGTGCAGGAGGCTCATGCCGTCGGGATCCAGGTGGCGCCGCGCTCCTCGGGAGCGTGGGGGTGGACGTGGTCGTGGTCGGGATCGGCGTGGTGGCCGGCGGGCCTCGGGCACGGGCCGTCGTGCACGACCCGGCCCCCGGACAGCACCACGGCCCGCTGGACGAGCGGCTCCATCGGGCCGAGCTCGTGGGCCACCAGCAGGATCGTGACGCCGCGCTCGAGCAGCAGCTCGATCGTCGCGGCGAACACGTCCTGGGTCGCCACGTCGACGCCCGCGGTCGGCTCGTCGAGCACGAGCAGTTCCGGCGCCCCGGCGAGCGCCCGGGCGATGAGCACCCGCTGCTGCTGCCCGCCCGAGAGCGTGCCGACCTGCTCGTGGCCGCGGTCCGCGAGGCCGACGGCGGCGAGCGCGTCGGCGATCGCCAGCGTCTCGCCCCGGCGCGGCAGGCGTGCGAACCCCCGCCGCGC
The DNA here is from genome assembly GCA_036402915.1 of Mycobacteriales bacterium. Classification (GTDB taxonomy): domain Bacteria; phylum Actinomycetota; class Actinomycetes; order Mycobacteriales; family HKI-0501; genus JAVEDU01. The sequence continues at coordinate 15,122 of DASWRY010000099.1, forward strand.
GAGCACCCCGGACCGCACGACCTCGAGCACGGTCGCCGGGACACCGCTTCCGGCGCCGAGCCGCTGCGGGACGTACCCGACGCGCCACCGCTCGCGGAAGGCGTCGAGCGGCGTCCCGAACAGCCGGACCGACCCGCGGGCGAGCGGGGTGAGGCCCAGCGCGGTACGGACGAGCGTGGACTTGCCGGACCCGTTCGCGCCGAGGACGGCCACCACCTCGCCGCGGTACACGGTCAGGTCGACGCCGCGCAGCGCGGGCCGTCCGTCGTACGCGACGACCGCGTCGCGGACCTCGACGATCGGTTCGGTGTTCACGAGCACCCCAGGGCGGACCGGAGCGTCGCGAGGTCGGCGCGCATCACCGAAAGGTAGTCGCCGCTGCTCCCGGGCTCGAGTCCCTCGATGGGGTCGAGCACCTCGGCGCGCGCGCCGACCTCCCGCGCGAGCGTCTCGGCGATCTTGGGGCTGACCAGCGTCTCGAAGAAGACGACCCGCACGTGCCGGTCCCGCGCGAGCCGGGCCACCTCGGCGAGGCGGGCCGCCGTCGGCTCCTGGTCCGGTGTGAGCCCGGTGATGCCGATCTGGTGCAGGCCGTACCGGGCGGCGAGGTATCCGAACGCCGCATGGCTCGTCACGATGTCCCGGCTGGCGCAGCGGGTGAGACCGGTCCGGAACTCGCCGTCGAGCGCGGTGAGCTTGCCCCGCAGGGCCGCCGCGTTCGCGGTGAACCGGGCCGCGTGCGCGGGGTCCACCTTCCCGAGCCGGGTGGCGACGGCGTCGGCCACCGCGGCGAGGCGGGTCGGGTCGAGCCAGATGTGCGGGTCCTTGCCGCCCTCCCCGGCGAGCTGCGTCCCGGTCGCCGCGGCGTCGAGCGCGTGCCCACGCGCCTCGCTGCCCACCGCCGCGTCCACGGCCGGCTGGAAGCCGGAGAGGTACACCACCAGGCCCGCGTCGCCGAGGCTCGCCACCTGCCGGGGCGAGAGCTCGAGGTCGTGGGGCTCCGCGCCCGGCGGCACGAGGTTCGTGACGTGGACGCGGTCGCCGCCGACCTGCTCGGCCACGTACTGGAGCGGGTAGAACGCGGCGACGACGTCGACGCGCCCGCCGCTCGCCCCGGCGGTGCCCGGCCCGCCGCAGGCGGCAGTGAACGCGAGAGTGGCGGCGGCGGCGACGGCGAGCGCGATACGGCTGTACATGAACATCAATGTCATCTCGGCGACCGCGCATTGTCAAAGGCGCATGCGTGCACGTGTGCCCGACGACACGTCACACCAGGTCGCGGACCACCAGCGCGAGGAGCACCGCGAGCACCAGCAGCCGCACGGCCCGTGCACCGGCCGTGAGCGTGTCCCACCGCAGCAGCGCCAGCCAGCCCGCCACCGCGGCCACCGCGAGCAGCAGGACCGCGCCCGCGATCCCGTGGAGGAACAGGCCGCCGGCCGTCAGGGCGGCGACCCCCACGAGCGGCACCCAGGGGGGCAGGTGGCCGAGGAACGCCGCGTACACCGCGGTCCGCCTCACACGGTCGGTCACACTGTCCTCCTCACCCCGTCTTTCGTGGAGCGTCGCAGATGATCGTGCTGAGCCGGTTCCGCCCCGCCGACGGCGACGCGTTCCGCGCGCGTGCCGAGCCGGCGCTCGCGGCGTTCGCCGCGCGGCCCGGCTTCGTCCGCGGGCACGTCGGCCGCGCGGCCGACGACCCCGCACTGTGGACGATCGTGACCGAGTGGGACTCGGTCGGGTCCTTCCGGCGGGCGCTGTCGGCCTTCGACGTGAAGGTCCACGCCGCCCCGCTGCTCGCCGAGTCGATCGAGGAGCCCTCGGCGTACGAGGTGCTGCTCGCCGCGGAGGGCACGGTTGTGTCGGTACGGCCGAGCGCACTCGCGGCGGACGCCGGCACCGTGCGCGTGGGCGAGCCGCCGCGGGACCGTCCGCAGACCTGACCGCGCTCGACCGGGCCGCTACGGTGGGGAGGTGGCGGCCCCCACACCGCACATGCCGCAGCACGCGGACCGCGCCGGCCGCCGTGGGGTGCCGCGGTGGGTGCTCGTCGCCGTCGTGCTGCTGCTCGTCGGCGCGGGCGTGGCCGGGTACGTCGCCTACCGCGCCGTCACCGGCCCGGCGGACGCCGCCCGCGCGTGGCTGGGGCACCTGCGCGCCGGGGACTACGACAGGGCGTACGACGGCCTCTGCGACCGGCTCCGGATGCAGACGTCGCCCGCGGACTTCCGGTCGACCTTCGCCCACGGCGAGCGCGTCCGGGCGTACCGGGTCCGGGGCGTCGCGGACCGTGCCCGCACCCGCGCCGAGGTCGACGTCACGGTCACCCTGGACGGCGGACCCGGCCCGATGGACGGCCGGATCGTGCTGCTCCGCGAGGGCGGCGTGTGGACGGTGTGCGACACCGCGGGCTTCGCGTGACCGTCGGTGACGCCCCGGCGCGGGGGCGTCGGTAGGCTGGGTGCACCCAATCGCCGCCGACCGCCAGCCGGATGGAGCACCACTCGTGGCCGATCTCATCGACACCGTCGTCAGCCTCTCCAAGCGGAGGGGCTTCGTGTACCCGAGCGGTGAGATCTACGGCGGCACCCGCTCCGCGTGGGATTACGGACCCCTGGGCGTCGAGCTCAAGGAGAACGTCAAGCGCCAGTGGTGGAAGTCGATGGTCACCGGCCGTGACGACGTCGTCGGGCTCGACTCCTCGGTGATCCTGCCCCGGGACGTGTGGACTGCCTCCGGCCACATCGAGGCGTTCGTCGACCCGCTCACCGAGTGCCAGTCGTGCCACAAGCGCTTCCGGGCCGACCACCTGATCGAGTCGTACGAGGAGAAGAAGGGCACCCCGCCCCCGCACGGCCTCGCCGACGTGAACTGCCCGAACTGCGGCACCAAGGGCGCCTTCACCGAGGCCCGCATGTTCAACGGGCTGCTGAAGACGTTCCTCGGCCCGGTCGAGGACGAGTCCGGCCTCCACTACCTCCGGCCGGAGACCGCCCAGGGCATCTTCGTCAACTTCGCCAACGTGATGGGCTCGGCCCGCAAGAAGCTGCCGTTCGGCATCGGCCAGATCGGCAAGAGCTTCCGGAACGAGATCACGCCCGGCAACTTCATCTTCCGCACGCGGGAGTTCGAGCAGATGGAGATGGAGTTCTTCGTCGAGCCGGGCACCGACGAGGAGTGGCACGAGTACTGGATCACCGAGCGGATGAACTGGTACACCGGCCTCGGCATCTCCGCCGACAACCTGCGTCTGTACGAGCACCCGCAGGACAAGCTGTCGCACTACTCGAAGCGCACCGTCGACGTCGAGTACCGCTTCCGCTTCGCCGGGTCGGAGTGGGGCGAGCTCGAGGGCATCGCCAACCGGACCGACTTCGACCTGAACACCCACTCGAAGCACTCCGGCGCCAACCTCACCGTGCTCGACGGGGATTCGGGGGAGCGGTTCACGCCGTACGTCATCGAGCCCGCGGCCGGTGTCGCGCGGTCGATGATGGCGTTCCTCCTCGACGCGTACACCGAGGACGAGGCGCCCAACGCCAAGGGCGGGGTCGACAAGCGCACCGTGCTGCGGCTGGACCCGCGGCTCGCGCCGGTGAAGGCCGCCGTGCTGCCGCTGTCGCGCAACGCCGACCTGTCGCCGAAGGCCCGTGACCTCGCCGCGCAGCTGCGCCGGAACTGGAACGTGGAGTTCGACGACGCCGGCGCGATCGGCCGGCGGTACCGGCGGCAGGACGAGGTCGGCACGCCGTACTGCATCACGGTCGACTTCGACACGCTCGAGGACCAGGCCGTGACGATCCGTGAGCGCGACACGATGACGCAGGACCGCGTGGCGCTCGACCAGGTCGAGTCGTACCTCGGGGCGCGGCTGATCGGGGCCTGATCCACCGGCCCGGCGGCCCCTGTGGACAGCCGTCCGGCCGAGCGCCCGTGGCGCTAGGTTGGTCGTCGTCCGATCTCCCCACCCCGGGAGGCGCGCCGTGACGGCCGACCTCTGGCTCGACGACATCGCGCGGCTGCGCCGCGTCGCGGAGGTCCACCTGCTCGCGGTGGGCACCGACCTCGACACCTGCCTGCGGATCGTGGCCGGGCTCACCGCCTGCGCCGGCGCGTTCGGTGACCTGCCCGGGTCCGCCGCGCTGGCGGCGCGGTACGAGCACCTGCGTGCGTTCCTCGAGCAGAACACCCGTACCGCCGGGGACCGCGTCCACGAGGTGGGTGTCGGGCTGCGGGTCATCGCGGACACGTACGCCGACGCCGAGAGCAAGAACGAGCTGACGCCATGACGCTCACCGCGCTGCAGCTGCTCGCCTCCGCCCGCCCGGAGGAGGCGGCCGACGTGGCCGCCCGCGTGCTCGGCATCTCCCCGGCCCCGGCGGAGGTCGCCGCGCCGGTGACCGGTGCGCGGCCCGGGGAGCTGGTCGAGCTGGCGGCGGAGTGGCGCCGGGTCGTGCACAGGTTCGACGACCACACCGCCCAGCTGGACGACGCCGCGCAGAGGGCGTTCGGCAGCTGGCGCGGCGCGGCGGCGGACGCCACGGCCGAGTACGTGTCGGGTCTCGTCGCCGCCCTCGGCGCCCAGCGGGGCACGATGGCCGAGGTCGCCGACGCCCTCGAGCAGGTCGGCGCCGAGCTGGAGCAGGCGGCCCGGGAGATCCGCGACGCCTCGGACCAGGCCGGGGCGGCGATCGTCCTGGCCACGCTGACGACCCTCGCCACCGTGACCGTCCTCGCGCTCACCCCCGGCGCCGAGGAGCTGGTCCCCGCGGCGATCGAGGCGGGGCTCGAGCTGGTCGCGGTGCTGGTGATGTCGGTGGCGGAGTTCGTCCACAGCCGGGCCCGGACCACGGACGCGGTCGAGGCCGCCCTCGCGCACCGGCTGGACCTGCTGTCGGCGCTCGGCGGACCCGACCGCATCCGTGCCGTCGCGACCCCGCGACCGCCGGAGCTGGTCGACGTGACCGCGGCGTTCGACCACCGGGCGTTCTACTCCGAGCACATGCCCGCCGAGTGAGAGGAGGCCCGGGATGGATCCGCGCCTCGAACGGTTGCTCGACCGCGCCCGCGCCGACCTGGACGACCTGCGGACCCGGACAGGGATCGTCACGGGGTCGGGTGAGGCCCTCGACGGGCTCGTGCGGGTGACCTGCCGCCCGGGCGGCGTCGTGGACGAGGTCGTGGTGGACCCGCGCGCGATGCGCCACCGGGCCGCCGAGCTGGCGGAGGCGTTCCGGGAGGCGCACGCCGCGGCATCGCGGGCCGCCTCCGAGGCCGTCCGGGCGGTGCTGGCGGAGTCCGGCACGTTCGCGGAGATCGGCGCGCAGCTCGACCGGGGGACCGTGGACGTGGCCGCCGTCCTGGAACGGCAGGGCTTCCCGGTCCGGGACCTCGTCCGCCGCCTCGGCGGTGCCTGACCGCAGCCGCTCCGTCGTCCCGACCGATGACATCCGTCATGGCCCGGGTCTGACGGCCGTGCCGGGGCCCGGGCGGCCCGGCCCGGCACGCTGGGGGCATGACGAACTCCACGCTGACCACGCCCGCGGTGGACCTCCGCGGCCTCACCAAGAGGTACGGCCCGGTGGTGGCCGTCGACGCGCTCGATCTCCGGCTGGAGCCGGGTGAGGTCGTCGCGCTGCTCGGCCCGAACGGCGCCGGCAAGTCCACGACGGTCGACATGCTGCTCGGTCTGACCCGGCCGGACGCGGGTGAGGTCCGGCTCTTCGGCCGGACGCCGCGGGAGGCGGTCGACGGCGGCGAGGTCGGCGCGATGCTCCAGAACAACCAGCTGCCCGACGACGTCACGGTCGCCGAGCTGGTCGACCTGTACGCCTCGCTGCACCGGGCGCCGCTGTCCACCGACGAGGCCCTGGCCCGCGCCGGGGTGGCCGACCTGGCGAAGCGCCGCACCGGCGCGCTGTCCGGTGGCCAGCAGCAGCGGGTGCGGTTCGCGCTCGCGATTGTCGCCGACCCGGCCCTGCTCGTGCTGGACGAGCCGACGGCCGCGATGGACGTGCAGTCCCGCCGTGCCTTCTGGGCCTCGATGCGGGAGCTCGCGGCGGCCGACCGCACGGTGGTGTTCGCGACGCACCACCTCGAGGAGGCCGACGACTTCGCCGACCGGATCGTCCTGCTGCGCGGCGGCAGGGTCGTGGCGGACGGCACCGGCAGCCAGATCAAGGCCACGGTCTCCGGCCGGGTCCTGCGGGCCACCGTGCCCGGCGCCGCCCACCACGCGCTCGCCGCCCTCCCCGGCGTCGCGGAGAGCGAGATCCGCGGCGAGCAGGCGATCCTCCGCTGTACCGACTCCGACGCCGCCCTGCGCGCGCTGCTGGCCGCCCACCCGGGCGCCCGCGACATCGAGGTCACGAGCCTGGGGCTCGAGGAGGCCTTCATGGCCCTCACCACGGAGGAGAACCGATGAACCCCCGCTTCACGGTGCTGGAGATCCGCCGGATCGTCCGGGCCCCGCGCTTCCTGCTGATGGGCGTCGGCATCCCGGTCGTGATGTTCCTGCTGCTGGCGAACGTGTACGGCCGGGGGAGCGACGGCCCGAGCGCGCTCGGGTACCTGATGGCGAGCATGGCGGCGTTCGGCGCGATGACGGCCGCGTTGAACACCGGCGCCCGCATCGCCGCCGAGCGTGCCACCGGCTGGAACCGGCTGCTGCGGCTCACCCCGCTCCGTCCACTCTGGTACGTCGTGAGCAAGCTGGCCGTGGCGATGGTGGTGGCCCTCCCGGTGGTCGTGGTGGTGTACGTGCTCGGGGCCACCGTGGAGGGGGTCGACCTGTCGCTGTCCCAGTGGCTCCAGAGCGGACTGTCACTGTGGCTCGGCGTGATCCCGTTCGCCCTGCTCGGCGTCGTGGTGGGCTACCTCGCGCGGCCGGACTCGGTACAGGTCGTGTCCAGTGCGGTGTTCCTGGGCCTGTCGATGTTCGGCGGGCTGTGGTTCCCGGTCGAGATCATGCCGCGCGTCCTCGCGACGGTCGCGAAGGTGACGCCCTCGTACTGGCTCGGTGAGGTGGCGCGGACACCGCTCCTCGACGGCCACCTCGGCACCCGCGCCGTGTACACGCTGGCGGCCTGGGCCGTGGTGGCGGCGTTCGCCGCGGCGCGGGCGTACCGGCGGGACACCGCACGGTCGTGACGGTCACCCCGGCCCGTACGGTGGGGACCGTGACCACGCGGGACATGACCGGCTGGCCGTGGCGCGGCGGGCGCCGGCCGTGGATCGGCGCCGTGTTCGCGAGCATCTGGCTCGTGTACCTCGGCTACCCGGCGTCCGCCGCGTGGCGCCAGCACTCGCCGGGCCTGCGGCTGTTCGGCCTCGCCGTGGTGGCCGCGTTCGCGGCGGCGTACGTGGCACTGTTCGTCCTCCAGCGGCACGTGCGGCACAGCGACGCGCCGAACCTGCCGGTCGGCATCCGCCGGTGGTTCGTCGCGGCCATGTGCGTCCTCGCGGTGCTCGCCGTCCCGGCCTCCGGGGAGAGCGCGCTCGCGTGCTGCGTGTACGTCGCGGTCGTCGCGATGTTCACGCTCCCCGCCCGGGAGGCCGTGGCGCTCGTGCTCGTGCTCGCCGCCGTCACCGAGATCACCTCCCGCACCGTGCCGGGCTGGTCCGGCCAGGACTCCGTGGCGTTCCAGGTGGTCGTGTCGGCTCTCGCCGTCTGGGGCATCGTCCGCATCATCGAGTCGAACACCGAGCTGCGGAGGATGAACGCCGAGGCGGCCCGGCTCGCGGTCGCCGAGGAGCGCCTGCGGTTCAGCCGGGACCTCCACGACCTCCTGGGCCACTCGCTCACCGTGATCACGGTGAAGGCCGAGCTCGCCGGGCGGCTGCTCACGGTGGACCCGGCGAGGGCGGCGGCCGAGGTGGCGGACGTCGAGCGGATCGGCCGCAGCGCGCTCGCCGACGTCCGCGCCGCGGTCGCGGGGTACCGGGACGTGACCCTGCCGAGCGAGATCGCCTCCGCGCGGGCGGCGCTGGAGGCCGCGGGCATCGACGCGGTGCTGCCGGCCGCGGTGGACGACGTCCCGGCCGAGCGGCGGGAGCTGTTCGGGTGGGCGGTCCGCGAGGGCGTCACGAACGTCGTCCGCCACAGCGGCGCCGCGCGCTGCCGGGTGTCGCTCACGGCCGGAGCCGTGGAGGTCGCCGACGACGGCGGCGGGCACACCGACGGCGTGGGGGTCGGCGCGCCGGCACACGGCCACGGCCTCGCGGGTCTCGCCGAACGGGCCGCCGCGCTCGGTGGCCGGCTCGTCGTCGGGCGCGCGCCGGAGGGTGGCTTCCTGCTCCGGGTGCAGGTGCCGTGATCCGGATCCTCCTGGCCGACGACCAGCAGCTGGTCCGCGGCGCGCTCGCCGCCCTGCTCGACCTCGAGCCCGACCTCGAGGTCGTCGCCGAGGCCGGCCGCGGCGACGAGGTGGTCGAGGCCGCGCGCCGGGCACGGCCCGACGTCGCGCTGCTCGACGTGGAGATGCCCGGGATGGACGGGCTGACCGCGACCGCCGCGCTGCGGGCGGCCCTGCCGGGCTGCCGTGTGCTGGTCGTCACGACGTTCGGCCGCCCGGGGTACCTCCGCCGGGCGATGGAGGCCGGGGCGAGCGGGTTCGTCGTCAAGGACACGCCGGCCCGGCAGCTCGCCGACGCGGTGCGCCGGGTGCACGCCGGGCTGCGCGTGGTCGACCCGTCGCTCGCGGCCGAGACGCTGGCCGCGGGGGAGAGCCCGCTGACGCCCCGCGAGACCGAGGTGCTGCGCGCGGCGCGCGACGGCGGGACGGTCGCGGACCTCGCCGCGGACCTGCGGCTGTCCGAGGGGACCGTCCGGAACCACCTGTCGGCCGCGATCGGGAAGACCGGTGCGCGGACCCGGGCGGAGGCCGTCCGGCTGGCGGAGGAGCGGGGCTGGCTCCTCGCGTAAGTATCCTGGAGGGGTGACCACCACCGTTCCCGCCCCCACGGCCGCCCTCACCCTCGGGCCGGCGACCGTGTGGCCGCCGGTGGTGCTCGCCCCGATGGCGGGGATCACGAACGCCCCGTTCCGCCGGCTGTGCCGCGAGCACGGCGCGGGCCTGTACGTGTGCGAGATGATCACGACCCGCGCACTGGTCGAGCGGAACGCCAAGACGATGGCGATGGTCCGCTTCGACGCCGAGGAATCGCCGCGCTCGCTCCAGCTGTACGGCGTCGACCCGGACGTGGTGGGCCGGGCCGTCGAGATGGTGGTCGACGAGGACCTGGCCGACCACATCGACCTGAACTTCGGCTGCCCCGTCCCCAAGGTCACCCGCAAGGGCGGCGGGTCGGCGCTGCCGTTCCGCCGCAAGCTGTTCGAGCGCATCGTGACGCGCGCGGTGGAGAAGGCGGGGAGGGTGCCGGTCACCGTCAAGATGCGCAAGGGCATCGACCCCGAGCACCTCACGTTCCTCGACGCGGGACGGATCGCGCAGGACGCGGGCGTGGCGTGGGTGGCGCTGCACGGGCGTACCGCCGCGGACATGTACTCCGGGACGGCCGACTGGTCCGCGATCGGCGAGCTGAAGGCCGCCGTCGACATCCCGGTCCTCGGCAACGGCGACATTTGGGAGGTCGGCGACGCCCTCCGGATGATGGCCGAGACGGGCTGCGACGGTGTCGTGGTCGGCCGTGGGTGCCTCGGGCGGCCGTGGCTGTTCGGGGACCTCGCCGCGGCGTTCGAGGGGCGACCCCAGCCCGCGCTGCCGACGCTGCGGGAGGTCGCGCGGACGATGTACCGGCACGCCGAGCTGCTCGCCGGGCACCTCGGCGACCACGGCGTGGTGGACTTCCGCAAGCATGTCGCGTGGTACCTCAAGGGCTTCGCGATCGGCTCGGACGCGCGGAGCGCGCTCGCGCAGGTGTCGACGCTCGGCGAGCTCGCCGACCGGCTCGGCGCGCTCGACCTCGAGCAGCCGTACCCGGCGGCGACCCTGGGGCAGCCGCGCGGCCGCACGTCCGGCCCGCGCCGTCCCGCACTGCCCGACGGCTGGCTGGACGACCCCGAGAGCGGGGCGGTCCCGGACGGGGCGGAGCTCGCGGACTCCGGTGGGTGACCGGGTCGCTTGATCGCTACAGAACGATCAAGGGGCGTGGCCATGCTCACAACGGGGCACGGGATCTTCCCGGCGCCCCTAGCCTTCCGTCCAACCCGTGGCGCCGAGCAGACTGGCGCCTGCACGACGCCGGATCCGGTGCCCACTTGGTCGTGAGGAGCGAGCAGCCGTGACCACGTATGTCTACGACTTCGCCGAAGGCAACAGGGACCAGAAGGACCTCCTCGGAGGCAAGGGCGCGAACCTGGCCGAGATGACGAACCTGGGCCTGCCCGTGCCTCCCGGTTTCACGATCACCACCGAGGCGTGCCGCGCGTACCTCGGGTCCGGCGCCGAGCCGGACGGCCTCCACGACCAGGTGACCGCCCACCTGGAGAGCCTCGAGGAGGCGATGGGCAAGCGCCTCGGTGACGCCGACGACCCGCTGCTCGTCAGCGTGCGGTCCGGCGCCAAGTTCTCCATGCCCGGCATGATGGAGACCGTCCTCAACGTCGGCCTCAACGACCGCTCCGTCGAGGGCCTGGCGCGGCAGTCCGGCAGTGACCGGTTCGCGTGGGACAGCTACCGGCGCCTGCTCCAGATGTTCGGCAAGACCGTGCTGGACATCGAGGGCGAGCACTTCGAGGACGCGCTCCACGCCGTCAAGGAGGCGAAGGGCACCCGCAACGACCTCGACCTGGACGCCGACGACCTCCGCGGCCTGGTCGGCACCTTCAAGGGGATCATCGCCGAGCACTCGGGCCGCGAGTTCCCGCAGGAGCCCCGCGAGCAGCTCGACCTCGCGATCGCGGCCGTCTTCGAGTCCTGGAACGCCCCTCGCGCCATCCTGTACCGCCGCCAGGAGCGCATCCCCACCGACCTCGGCACGGCGGTCAACGTGTGCTCGATGGTCTTCGGCAACCTCGGCATGGACTCGGGCACCGGTGTCGCGTTCACCCGTGACCCCGCGAGCGGCCACCAGGGCGTGTACGGCGACTACCTCCAGAACGCCCAGGGGGAGGACGTCGTCGCCGGCATCCGCAACACCGTCCCGCTCGCCGACCTGGAGCAGATCGACAAGCCGGCGTACGACCAGCTCATGGACATCATGGCCACGCTCGAGGGCCACTACCGCGACCTCTGCGACATCGAGTTCACGATCGAGCGCAACAAGCTGTGGATGCTCCAGACCCGCGTCGGCAAGCGCACCGCGGGCGCCGCGTTCCGGATCGCCACCCAGCTGGTCGACCAGGGCCTCATCGACATGGACGAGGCGGTACGCCGGGTCACCGGCGCGCAGCTCGCGCAGCTGATGTTCCCGCGCTTCGGTGACGTCGGTGACGCGAAGAAGCTCTCCCGCGGCATGAACGCCTCCCCGGGCGCCGCGGTGGGCAAGGCCGTGTTCGACTCGTACACCGCGGTCAAGTGGTCGCGGTCCGGCGAGAAGGTCATCCTCGTCCGCCGGGAGACCAACCCGGACGACCTCGAGGGCATGATCGCCGCCGAGGGCATCCTCACCAGCCGCGGCGGCAAGACGAGCCACGCGGCGGTCGTCGCCCGCGGCATGGGCAAGACGTGCGTCTGCGGCGCCGAGGAGCTCGACGTCGACACCAAGCGCCGCTGCTTCACCGCGCCCGGCGGGGTCACCGTCGAGGAGGGTGACGTCATCTCGATCGACGGCACCAGCGGCGCGGTGTTCCTCGGTGAGATGCCGGTCGTGGACTCGCCGGTCGTGGAGTACTTCGAGGGCACCCTCGACCCGGAGGCCGAGGACGCCGACGAGCTCGTGAAGGCCGTGCACCGGATCATGGAGCACGCCGACGGCCTGCGCCGCATGCACGTCCGCGCCAACGCCGACAACGCCGACGACTCGCTGCGCGCGCGCCGGTTCGGCGCCGAGGGCATCGGCCTGTGCCGGACCGAGCACATGTTCCTCGGCGATCGGCGCCAGCACGTCGAGCGCCTGATCCTCGCGGACACCGAGGAGGAGCGGGACGCCGCGCTCGAGGCCCTCCGGCCGCTCCAGCGCGGGGACTTCGAGGAGATCTTCGAGGCCATGGACGGGCTGCCCGTCACGGTCCGGCTGCTCGACCCGCCGCTGCACGAGTTCCTGCCCGACATCACCGAGCTGTCGGTACGGGTGGCGCTCGCCGAGGCACGGGGCGAGAAGCACGAGAACGATCTGCGCGTCCTCCAGGCCGTCCACCGCCTGCACGAGCAGAACCCGATGCTGGGTCTCCGGGGTGTCCGGCTCGGCGTCGTGATCCCCGGCCTCTTCATCATGCAGGTGCGTGCGATCGCCGAGGCCGCGGCCGCCCGCAGGCAGGCGGGGGCGGACCCGAGGGTCGAGATCATGATCCCGCTCGTCGGCAGCGTGCAGGAGCTCGAGCTGGTCCGCGACGAGGCCCAGCAGGTGCTCGCGGAGGTCGCCGAGGAGACCGGCGTGGACCTCCACGCGCTGATCGGCACGATGATCGAGCTCCCGCGCGCGGCGGTCACCGCGGGGCAGATCGCGGAGTCGGCGGAGTTCTTCTCGTTCGGCACCAACGACCTCACCCAGACCACCTGGGGCTTCTCGCGGGACGACGTCGAGGCGGCGTTCTTCTCCGCGTACCTCGACAAGGGCATCTTCGGGGTCTCGCCGTTCGAGTCGATCGACCGCGACGGCGTCGGCCGGCTGGTGCGCATCGCCGCCGAGGAGGGCCGCCGGACCCGTCCGGGCCTCAAGCTCGGTGTCTGCGGCGAGCACGGCGGTGACCCGGACTCGGTGCACTTCTTCCACGAGGTCGGCCTCGACTACGTGTCCTGCTCGCCGTTCCGGGTCCCCGTGGCCCGGCTCGAGGCGGGTCGCGCGGCGGCGGCCGAGAAGCTCGGCCAGGGGAGCGATACTCGCTGAATGACTCGTGCTGCCTTTCCGGACCCCGGTCCGGCTGCCGCGCGCCACGTCCCGGAGCCCCCGAAGGACACCGGCAGCACCCGCACCCCGTACCAGCGTGACCGGGCGCGGGTGCTGCACTCGGCCGCGTTCCGGAGGCTGGCGGCGAAGACGCAGGTCGTGGTCGCGGGGGAGGACGACTTCCCCCGCACCCGCCTGACCCACTCGCTCGAGGTCGCCCAGATCGCGCGCGAGATGGGGGCGTCGCTCGGCTGCGACCCCGATGTCGTGGACGCGGCCGGGCTGACGCACGACCTCGGCCACCCGCCGTTCGGGCACAACGGCGAGGATGCGCTCCACGCGGTCGCGGGGACCTGCGGCGGCTTCGAGGGCAACGCGCAGACGCTCCGGGTCCTGACCCGGCTCGAGGCCAAGGTCCTCGCGCCGGACGGGTCGTCGGCGGGCCTCAACCTCACCCGCGCGGTGCTCGACGCGTCCTGCAAGTACCCGTGGCCGCGGCGCGAGGGCGCCCGGAAGTTCGGCGTGTACGCCGACGACATGCCCGTCTTCACCTGGATGCGGTCCGGGGCGCCGGAGGGCCGGAAGTGCCTCGAGGCCCAGGTGATGGACTGGGCGGACGACGTGGCGTACTCCGTGCACGACGTGGAGGACGGAATCCACGGCGGGTACGTCAAGCTCACCGCGCTCGCGGACACGTCCGAGCGGGACGCGCTGTGCGCCACCGTCGCGGGGGCGTACTCGGGCGAGTCGGCCACCGACCTGCGCGGCGTGCTCGACGACCTGCTCGGGCTGCCGATCTTCACGGACGCCGCCGGGTACGACGGCTCGCACGCCGCGGCCGTCGCGTTGAAGCGGCTCACCAGTGTCCTCACCGGGCGGTTCACCGCCGCCGCGGTGACCGCGACCCGCGCCGAGTACGGTCCCGGCCCGCTGTCCCGGTACGGCGCCGACCTCGTCGTGCCGCGCCGGGCCCGCGCGGAGTGCGCGCTGCTCAAGGGACTGGCCCTGCGGTACGTCATGCAGCGCGAGGGCGCCGCGGCCGTGTACGCGCGCCAGCGCGAGCTGCTCACCGAGCTGGTCCACCTGCTGACGCTGCAGGCCCCCGCGGCGCTCGACACCCTGCACCGTCCACAGTGGCTGTCCGCACCGGACGACGCCGCGCGGCTGCGCGTGGTGATCGACCAGGTCGCGTCGCTGACCGACGCGTCCGTGGGCCGCTGGCTGATGCGCCTGCGCGCGGGGGCGTAGCGCTCTGCGCGCGGGGGCGTGGCGCTCTGCGCGGGGGCCGTCGAGGGGTCAGCCGAGCAGCAGGACCACCAGCGTGCGGGGACCGTGTACGCCCTCGACCCGGCGCAGCTCGATGTCGCTGGTCGCGCTCGGACCACTGATCCAGGTGAGCGTCCGGACCGCGTCGACCAGCGCCACACCCTCGGGCACCGTGCCGACGACCTGGTCCGTCCGGACGACACAGACGTGCAGGTCCGGCACGAGGGACAGCGCCCGGCGGCCCTGAGCGGCACCGCCGTCGAGCACGATCGTGCCGGTCTCCGCGATGCCGACCGCGGCGCCGGTCAGCACACCGTCCATCGTGTCCAGGTCGGGAGCCGTGAGCGTGCCGTCGTCGCGCACCACCTCGGCGTCGACTGCGGACAGCCACCCGTCCGGGACGTCCGGCGGGACGACGATCCTCCGGCCGCTGCCCAGGGCGGCGGCCACGGCCTCCGGCAGCTCCGCGGCCGTCACGTGCCGCACGGTGGCGCGGTAGTCGGCCACCCGCTCGGCGAACAGGTCCAGCACGTCCACACCGGACGGCAGCTCCCGGAGGTACGCGCGCGGCACGGGGACCTGGTCGCCGGGCGGCACGTCGGCGAGTGCCGTCCGGATCCGGCGCAGGACCTCCTCGCGGGCGCTCATCCGCGCGTCCGCTTCCACCAGGCGCGGAACGACTCCCGCGGCGGCGCGGGCGCGTCCCGGGCGTCCGTCCACTTCGACAGCGGGAAGGGCAGCCGGCCGATCCGGCCGCGCCGGAACAGCCGCCCTCCCGTCGACGCCGCGCGCTGGGCTGCCTCGAGCCTCCGGTGGTCGCCGAACGTCCACGCCGCCGACCGCATGGCGAGCTGCTCGGCCGTGGGGACGCCCGCCCGCCCGGAGTCCACCACGCGGGCCCGGAGGTGGACCAGCACCTGGGGGATGTCGATCCGCACCGGGCACGCCTCGAAGCAGGCCCCGCACAGCGAGGACGCGTACGGGAGCGACCGGTCGATCTCCGTGTCGGTGCCCCGGAGTTGCGGCGTGAGGATCGCGCCGATCGGTCCCGGGTAGACGGACCCGTACGCGTGGCCGCCCGTCCGCTCGTACACGGGACAGACGTTGAGGCAGGCCGAGCACCGGATGCACCGGAGCGCCTGGCGCCCGATCGTGTCGGCGAGCGCGTCCGTGCGGCCGTTGTCCACCAGGACGAGGTGGAACTCCCGCGGCCCGTCGCCGCCGGTCACGCCCGTCCACATCGACGTGTACGGGTTCATCCGCTCGCCGGTGGACGACCGGGGCAGCAGCTGGAGGAACACCTCGAGGTCCGCGAACGTCGGCACGACCTTCTCGATGCCGACCACGCTGATCAGCGTCTCGGGCAGCGTGAGGCACATCCGCCCGTTGCCCTCGGACTCCACCACGACCAGCGTGCCGGTCTCGGCGACCGCGAAGTTCGCGCCGGAGATGCCGACCTTGGCGCGCAGGAACTTCTGCCGGAGGTGCCGCCGTGCCGCCTCCGCCAGCGCGGGCGGATCCGCGGTCAGGTCCACCGGGGCCGGAGCGCCGACCTTGCCCATCTCGGCGAGGAAGATCTCCCGGATCTCGGCCCGGTTCCGGTGGATCGCGGGCACCAGGATGTGCGACGGCTGGTCGTGTCCGAGCTGGACGATCAGCTCCGCGAGGTCGGTCTCCCACGCGGCGATCCCGGCGGCCTCGAGCGCCGCGTTCAGGTCGGTCTCCTGGGTGGCCATCGACTTGACCTTGACCACCTCGGTCTCGCCGGTGGCCTTCACGAGGTCGACGACGATGCGGTTCGCCTCCTCGGCGTCCCGTGCCCAGTGGACGGTGCCGCCGGCGGCGGTCACCTTGTCCTCCAGCTCGAGGAGGTACGTGTCGAGGTGGCGCAGCACCTGGTCCTTCAGCGCCTCGCCCGCCCGGCGGAGCTCCTCCCAGTCCGGGCGTTCGGCGACGACGGCGGCCCGCTTGCCGCGGATCGTCGCCGTGGCCCGGGCGAGGTTCGCGCGGAGCTGGGTGTCGGCGAGGGCCTTCTTCGCGGCCTCCGGGAACGACGGGGTCCCGAGGAACGTGGCAGTCATCGGATCGGCTCCGCGTCGGCGACGTACAGGTGATCGGCGGCGGCCGGTTCGGTCGCCGCGAGGATCTCCGCCAGGTGCATCGTCCGTACCCCGGACCGCAGCCGGGTCAGTGCGCCGCCGATGTGCATCAGGCACGAGTTGTCGCCCGCACACAGCACCTCGGCGCCGGTGTCGCGGACGTGCCGGACCTTGTCCGCGACCATCGCGACCGACACGTCGGCGTTCTTCAGTGCGAACGTCCCGCCGAACCCGCAGCACTCCGCCGACGCGGGCAGTTCGACCAGCTCGAGGCCGCGGACGGCCCGCAGCAGCCGCAGGGGCCGGTCGCCGACCCTCAGCATGCGCAGCGAGTGGCAGGTGGGGTGGTAGGTCACGCGGTGGGGGAAGTACGCGCCCACGTCCGTGACGCCCAGCACGTCCACGAGGAGCTCGGAGAACTCGTACACGCGCGGGCTCGTGGCGGCGACCTCGCGGGCCAGGCCGGGATCGCCCGACACCTCCGCGACGCGGGCGTGGTACTCACGGACCATCCCGGCGCACGAGCCGGACGGCGCGACCACCGCGTCGTACCCCTCGAAGTTGTGCACGAAGTTCCGCACGAGCGGGACCGCTTCGCGCTGGTAGCCGGTGTTGAAGTGCATCTGACCGCAGCACGTCTGCTCGACAGGGAACTCGACCGTGTGCCCGAGGCGCTCGAGCACCTCGACCACGGCCCGGGGCGTGTCGGGGAACATCGTGTCGTTGAAGCAGGTGGCAAACAGGGCGATCCGCATCCACACCCTCCTCCGGGTGCTGCGACCCTACCCATCGCGGCCCGCCTACACTCGGCAGCGTGGCGGGGCGGATCAGGGACGCGGACATCGCGCTCGTCCGCGAGCGCTCGCCGGTCGACCAGGTGGTCTCCGCCCGGGTGACGCTGTCCCGCGCGGGCGGCGGCTCGCTCAAGGGCCTGTGCCCCTTCCACGACGAGAAGTCCCCGTCGTTCAACGTCAACCCCAGCCGCGGTGTCTGGTACTGCTTCGGGTGCGGCGCCGGCGGGGACGCGATCAAGTTCGTGATGGAGACCGAGCTGCTGTCGTTCACCGAGGCGGTCGAGTGGCTCGCGAACCGGGCCGGGATCCAGCTCACGTACGAGCAGGCCGGTCCCGCGCCCGTCCGCCAGACCGGCCAGCGCCAGCGGCTCGTCGCGGCCCACGCCGCGGCGGCGGAGTTCTACACCGAGCAGCTCGGCACGCCTGACGCCCGGGCGGCCCGGCAGTTCCTCGCGGAGCGCGGCTTCGACCAGGCCGCCGCGATGGTGTACGGCTGCGGCTTCGCCCCCGAGGGCTGGGACCCGCTGACCCGGCACCTCCGCGGACGGGGGTTCACGGCCGCGGAGCTGACCACAGCCGGGCTCTCCCGCGAGTCGCGGCGGGGCACGCTCATCGACCGGTTCCGGCGGCGGCTGCTGTGGCCGATCCGGGACGTGTCCGGTGACGTGATCGGGTTCGGGGCGCGGAAGCTGTTCGAGGACGACGACGGCCCGAAGTACCTCAACACCCCCGAGACGCCGCTCTACAAGAAGTCGACCGTCCTGTACGGCCTCGACCTGGCGAAGCGGGACATCGCGAAGCAGCACCGGGCCGTGGTCGTCGAGGGGTACACCGACGTCATGGCGTGCCACCTCGCCGGCGTGACGACGGCCGTCGCGACCTGCGGCACGGCGTTCGGCACCGAGCACATCGGGGTGCTGCGGCGGCTGCTGATGGACCAGGACGAGTTCCGCGGTGAGGTCATCTTCACGTTCGACGGCGACGCGGCGGGGCAGAAGGCGGCGCTGCGGGCGTTCTCGGAGGACCAGCGGTTCGTCGCGCAGACGTTCGTCGCCGTGGAGTCGAGCGGGATGGACCCCTGCGAGCTCCGCCTCGCGCACGGCGACGCCGCCGTTCGGGACCTGGTCGCGCGGCGGGAGCCGCTGGTCGCGTTCGCGCTGCGGTCGGTGCTGTCGCGGTACGACCTCGACACGGCCGAGGGGCAGGTGGCCGCCCTCCGGGCCGCGGCGCCCCTCGTCGCCCAGATCAAGGACCACGCGCTGCGGCCGGAGTACGCGCGGCGGCTCGCCGGGAACCTCGGCATGGAGGTCCAGCCCGTGCTGCGGGCGGTGGCCGACGCGGGACGGGCGCCGTCGAAGGCCGCGCCTCCGCGGGTGGCCGCTCCCGTGTCCGAGGACGCGCGCCCGGCGCGCCCGAACCCGGAGGACCCCACGCTCGGGGCCGAGCGGGAGGCGCTCAAGCTCGCCGTCCAGGCCCCGGGTCTCGCCGGGCCGCTGTTCGACACGATCGAGGACTCGGCGTACACGCATCCGTCGTACTCCGGGCTGCGGCGTGCGGTCGCGGCCGCCGGCGGCGCGGTGGCCGGTACCTCCGGGCCCGAGTGGATCGAGAAGCTCGGTGCCTCCTGCGGCGACGACCCCCTCGCTCGCGGGGTGCTGCACGAGCTGGCCGTCGAGCCGTTCCACAGCGACGCCGAGCCGGACGCCCGGTACGCGGTGGCGGTCCTCGCGAGGCTCCAGGAGCTGGCCGTGGGGCGGCAGATCGCCGCCGTGAGGGGCAGACTGCAACGGCTCGAGCACGGCGACCCGGAGGAGCAGGGGCGGCTGTTCAATGAGCTGCTCGCTCTCGAACAGCACAAGCGGGCGCTCCGCGACCAGGCGATCGGAGGGCTGTAGTGGGTCTGCTGGACCGTCTCCGCGGCACGCGGCCGCCGTCTGCCGCACTCTCGTGGCTCGAGCCGGGGGAGCGGGTCACCGCGTGGGGGCGGACCCCCGACGGTTCCGCGCTGCTCGCCACCCCGCTGGGGCTGTGGTGCGCCGGGGAGCGGCTGGGGTGGCACGAGGTCCACAAGGCGCGGTGGGACGCCGGCGTGCTCACCGTCGTACCGTCGGTCGAGGCGTCGCCCGGGGTGCGCGAGGACGCGCCCCCGCGGCGGTACCCGATCGTGGAGGCCAACGGGCTGCCCGAGGAGGTCCGCGCCCGCGTGACGCGCAGCGTGGCGTACTCGACCCATCACCGGCTCGGCGAGGGCGGTGTCAGGATCGTGGCGCGCCGCGTACCCGGGCGGGACGGGCTCAGCTGGGCCGTGCGGTACGACCCCGGCACCAGCCGCGACGCGGAGTCCGACCGGCGGGTGGCCGAGCTGCTGGACGCCGCGCGGGCGGAGACGGCGCCGCCGCCGGACCTGTAGGGCCGTGTTCGCCGAGTACCGGGACGGCCCCGCCGGTCGGGCCGACGGGGCCGCTCACCTAGGCACTCACCTAGGCACTCACCTGACCGCTCACCTAGGCGCGCTCACCTGGCCGCTCAGCGCGCGCCGACGCCGTTTGCGCTGAGGTTCCCCAGCCTCTCGCCGACCGGCGTGCCGGACAGGCTGGAGGTCACGCGGTCCTTCGCGGTGTGGACGAGGCCGCTGGCCTGCGCCTGCACCACTCCGGCCGTCTCCTGCACGGTCGGGTTCTCCCGGACCGCCTGGAACGCGCGCTGGATCTGCTCGTACCGCTCACGACCGGCCTTCGCGCCCAGCACGTAGCCGATGCCGAGGCCCGTGAGGAATGCCGCCCTGGTGATGCTCATGGGGGTCATGCTCCTTCGTCCGGGCGGGGGGTGGGACCCGCGTTGGTTCCTGCCCCGCCCATCCTGCCCCGGACGGCCTGCGCGGGCGACTCGGGGCGTGTAGTAACCTGTCGTGGTCTGCGCTGCACTGCGGCGTGCGATCCCCCGTAGCTCAATTGGCAGAGCATGCGACTGTTAATCGCAGGGTTAGTGGTTCGAGTCCACTCGGGGGAGCTCCCATCCCAGACCAGAGGGTGTACACACCCCTCGGAAGACCCCGCCACGCACGGGTTTCTCCCCTCGGGTCGTGACTCGAAAACCCCTTCCGGCGCCGCCGCCGCACGCGGATTGACCATCCGCCGGCCCTTGACCCGCACCGCCCCGCGCCTCAGGGCGGCATCTATCGGGGCGAGGGGGAAGAGCGGCCGGTCGTGCGGAGACAGATCCGGGGACTGCCGCACACTGAGGGGGTGCGGAACACACCAAACGACCGGGGCCACAAGGCCTTCTTCGCCACCAGGGCGACGCGGACCGTGATGGCAGGCATATACCTGCTGTTCTTTCTCATCACGCTCGGATCGATGCTCGACCCCACGGTCGAAGGTCC
>DASWRY010000100.1:0-53374 GCA_036402915.1 Mycobacteriales bacterium
CCCGGCCGCAGCGCGGCGCGCAGGGCGGGGACGTCGGCGGCGGTCCGGAGCGTGTGCACCCCGGCGGGCGTCCCGGGGAGGAGCCGGGGCCGCCCGCCGGTGGCCAGCACGGCGGCGTCCCAGCCGAGCCGGGCACCGTCCACCGTGACCGTTCGTGCCGCGACGTCGAGATCGGTCACGGTCGTACCGGTCAGCAGCTCGACGTCGTGATCGGAGTACCAGGACTCCGGCTTGATCCGTACGTCCGCCGTGGTGCGGTCCCCGCGCAGGACCTCCTTGGACAGTGCCGGGCGGCGGTACGGGGCCTCAGGCTCGGCCCCGACCAGCACCAGCCGCCCGTCGTACCCCTCCGCGCGGAGGGTCGCGGCCGCGGTGGTGCCGGCGACGCCCGTGCCGACCACGACGATCGTCCTCACGCCGACGCGACCTCGACCATCTGGAAGTCGGCCTTCGCCGCGCCGCAGTCCGGGCAGCTCCAGTCGTCGGGGATGTCCTCCCAGCGGGTGCCGGGGGCGATGCCGTCCTCGGGCCAGCCCCGGGCCTCGTCGTACTCGTAGCCGCACACCAGGCAGCGCCAGAGCTTCACGCGATCTCCTCGAAGTCGACCTTGTCGCGGACCCCGCAGTCGGGGCAGTTCCAGTCGTCCGGCACGTCGGCCCACGCGGTGCCCGGGGCGAAGCCCTCGCGCGGCGCGCCGGCGGCCGGGTCGTACGTGTAGTCGCACACGGGACAGGCGTAGGTGCTCACGCGCCGTACCGGGCCAGCATCTTCGCGCGCTTGCGCGGGTGGATGTTGCACTTGGTCACGTCACCGCCGTAGTGGGCCAGCAGGCGCGGGTCCATCACCTTCCTCCACAGTGGAGTGACGTACGCGAGCACGATCATCGTCGCGTACCCGCTGGGCAGCTGCGGTGCCTCGTCCATGTGCCGCAGC
This sequence comes from Mycobacteriales bacterium, assembly GCA_036402915.1. Classification (GTDB taxonomy): domain Bacteria; phylum Actinomycetota; class Actinomycetes; order Mycobacteriales; family HKI-0501; genus JAVEDU01. The sequence continues at coordinate 934 of DASWRY010000100.1, forward strand.
GCCTGGTAGCGCCGGGTCGGGTTGGCGTGGTGGTCGCTGTGCCGCTGCAGGTGGTACAGCAGGATGTTGCTGGCCGTGTTGTTGGAGTTCCAGCTGTGCCGGGGCGCGGTGCGCTCGTACCGGTCGCCGGTCTTCTGGCGGAGCAGGCCGTAGTGCTCGAGGTAGTTCACGACCTCCAGCAGCGAGAAGCCGAAGACGGCCTGGAGCGCCAGGTACGGCAGGATCCCGATCCCGAACACGCCCAGCAGCACGGCGTACAGCACGGCTGTCATCGCCCATGCGTTGAGCACGTCGTTGCGCAGCGTCCACTTGCTCTGCCCGAGCCGTTCGAACCGCTTGCCCTCGACCTCCCACGCGGACCGCAGGCTGCCGACCACCGACCGGGGAAGGAACGTCCAGAAGCTCTCCCCGAGCCGGCTCGACGCCGGGTCCTCCGGGGTGGCCACGCGGACGTGGTGGCCGCGGTTGTGCTCGATGTAGAAGTGGCCGTACACGCTCTGCGCCAGCGCGATCTTCGACAGCCAGCGCTCGAGCTCGTCCTTCTTGTGCCCGAGCTCGTGAGCCGTGTTGATCGCGATGCCGCTGACGCAGCCGATCGTCACGGCGAGGCCGATCTTGTCCACGGTGGACAGGTCGCCATGGGTCCAGAGCCGGCAGGCGAGCGCGAGGGAGAGGTACTGCAGCGGCAGGTACGCGTAGGTGGCCCAGCGGTAGTACCTGTCCGCCTCGAGCCAGGAGATGGCCTCGTCCGGCGGGTTGAGGCGGTCGGTGCCGATCAGGTTGTCGAGCGCGGGGAGGACGCCGAACACCACGAACGGACCCCACCACCAGAAGATCCCGAGCCCGGTCGCCTCCACGAGGCCCCACGCCATGAACGGCAGCATCGGGACGAGCAGCCCCATCAGCCACAGATATCGCTTGTGGTCGCGCCATTCGGTGGCCTGGGGCTGGTTGGTCTCCGGGGTGGTGCGCACTCCCACGGTCGTCATGGCGGCTCCTCGCTGTCCGGGTGCTTGACAGCAAGGTGCCATACGCAAGCGTCGTTTACAAGAGGGCCAGATATGTAAATACGGCCGAGGGGCCAAAGGGACGATCCGGGGCAGGGTGCGGCCCGCGGTGCCCGGGGCGGCCGGGTTGTCCACAGGACGCCACTTCATCCACAGATCCGCCGGGACGTCTGGTCCTGCGCGCCACGCGGCCGGACGATCCACGCATGACCTCGCTGATCACCGCTCTCGTCCGCCTGGTGCCGGCATGGCTCCGACATGCCGAGCGCTCACCGCACCGTGCGGATCCGTCAGCGCACCGTGCGGGTCCCTCGGCGCACCGTGCGGAGCGCTCGGCGCACCGTGCGGATCCCTCAGCGCACCGTGCCGAGCTCTCAGTGCACCGTGCCGAGCTCTCAGTGCACCGTGCCGATCCCTCAGCGCACCGTGCCGACCAGGTGCTCGCCGTCCTTCCCGGCCCGCAGCAGGCCGAGATCGAACCCGCCGCCGGTGGGCCGCACGACGAAATGCGCCGTGGACGGCAGCAGCACCGGCTTCCGGAACGCCACGTCCACGGTGAACGCGTCCGGCAGCCGCGACTCGAGCGCCGCGAGCGCGTGGGCCTTGCACCACATGCCGTGCGCGATGGCCCGGGGGAAGCCGAACGCCCGCGCGGTGAGCGGGTGCAGGTGGATCGGGTTCACGTCGCCGCTGACCGCGGCGTACCGGCGGCCGATGTCGCCGGGCACGCGCCACACCGCGGTCGGGGTGCGGGGGAGCGACACCTCGAGGTCCGGCGCGGGCGCGCCGCCGGTGACCCGCGCGCCGCGGGCGAGGTACGTCGACCGGCTCGTCCAGACCTCCTCGCCCGCCACGTCCGCCGACGCCACCAGGTCCACCAGGGCTCCGCGGGGGTGGGTCGAGAGCCCTTCGGCGTGCACCCGCACCGACAGCGGTTCCGCCGTCCCGATCGGACGGTGCTGCGTGATCGTGTTGCGCAGGTGCACGAGCCCGGGCAGCGGCAGTGGGAACGCCCGGTCGGCCATCAGCCGTACCTGCAACGGGAACGCCAGCACGTGCGGGTACGCCGCGGGCAGCCGATCCCGCAGCATCCCGCCGCAGACGCGGACGTACGCGGCGAGCTGCTCCGGGTCCGGGACCGTGTCGGCGAGGACCAGCTCGACGTCCGGCAGCGCGCCGCCCCCGCCCAGGCGGGCGGTGACGACGGCCTGCAGGTACAGCCTGCCGAGGCTCGGTGCGCGCTCCAGCGTCACGACGGACGGCATCACGCCCCCAGCAGGCTCTGCCCGCAGACGCGGACGGTCTGCCCGTTGACGCCACCGCTCGCCGTCTGCGCGAGCCAGGCGATCGTCTCGGCCACGTCGACCGGCAGGCCGCCCTGGCTCAGGCTGTTGATCCGGCGGCCGACCTCGCGGGTGCCGAACGGCATCGCGGCGGTCATCTCGGTCTCGATGAAGCCGGGCGCGACCGCGTTGATCGTCGCGCCGCGGTCGGTGAGGGTCGGCGCCACGGCCTCGACCATGCCGATGACCCCCGCCTTGCTGGCGGCGTAGTTCGTCTGACCCCGGTTGCCCGCGATACCGCTCATCGAGGAGACGCAGACGATCCGCGCGCCGGCGCCGAGCGCGCCCTCGGTGGACAGCAGCGCCTCGTCGATCCGCAGTTGCGATTCCAGGTTCACCGCCATGACCGATGCCCAGCGCCCCTCGTCCATGTTGGCGAGGAGCTTGTCGCGGGTGATGCCGGCGTTGTGGACGACGACGTCCGCTCCACGGTGGCGGGTCGTCACGTACTCCACCAGCCGCTGCGGGGCGTCCGCCGCGGTGATGTCGAGCTGCAGCGCGGTGCCGCCGATCCGGTTGGCCACGGTGGACAGTGCCTGCCCCGCCGCCGGGATGTCGACGCACACCACGGTCGCGCCGTCACGGGACAGCGTCTCGGCGATCGCGGCGCCGATGCCGCGCGCGGCGCCGGTCACGACGGCGACGCGGCCGTCGAGCGGCCGGGCCCAGTCCGCGGGGGGCGTGACGTCCGCGGGCGACACCCGGACCCGCTGCCCCGACACGTACGCCGACCGCCCGGAGAGGAAGAACCGGAGCGTGGACTCGAGCGCGCCCTCGGCGCCCTCGGCGACCTCGACCAGGTTCGCGGTGGCGCCCGCGCGGCTCTCCTTGCCGATCGAGCGCACGATGCCCTCGAGGGCACGCTGGGTCGCGGCGGCGGCCGGACGCTCCGTCTGCGACGGCGGGCGGCCGAGCACGAGGACCCGGCCGCTCGGCAGCAGCCTCTTCAGCGCGGGGCCCACCACCGTCCGCACCTGGTCCAGGTCCGCCGGCTCGAGCGCGCCGGTCGCGTCGAGCACGACGGCGGCGACCCGCTCGTCGCCGAGCTCGACGCGCACGTCGACCCCGGCGGCGCGCAGCACGTCCGCGACCGGGGACACCAGCGCGCCCTTGCCGGCCGCGCCGACCAGCGCGGGGCCGGCCAGCAGCGGGTCGCCGGGGGAGTACCGACGGAGGACCGCGGGCTGCGGCAGGCCGAGCCTCCTGGTCAGGCCGCCGAGGACGCCGCTGTTCGCCAGGTTCTGGTACCAGTCGCTCACTTCGCCGCCTCCAGGATCGCCACGACGCCCTGACCGCCGGCGGCGCAGATCGAGATGAGCCCGCGGCCGGACCCCTTCTCCGCGAGCATCTTGGCGAGCGTCGCGACGATGCGCGCGCCGGTCGCCGCGAACGGGTGGCCCACCGCGAGGGACGAGCCGTTGACGTTGAGCCTGCTCCGGTCGATCGCGCCGAGCGGCGCGTCGAGGCCGAGCCGCTCCTTGCAGAATGCCGGGTCCTCCCACGCCGCCAGCGTCGACAGCACCGTGGACGCGAACGCCTCGTGGATCTCGTAGAAGTCGAAGTCCTGGAGCGTGAGGCCGTTGCGGGCGAGCATCCGCGGGACGGCGTACGCCGGGGCCATCAGCAGGCCCTCCTCGCCGTGGACGTAGTCGACCGCGGCGGTCTCCGCGTCCACGAAGTGCGCGAGCACGGGCAGCCCGCGCTCGGCCGCCCACTCGTCGCTCGCGAGCAGCACGGTCGACGCGCCGTCGGTGAGCGGCGTGGAGTTGCCGGCCGTCATCGTGGCGTTCTCCCCGGTGCCGAACACCGGCTTCAGCGTGGCGAGCTTCTCGGCCGTCGAGTCGGGGCGGAGGTTCTGGTCGCGGGTCAGGCCGAGGTACGGCGTGACGAGGTCGTCGAAGAACCCGCGGTCGTACGCGGCGGCGAGGTTCCGGTGGCTCGCGGCGGTGAGCTCGTCCTGCGCCTCGCGGCTGATGTTCCAGCGGAGCGCGGTCGCGGCCTGGTGCTCGCCCATCGACATGCCGGTGCGCGGCTCGGAGTTGCGGGGGATCTCCGGCACGAGCTGGTTCGGGCGGATCCGTGCGAGGGCGGCGAGCCGGGCGCCGGTGGACCTGGCGCGGTTGGCGGCGAGGAGAGCCTGGCGCAGCTTCTCGTTCACCGCGATCGGGGCGTCGCTCGTGGTGTCCACGCCGCCGGCGATGCCGGACTCGGCCTGGCCGAGCGCGATCTTGTTGGCGACCAGCGTCACGGCCTGGAGCCCCGTGCCGCAGGCCTGCTGGACGTCGTACGCGGGCGTCCACGGCGACAGCGTGCTGCCGAGCACCGCCTCCCGCGTCAGGTTGAAGTCGCGGCTGTGCTTGAGCACGGCGCCCGCCACGACCTCGCCGACACGGTCGCCCTGCAGGCCGAACCGCGCCACCAGCCCGTCGAGGGCGGCGGTGAGCATGTCCTGGTTGGAGGCGCGGGCGTACGCGCCGTCGGAGCGGGCGAACGGGATCCGGTTGCCGCCGACGACGGCCGCGCGACGGGGGGTGCCGGGCATGGGGTCCTCCAGGAATATGCGGTACTCGATGTACGCGATACCGAGGGTATCAGGTACTCTCGGTACCGTGACAAGTCCGAGCCAGACCACCGACGGGCGCACCACGCGCTGGGAAGAGCACCGCCGCACCCGGCGCGCCGAGCTCGTGGACGCCACCCTGTCCGCGATCCGTCACCACGGCGCCGGGGTGGGCATGGAGGAGATCGCCGCCCGCGCCGGGACGTCGAAGACGGTGCTGTACCGCCACTTCGCCGACAAGGAGCAGCTGTACCTCGCGGTGTGCTCCCGCGTGGACGAGCTGATCGTCACGCAGCTCCGCGCCGCGATGCTCACCCGCGACAACCCCCGGGACATGATCGCGGCGAGCATCGGCACGTACCTCGCCATCGTCGAGGCCGACCCCGAGGTGTACCGCTTCGTCGTCCAGCGGCCGTCGCTCGACCGTCCCGTCGAGGCCGACCCGGTGTCCGGCCTGACCGCCGCGATCGGCGACCACGTGGCCGCCGCGCTCGCGGCCCAGCTCCGCGCCGGGGGCCGCGAGGCCTCCGCCGCCGGTCCGTGGGGTCACGGCCTCGTCGGCCTGGTCCGCGCCGCCGCCGACCACTGGCTCCGCCAGCCCGACCGGATGGACCGCACCGCGCTCACCGACCACCTCACCCAGCTCACCTGGGCTGGGCTCGCCGACGTACTCACGCAGGAGACGAACCGATGAGCTCTCGCACGCTTCCCCCCGTGGACCCCGAGGCCCTCCGCCGCGTCCTCGACGGGCGCTGGGGCGACGCCCGTGACGCCGCCCGCGCCGAGTTCGGCGCGACGGCGGCGGGGCCGGTGTACGGCCTGGACCGCGAGGCGTACCGCGACCTGATCCTCGAGCAGATGCGGATGATCGCCGCGAGCGGCCGGGTGCACGAGACCTCCGGCATCGCCGGCGGGACGCCGGACGTCGGCGCGGGCGTCACGCTGTTCGAGATGGTCGGGCACTACGACCTGTCGCTCACCGTGAAGGCGGGCGTGCAGTGGGGGCTCTTCGGCGGGGCGGTGCAGGCGCTCGGCACCGAGAGGCACCACGAGAAGTACATGCAGCAGATCCTCGACTTCGAGCTCCCGGGCTGCTTCGCGATGACCGAGACGGGCCACGGCTCGGACGTGCAGTCGCTCGGCACGACGATCACGTACGACCCGGCGACCCGGGAGTTCGTGGTCCACACGCCGCACGAGGGCGCGCGGAAGGACTACATCGGCAACGCGGGGCGCGACGGGCGGATGGCCGCCGTGTTCGGGCAGCTGGTCACGCAGGGGCGCTCCCACGGCGTCCACGCGGTCCTGGTGCCGATCCGGGAGGCCGACGGGACGCCGTGCCGGGGCGTGACCCTGGAGGACTGCGGACCCAAGGCCGGCCTCAACGGCGTCGACAACGGGCGGATCACGTTCGACCAGGTGCGGGTGCCGCGGGAGAACCTCCTCGACCGGTACGGGGCCGTCGCCGAGGACGGCACGTACACGAGCCCGATCGAGAACCAGACCCGCCGGTTCTTCACGATGCTGGGCACGCTGATCCGGGGGCGGATCTCGGTCGCCGGCAGCGCGGGCAGCGCCACCAAGAACGCCCTCGCCATCGCCCTGCGGTACGCCGAGGTGCGTCGCCAGTTCGCCCGGCCGGGGTCGGACGAGGAGGTCGTGCTGCTCGACTACCTCGTGCACCAGCGGCGGCTGCTGCCCGCGCTCGCGACCACGTACGCGCTGCACTTCGCGCAGGGCACGATGGTGGAGGCGCTGCACGAGATCACCGCGAGCGGCATCACCGACGAGCACGCCCAGCGTGAGCTCGAGGCCCGCGCCGCCGGCATCAAGGCCGTCGCCACGTGGCACGCCACGCAGACCATCCAGACCTGTCGCGAGGCGTGCGGCGGCGCCGGGTACCTGGCCGAGAACGTCCTCCCGCAGCTCAAGGCGGACACCGACGTCTTCACGACGTTCGAGGGGGACAACACCGTCCTGCTCCAGCTCGTCGCGAAGGGCCTGCTCACCGACTACCGCGACCAGTTCGGTGACCTCGACGCGATGGGGATGGTGAAGTTCGTGGCCGGGCAGGTCGCGTCCCAGGTGATCGAGCGGACGGCGGCGCGCGCGCTGGTCGAGCGGCTGGTGAACGCCGCGCCGGGGCGGGACGAGGACGCGGACCTGTACGACCGGGGCTGGCACCTGCGGCTGTTCGAGTGGCGCGAGAAGCACGTCCTCGAGGGGCTCGCGCGCCGGCTCCGGCGGGCGGCGGCGCCGGGGGCGGACCTGTTCGGGGTGTTCAACGCGGCCCAGGACCACGTGCTGCGCGCCGCGCGGGTACACGTCGACCGCGTCGTGCTCGAGGCGTTCGTGGCGGGGATCGACGAGTGCCCCGACCCGGCCGTGGCCGCGCTGCTGGAGCGGCTGTGCGACCTGTACGTGCTGTCGAACCTCGAGGCCGACCGGGGCTGGTTCCTCGAGCACGGGCGGTTCTCGGCAGGGCGGTCGAAGGCGATCGTCGCCGCGGTGAACCAGCTCTGCGGGGAACTGCGGCCGGAGGCGCTGACGCTGGTGGACGGCTTCGGCATCCCGGATTCCTGGCTCGGCGCGCCCATCGCGCTGGGGGCCGAGGACAGGCGGCAGCGGGAGGCGCGGGACCACACCGGGACGCCGGTGACGGAGCCGGTCGTCCCGGCCTGAGGACAGACGGGCGGGCCCCGATCGCCAGGCAGGAACTCAGCCCGCGGTACGGACCTCCGCCGGGAACGCCGGCGCATCCCCCGTCACGGTCAGCCACACCGTCGCCCCCGGCACCGGGAGGTCGTGCCCGGTGACCCGCGCCATGACCGGCGTGGCCTCCGGCAGCACCTCGAGGCGTACCGCGGCGTCGTGCCCGAAGTAGCTCACGTCCGTCACCCGCGCCCCGACCGCGCCCGGCGAGGGCTCCGCGTGCAGCCGGACCTGCTCCGGCCGTACGAGGATCTCCGCCGGCCCGTCGTCCAGCGGCCCGCGGGCCGCCACCTCGCCCAGCGCGCACGTGGCGATGCCGCCGCGTACCACCGCGGGCAGCAGGACGGCTTCCCCGACGAACCGCGCCACCCCGGAGTCGCTCGGCGACCGGTACACCGCCGTCGGGGTGTCCAGCTGGACCAGCCGCCCGCCGCGCATGACCGCCACCTGGTCGGCGAGCGACAGCGCCTCGCCCTGGTCGTGCGTCACGAGCACCGCGGTGGCCGAGGCGGCCCGCAGGGCCTGCGCGACCGCCCGGCGGGTGCCCTCGCGCAGCCCCGCGTCGAGCGACGAGAACGGCTCGTCCAGCAGGACGACCGACGGCCGCGGCGCGAGGGCACGCGCGACCGCGACCCGCTGCTGCTGGCCTCCCGAGAGCTGGTGCGGCATCCGCGAGGTGACCGAGTCGTCGAGGCCGACCAGCTCCAGGAGGCCGGCGACCCGGGCGCGGTCCCGGCGGTCCCGGCGCGAGAGCCCGAACGTGATGTTGTCCGCCACCGACAGGTGCGGGAACAGGGCGCCCTCCTGGGGCACGTACCCGACCCGCCGCTGCCGCGCGGGCACCGACCGCCCGCCGCCGGCCACCACCTCGGACCCGAACTCGATCGACCCCGCGTCGGGGGTGTCGAACCCGGCGATCAGCCGCAGCAGCGTCGTCTTGCCGCAGCCGGACGGCCCGAGCACGGCCGTGAGGCTCTCGGCGGGCACGTGGAGGTCGATGCCCTGCAGTACCGGGACGGGGCCGTACGCCTTGGTGACCCCGCGGACGGTGAGGGCGGTCATGGGGCGGTCCTCGCTTCGCGGGTGAGCAGGTACGTGGCGGGCGCCGAGATCAGCACCATCAGCGCCGCGTACGGGGCCGCGCCCGCGTACGAGATGCTCGAGGTACCGGCCCAGAACTCCGTCGCGAGCGTATGGGTCCCGGTGGGGGACAGCAGCAGGGTGGCGGTCAGCTCGGTGACCCCGGCGAGGAACACGAGCGCGGCACCGGCCCCGAGGCCCCGCGCGATGAGCGGCAGCGTGACGCGCCACATCGTCGCCGCCGGGCCGGTGCCGAGCGCCTGGGCGACGTCGTCGAGCACCGGCGGTACCTGCGCGAGCGCGGACCGCACGCTCACCATCGCCCGCGGCAGGAAGAGGATCGCGTACGCGAGGACGAGCAGCGGCACGGTCTGGTACAGCGGCGGGGTGTACCGGATCGCGATCGTCACCAGCGCGAGCGCGACGACGATCCCGGGCAGCGCGTTGCCGAAGTACGTGGCCCGCTCCACCACCGTGCCGACGGGGCCGGGGTGGCGGACGCACAGCCACGCCACGGGCAGCGCCAGCACCGTCGTGACGAGCGCGGCCGCCCCGGCGAGGCCCAGCGACGTCAGGGTGGCGCTCGTGAGCTCGGCCACCGGGAAGGAGGCCGACGACCCGGTGACCAGCCAGTATCCGAGCGCGCCGAGCGGGACGACCAGCGCCAGCGTCACCAGCGCCGCCATCGCCAGCAGCACCGGCGCGCCGAGCACGCCGAGCCGCGACGGCGTCGCCGGCCGGGGCGAGCCGGCGCCGAGCCGCGCGTACCGCGCGCGCCCGCGCAGCCGGAGCTCGCCGAGCAGCAGCAGCAGGCAGCAGAGCACGAGGACGCCGGCGACCATGTTCGCGGCCGGGCCGTTGAACGACGACTCGAACTGGTCGTAGATCGCCGTGGTGAAGGTCGGGAACCGCAGCATCTGGAGCGCGCCGAACTCGGCGAGCAGGTGCAGCCCCACCAGCAGCGCCCCGCCGAGCATCGCGGGCCGCAGCTGCGGCAGCACGACCCGGACGAAGGTCCGCCACCGTCCGTGCCCGAGGGCGTTCGCCGTCTCCTCGAGCGCGGGGTCGAGGCCGCGGAGCGCGGCGGCCACCGGGAGGTACACCAGCGGGTAGTACGACAGCGTCACGATCAACAGCGCCCCGCCGTACCCCTCGACGGCCGGCGTGATCGACACCCAGCCGTAGCTGTTGACGAACGCGGGGATCGCCAGCGGGACGACGAGCAGCACGTTCCAGATCCGGCGCCCGGGCAGGTCGGACCGCTCGACCAGCCAGGCGGCGGCGGTACCGACGACCGCCGAGAGCACCATGCAGGCGAGCGCGAGGCGGGTGGTGTTCCACAGCAGCTCGCCGACGCGGGGCCGCCACAGCAGTGCGACGACGGTGTCCCAGCCGACGGAGACCGTGTACGCGGCGACGAAGAAGAGCGGGATCAGCGCGAGCAGCGCCACGCCCACCGAGACGCCCAGCAGTGCCGGGGGGTACCGGCGGCGGACCCGCCGCGCGGCCGGGGACGGCGCGGCAGCACCGCCCCCGCGTTCGGGGGCGGTGCTCCGGGTGGCGGTGCCGAGGGTCACGTCAGAGCAGTCCGGCCCGCTGCATCAGGTCGACGACCTTCGGCCCGTTCAGCGTGGCCGGGTCGACCTTCGGGGGCTGGAGCTGCGAGAGCGGCCTCAGGTCCGGCTGCTGGGTGGCGCCGTTCGCGATCGGGTACTCCTTGGACGCGCCGGCGAGGATCTTCTGGGCCTCGGGGCTCGTCAGGAAGGCGACCAGCTGCTGCGCCGCGTCCTGGTGGCGGCTGGACCGCAGGACACCGGCACCCGAGATGCTGAGGAACGCGCCCGGGTCGCCGCCGGAGAAGTAGTGCAGCTCCGTGTTCCTGCTGTTGGCGCCGGACTCGGCGCGGTCGGAGTACCAGTAGTAGTGGTAGATCACCCCGGCCTCGATCTCGCCGGCGTTGACGGCCTTCATCACGGCGCCGTTGCCCGGGTACTTCTTCGCGTTCGCCTCGAGGCCCGCGAGCCACGTCGCCGTTGCGGCCTCGCCCCTGGTGGCGAGCACCGCGCTGACGATCGCCTGGAAGTCCGCGCCCGCCGGGGCGATGCCGATCCGGCCCTTCCACCGCGGCTGGGCAAGGTCCAGGATCGAGGCCGGCAGGTCACCGGGCTTCAGCGCCTTCGGGTCGTAGGCGAGGACGGTGGAGCGGGCGGCGAACCCCACCCAGTCCGCGTCCGACGGCTCGTAGGCGTCCGGGACGTTCGCCAGCGTGCCGGTGGCGACCTTCGAGAACAGGTTCTTGCCGTCGACCAGCGTCATCGCCGGCGAGTTCTCCGTGACGAAGACGTCGGCGGGGGAGGCCTTGCCCTCCTGCACGATCTGGTTCGCCAGCTCGGAGTCCGCGCCGGAACGGATCCGGACCCCGATGCCGGTCTTCTTCGTGAAGGCGGCGGCGATGTCCTTCACGAAGTCGTGCTGCGCGTTGTACAGCGTGAGGGTCGGCGTGCCGTCCGCCGACGTGCCCCCGTTCGACCCGCCGCAGGCGGCGGCGGTCAGAATGACCGTCAACCCCGCGGCGACCGCCATCGCACGTCCGCGCACGCGCATGTCCACGCCTCACTCTCGTACCGTTGCTTAGGTGAGGCTTACCTTACAAAGTAGTGGACGCTTCATGCAAGCCGGGGTGGCCACTCAGGCCCTGGGTGACGAAGCTGCCGGCGATCTCCCGCATTCCCGTCACGAGCCGGTCCAGGTCGGCGCCGTCGAACCGGGCGGCCGGGCCCGACACCGACATCGCCGCGATCACGCGGCCGCCGTCCCGGACGGGCACGGCGAAGCACCGCACGCCGTTCTCCTCCTCCTCGTCGTCGACGGCCCAGCCGCGGGCGCGGACGCGGTCGAGCTCGGCGGCGAACGCGGCCGGGTCGGTGATCGTGTTCGGCGTGTGCGCGGGAAGCCCGGTACGGCGGACGACGGCCGCCGCGACGTCGGCGGGACAGTCCGCGAGGAGCACCTTGCCGACCGCCGTGGAGTGCGGCAGCACGCGACGCCCCACCTCGGCGAACATGCGCAGCCGGTGCGCCGACGGCACCTGCGCGACGTACACGACGTGGTCACCCTCGAGCACGGCGAGGTTCGCGGTCTCGCCGGACAGCTCCACGAGCCGCGCGAGGTACGGCCCGGCCGGCGCGGCGATCGCGCGCGTGCCGGCGTGGCCGACGCGGAACAGCGCCGGGCCGAGGGCGTACTCACGGCTCGCCTCCTGCCGGACGAACCCCCGCGCGGCCAGCGTGCGGAGCAGGCGGTGGATCGTGCCGACGGGGAGGCCGGTGGCGTGCGCGAGCGCGCTCACGCCGAGCGGCGCGCCCGCCGCGGCGAGCGCCTCGAGCAGGTCCAGGGCGCGGTCGACGGCCTGCACGCCGCCGCCGTTCTGCGTCACCGTCTCCACGTCCACCTCTCCGACCCTATGCGGAGCGTGGGGGCGGCCTCCGGGCAGGCAGACCGGCGGCCGCCCCGCCGCCTCAGGGCACCATCCAGGCGAGGACGGTCGCCTGGAGGTACACGAGCAGGCACATCAGCACGACGAACCCGGCGCTCCACCAGAACACCCGCCGGAACAGGTCGCCCTCCCGCCCGGTGATGCCGACCGCCGCGGCGGCGATCGCGAGGTTCTGCGGACTGATCATCTTGCCCAGCACACCGCCGGAGGAGTTCGCGGCCGCCAGCAGGACCGGCTTCAGCCCGGCCGGGTCGGCCGCGGCGACCTGCAGGCCCCCGAACAGCGAGTTGGAGGACGTGTCGGAGCCGGTCACCGCGACCCCGAGCCAGCCCAGGACCGGCGACAGCAGCGCGAACGCACCCCCGGCACCCGCCATCCACGCGCCGAGCGTCGTGGTCTGGCCGCTGGCGTTCATCACGTACGCCAGCGCGAGGACGGCCATCACCGTGACGATCGCGGTCGCGAGCTGGCGGTACGTCGCGAGGTATGCCGAGAAGGCCCGCCGCGCGCCGATCCCGAGGACGGGGACCGTGAGCAGCCCGGCGATCACGAGCAGGGATCCGCCGTTGTCCAGCCAGTTGAGCTTGAACGTCGGCAGGCTCGACGCGTCGCCCTTCGCGGTCAGGATGTGCAGGCCGGGCCAGCCGAACGAGTGGGTGACCGAGTCGATCGCCTCCTTCACGGGCGGGATCTGCGCGACGACGAAGACGGCGATGACGATGAGGTACGGCGCGTACGCGCGGCCGACGTCACCCCGGCTGTCGTGCGTGCCGGTGTCCCGGGCGGCGTAGGTCTCGGCGTCGCCGGCGCCGAGGTCCGGGACGTGGTCGCCGCCGCCGGTGCGGACACCCCGGTCCTGCCCGGGCCCCGCTCCGGCGGCGAGCACGGTGTCGCGCGCCGCGGCCGGCTCGCGGAGGTCGATGACCGCGGGCGGCTCGGTGTACGACTCGGCGGGGCTCCACACGCGCAGGAACACCAGCATCGCGGCGACGCTCACCAGCGAGGCGACGATGTCGGTGAGCGGGATGCTGACGAAGTTCGAGGTGGCGAACTGTGCCAGCGCGAACGACACCCCGCACACCAGCGTCGCGGGGAGCGTCTGCCGTACGCCGCGCCGGCCGTCGATGAGGAAGACCAGCGCGACGGGGACGAGGACGGCGAGGAACGGGGTCTGGCGGCCCACCATCGCGCCGAGGTCGGCCTCGGGGAGGTGGCTCACGGAGGCGAGCGTCGTGATCGGCACGCCGAGCGCACCGAACGCGACCGGGGCGGTGTTCGCGACCAGTGCGACGGTCGCGGCCTTCAGCGGACGGAAGCCCAGCGCGATCAGCATGACGCTGGTGATCGCGACCGGCGTGCCGAAGCCGGCGAGCGCCTCGAGGAGCGCGCCGAAGCAGAACGCGACGATCACGCCCTGGATCCGCATGTCGTCGCTCACGCGGGCCATCGAGCGCCGCAGCACGTCGAAGTGCCCGGTCACCACGGTCATGTTGTAGATCCAGATGGCGTTCAGGACGATCCACAGGATCGGGAAGAACCCGAAGGCAGCGCCCTCGGTGCCCGCCAGGAACGCCTGGCCGACCGGCATCGGGTACACCAGCACCGCGACGCCGACGGCGACGGCCAGCGCGACCAGCGAGGCCACCCACGCCTTCATCCGGAGGACGCCGAGCAGCAGGAACAGGGTGACGAGCGGCAGGGCGGCGAACAGGGACGTCAGCGCGAGCGATCCCGCCACGGGATCGAGGACCTGTCGGTACATCTACTCACCTCGTCGATCTGGGGACGGAGTGGAACCAGATGTGCTGCCGAGGCTCTCCACCGGGAGGCCGCGGATCGAGGCGTCGAGCACCTCGACGGTGTGGGCGAGCGCGACGTGCCGTCCGGCGCGCTCGAACGAGGAGGCCACCTGCATGAGGCAGCCCGGGTTCGCGGTGACGAGCACCGACGCGCCGGTCGAGAGCACGTTCGCGGCCTTGCGGTCGCCGAGCTCCCGCGCGGGCTCGGGGTGGAGCAGGTTGTAGACGCCGGCGGACCCGCAGCAGATGTCGGCCTCCGGGATCTCGCGCACGCGGAGGCCGGGGATGCCCTGCAGCAGCGCCCGCGGCTGGGCGCGGATGCCCTGGGCGTGGCCGAGGTGGCAGGCGTCGTGGTACGCGATCGTCACCGGCAGCGGGTGGCGCGTCGCGACCGGACCCTGCTCGGCGAGGAACTCCGACACGTCGCGGACCGTCGCGGTGAACGCCCGCGCCCGCTCGGCGTACGCGGGATCGTCCGCCAGCAGGTCGGCGTACTCCTTCATCGTGGAGCCGCAGCCCGCCGCGTTGACGACCACCCACTCCACCCCGGCGCCGGTGAAGGTGTCGATCAGCCCGCGGGCGAACGCCCGCGCCTCCTCCTCCCGTCCGTTGTGGGCGGACAGCGCGCCACAGCAGCCCTGCCGCGCGGGCGCGACGACCTCGAAGCCCTCGGCGGCGAGCACGCGTGCCGTCGCGGCGTTGGTCCCGGGGAAGAACTCCCGCTGGACGCAGCCGAGCAGCATGCCGACCGTGCCGCGCTTCTCGCCGTGGGCCGGGGTACACGCGGGCACCGGGTCCCGCTTCCCGAGCGGCGGGGCGAGGGCCTCCATCGCGGCGAGCCGGGGCGCGAGCCGCTGCAGCAGGCCGCTCCGGCGCACGAGCCGCGGGACGCCGGTCGCCTGGTACGCCCGGAGCAGCGGGCGCAGGGCGCGCAGCCGCCGCGGGTACGGGAACAGCGCGAAGATCGCCGTCCGCAGCGCCCGGTCCCCCGGCGACCGGTCGTAGTTCCGCTCGACCTGGGCGCGGGTGGCCTCGATGAGCTTGTCGTACTGCACCCCGGACGGGCACGCGGTCACGCACGCCATGCACCCGAGGCACGCGTCGAAGTGCTGGACCATCGTCGGCGTCATCGGCTCGCCCTCGAGGCCCTGGCCCATCAGGTAGATGCGCCCGCGCGGCGAGTCCATCTCCTCGCCCCACAGCACGTACGTGGGACAGGTCGGCAGGCAGAACCCACAGTGGACACAGTCGCCGACCAGGGCGGCCGACGGCGGGTGGTGGTCGTCGAACGCGGGCTTTCCGGGCGGCGGGGGAGCGATCCGCTCCGGTTCCTCGCTCGCGCGCGTGCCGGTGGTCGCGTCGACACCGTGGTCGCCCATCAGATCCCTCCCACGAATCGCCCCGGCGCGAGGCGGTGCCCGGGGTCGAACTGGTCCTTGAGGCGGCGCATGAGGTCGAGCCCGCGCACCGGGCCCCACTTGTCCACTCCGGACGGACCCTCGAGGACGACCACGTCGCCGCCCCACGCGGACGAGGCCGCCCGCAGGTCCGCGACGACCGCGCCCACCGCGTCACCCGGAACGCTCGCGTGCAGCAGGCCCACCCCGGCCGACCCGCGGACCGCCGCGCGGGCGCCGTGCCGGGCGGCCGCGGCGTCCAGCGCACCGAGCAGCCGCGGCAGCCCGGCGATCTCGTGCGTGAGCCGGAGCAGGCTCTCGCCCGGTGGCGGCTGCCCCCACCAGTCCGGCGCGGACTCCCGCACCGCGGCGTCCTCACCGAGCAGGTCCCGCAGCGTCTCGACGCGGCCCGCGACGCCCGCCTCGGTGCCCTCGACCAGGACCGCGAGGGTTGCCGGATCGCCGGCGGGCCGATCCAGCTCGACCGCGGACGGGACCGTCCGGGAGTGCACGACGGCCTGGACGAGCGTGTGCTCGTCGCCGTCCGCGGGGACGACGACCCACCGCGAGACGGCCGGCAGCGGGTGGAGCCGGAACGTCACCTCGGTGATCACCCCGAGCGTGCCCCACGACCCGGCGAACAGCTTGCCGAGGTCGTACCCGGCGACGTTCTTGACGACCTTGCCGCCCGCCTTCGCGACCACGCCGTCGGCCCGCACGAACGTGATGCCGATGAGGAGGTCGCGGACGGCGCCGTGGGAGTACCGCAGCGGCCCGGAGCCCGCGGTGGCGACCATCCCCCCGAGCGTCCCCGGGTACAGCGGGTCGAGCGCGAGCCGCTGCCCGGCCGGCGCGAGCGTCTCCCCGAGCGCCGCGAGCGTGACCCCCGCCTGCGCACGGACGATCAGGTCCCCGGCGGCGTGCTCGAGCACGCGGTCCAGGCGGGTGGTGTCCAGGATCAGGTCCACTCGCGACGGTGGAGCGCCCCAGCTCTGCTTGGTGCCGGTGCCGCGGGCGACGACGGCGAGCCCGCGGGCGGCGGCATCCCGGAGTACCGCCGCGGTCTCCTCGGTGGACACCGGGGACGAGACCTCGGGCGTCCCCATCAGAACGCCTCCGCCAGCCCGGCCTCCTGCAACGGGTGCACGCCCTTGCGCCTGCCCGGCACCTCGCCGCAGAGCCGCGGCGTCGGGAACACCTTCCCGGGGTTGGACAGGCCGTCCGGGTCGAACGCGCAGCGGACCATCTGCATGGTGTCGAGGTCGTCGTCGGTGAACATCCGCGGCATGTACTTCGCCTTGTCCGACCCGACACCGTGCTCGCCGGTGATCGAGCCGCCGTGGCTGATGCAGAGGTCGAGGATCGCGCCGGAGACCTCCTCCGCCCGCTCCGCCTGGCCGGGCACCGCGTCGTCGAACAGCACCAGCGGGTGCAGGTTGCCGTCGCCGGCGTGGAAGACGTTCGCCACGCGGACGCCGCTGCCGCCCGACAGGTCGGCGATGCGGCGCAGCACCTCGGGGAGCGCGGTCCGCGGGATGACCCCGTCCTGGACGATGTAGTCCGGGCTGATCCGCCCCACCGCGGCGAACGCGGACTTGCGGCCCTTCCAGAACAACGCCCGCTCGACGTCGTCGGCCGCGATGCGGATCTCGAACGCGCCGGCCGCCCGGCACAGCGCCTCGACCCGGTCGAACTGCTCGGCGACCTCCGGGGACGGGCCGTCGAGCTCGACGATCAGCACGGCACCCGCGCCCTCGGGGTACCCACAGTGGACGGCGGCCTCGGCGGCCTCGATCGCGAGAGCGTCCATCATCTCGACCGCCGCGGGCACGATGCCGGCGCCGATGATCGCCGACGTCGCGGCGCCGGCGGCGTCGGTGTGGTCGAACGCGGCGAGCAGCGTGCGGACCGACTCCGGTAGCCGGGTGAGCCGGACGGTCACCTCGGTCGCGATGCCGAGCGTGCCCTCGCTGCCCACGATCGCGCCGAGCAGGTCGTACCCGGTGGGGTCGGGGGCCTTGCCGCCGAGCCGGACCAGCTCGCCGTCGGGAGCGACGAACTCGACACCGGTGACGTGGTTGGCCGTGAACCCGTACTTGAGGCAGTGCGCGCCGCCCGAGTTCTCGGCGAGGTTGCCGCCGATCGAGCACACCTGCTGGCTCGACGGGTCGGGCGCGTAGTAGTAGCCCTCCGGCGTGGCCCGCCGGGTGACGTCCAGGTTGACGACGCCCGGCTGCACGACGGCGCGCTGGTTGTCACGGTCGATCTCCCGGATCGCCCGCATCCGGCTGGTGACGATCAGGACCCCGTCGGCGCGGGGGAGGGCTCCGCCGGAGAGCCCCGTGCCGCTGCCGCGCGCGACGAACGGCACGCCCGCCTCGTGGCAGGCGCGGACCACCGCCGCCACCCCCTCGGCGTCCTCCGGGAGGACGGCGAGGGCCGGGGTGACCTTGTAGTGCGCGAGCCCATCGCACTCGTACGTCCGCAGCTGGGTGTGGTCGTCGATGACCGCGTCGTCCCCGAGTGCCGCGCGGAGCCTCGCCGCGAGGGCCGGGATGGCGCTCATGGCATGCGCTCGTACGCGGGGAGGGTGAGGAACTCCGCGAAGTCGTCCGCGACGGCGACGTCCATGAACGTCTGCCGGGCCTCGGCGTACGCGGCGGAGTCGCCGGGGAGCTTGGCGATCTCCTCGTCGGCGAGCCGTTCCACGAGTTCGCGGGTGACCTTCTCCCCGCCCCCGAGGACGACGTCGTTGTGCAGCCACTGCCAGACCTGCGAGCGGCTGATCTCCGCCGTCGCGGCGTCCTCCATGAGGTTGAAGATCCCGACCGCGCCGCTCCCGCGCAGCCACGCGGCGAGGTACTGGATGCCGACGCTGACGTTGTTGCGCAGGCCCGCCTCGGTGATCGTGCCGGGCGTGGAGGCGACGTCGAGGAGCTGCCCGGCCGTGACGTGCACGTCGTCGCGCCGCCGGTCCAGCTGGTTCGGGCGGTCGCCGAGGACGGCGTCGAACACCTCCCGGCAGATCGGCACGAGGTCGGGGTGCGCGACCCACGAGCCGTCGAAGCCGTCGTTCGCCTCGCGGGTCTTGTCCTCGCGGACCTTCGCCGTCGCGGTCTCGTTCACGGCCGCGTCCCTGCGGCTCGGGATGAACGCCGCCATGCCGCCGATCGCGTGCGCGCCGCGCCGGTGGCAGATGCTGACGAGCAGCTCGGTGTACGCCCGCATGAACGGCACGGTCATCGTGACCTGCGCCCTGTCCGGGAGCATGAAGTCACGGCCGCGAGTCCGGAACTTCTTGATGACGCTGAAGATGTAGTCCCAGCGACCGGCGTTGAGGCCCGCCGAGTGGTCGCGGAGCTCGTAGAGGATCTCCTCCATCTCGAACGCCGCCGGGTACGTCTCGATCAGCACCGTGGCGCGGATCGTGCCCCGGGGGATGCCGAGGCGGTCCTGGGCGTGGACGAAGACGTCGTTCCAGAGCCGGGCCTCGAGGTGGCTCTCCATCTTCGGCAGGTAGAGGTAGGGGCCCCGGCCACGCTCGACCAGCTCGCGGGCGTTGTGCAGGAAGTAGAGCGCGAAGTCGAACAGGCTGCCCGACACCGGCTCCCCGTCGACGAGCACGTGCTTCTCGGGCAGGTGCCAGCCGCGGGGGCGGACCACGATGGTCGCCGTGTCGTCGCCCAGCGCGTACGTCTTGCCCTCCGGCGAGGTGAAGTCCACCTGCCGCCGGATGGCGTCGTACAGGTTGAGCTGGCCGCCGACGAGGTTCTCCCACAGGGGCGTGTTGGCGTCCTCGAAGTCCGCGAGCCACACCTTCGCGCCCGAGTTGAGCGCGTTGACCGTCATCTTCCGGTCGGTGGGGCCGGTGATCTCGACACGGCGGTCCGCAAGCCCCGGGGCGGGCGGGGCGACCTGCCAGTCGCCGTCCCGCACCTGCTGCGTCTCCGGCCGGAAGTCGAGCGTGCCGCCGTCCGCCAGCTCCGCGTACCGGCGGTCGCGGTCGGCGAGCAGGTCGCGGCGGCGGCCGTCGAACCGGCGGTGCAGGTCCGCGAGCAGGTCCAGCGCGTCCGGGGTGAGGATCTCGTCGTACCGGTCGCCGAACGGCCCGGTGATCTCGACGCCGGCGGGAGTGGTCATCGGGGTCCTCCTGTGCTTTCCAGCATGTGAAAAAGCGGTTCTACGTGCTGGAACGCTAGGAGCACACTGTGATCTACGTCAACCTTTCGGGGGGCGATGCTCCATCCGTTCGTCGAGCGGCGCCGTCGGCGCGACGAGCGGTGAGTGCGGGACGGGGAGACACGGGGCGTGACGGGGCCGGTGTGACATCGGGAGAACCCACTCCGGGGAGGGTCGCCCGCTCTTCCGGCCCGGCGCGGGGGCTCAGCCCGCGGCGCAGACCCCGGCCCCGGCCAGCAGGTGCTCCGCGGTACGCCGCGCGACCCCCGCCGCCTTCCGGCCCTCGCCGCGCTGCGCGCCCGCGAAGGCCCCGTCGATCAGCAGCAGCCAGCGCGCCGCCAGCTCGTCGTCCGCCGTGCCCGCCTCCGCGGCCAGCCCGCCGAGATACCGCGAGAGGTCGGCGGCGTGCGCGGCGGCCCTCTCGAGGACCCCCGGCGTGTCCGTCCCCGCCTCGGCCACCGCGTTGTGGACCGCGCAGCCCCGGAACGCCGGATCCGCGAACAGGTCCCCCAGCGCGTCGAACACCGTCAGCAGCGGCTGCCCCGGGCGGGCCTCCACCTCTTCGGCCAGCCAGTCCAGCATCGCCCGGCGCCGCCGGTCGACGTACGCGGTGACGAGGTCGTTCTTCGAGGGGAAGTGCCGGTAGAACGTCGCCTTGGCCACCCCGGACCGCGCGATCAGCAGGTCGACGCCGACCGCGCGGATGCCGTCGGCGTAGAACAGCGCGACGGCCTCGGCGAGGATCCGTTCCCGGGCGCTCGGCGGGGTGGCGTCGTCCGACCGGGCCAGCTCCCGCAGTCGCGCCTCGGGGCCCTCGCTGGTCGCCATGGCTTCTAGTACAGCGGTCAACGGTTGTCCCTGTCCTCGGAAGTGCCATTTCCGTCGGAAGATGACCTCGAAACCGCGACAAACCTTACTCGAGCTGCTGGGCGAGGTACGCGAAGTCGTCGTTCCGCCACCATTCCCGGATACGGCCGTCCTCGAACCGGTACAGGTCGATCCCGCCGTACGTGACCCGGCGCCCCGTCGCCGGGATGCCCGCCCACTCGGCGTCGTGGGTGCCGCGGGCCGTCCACCGCAGCGCGACGCGGTCGCCCTGTGCGACGGTGTCCTCGACGGTGACGTGGAGGTCCGGGAACACGCCGCGGGTACGCCGCAGCACGCCGGCGAGCTCTACGAGCCCGAGCGTGTCGGCCGCCTCGCCCGGGGTGGCCGCGTGGACCACGACCGACGGCGCGACGAACTCGCCGAGCCGGTCCGGGTCCGCCCGGTTGACGCAGACGTCCACGAAGCACCGTGCGGTCGACTCGTTGTCCGCCGCTGTCACGGCAGCCTCCCTCCAGAGGGGTACCAGGGTGCGCCGGCCCGCGGCGGGTACGGGTCAGCAGGTGTGCGGGAACTCCGGCCCGGGGACGGCGGCACTCCACAGGAAGCCCTGCGCGGTGTCGCACCCGAGCGCGCGCAGCTCGGCGAGCTGCCCGGCCTCCTCGACGCCCTCGGCGAGGACGTCCAGGCCGAGCGACCGGCCGAGGCCCAGGATCGCGCGGACGATGGCGGAGTCGTCGTCCGAGTCGCCGAGCCCGCGGACGAAGGACTGGTCGATCTTGAGCGTGTCGATCGGCAGCCGCTTGAGGTAGCTGAGCGACGAGTACCCCGTCCCGAAGTCGTCCACGGCGAACCGGATGCCGAGCTCCTTCAGCCTGCGGAGCGTCTCGATCGAGTACTCGACGTCGTCCATGAGGACGCTCTCGGTGATCTCCAGGTGGACCCACTGCGGGTCGATGCCGCTCGTCGCGAGCGCGCGCCGGACGGTGCCGACGAGGTCGGGGGCCATGAGCTGGCGGGCCGACAGGTTCACGCCGATCCCGACCCGGTGCCCCTCGTCGTGCCACGTCCGGGCCTGTCGGAGGGCCTCGCCGAGCACCCACGCGCCGAGCGGCACGATGAGGCCCGTCTCCTCGGCGAGCGGGATGAAGTCCGCCGGGCTCACCAGGCCGCGGTCCGGGCGCCGCCAGCGGACGAGCGCCTCGGCCCCGACGACGGCCTCGTCGGACACCCGCACGATCGGCTGGTACGCGAGCTCGAACTCGCCCGCGGTCAGCGCGCGCCGCAGGGCACCCTCGAGCTCCAGCCGCTCGGCGGCGCGCCCGCGCAGCGCCTCGTCGAAGACCTCCACCCGGGCGCGGCCGCGTTCCTTCGCCCGGTACATCGCGGCGTCGGCGTCCCGGAACAGCGCGTCGGCGGTCGAGCCCTCCCCGGCGAGCGCCACGCCGATGCTGGCGGTGACCACGACCTCGCGGCCCTCGAGCTCCATCGGCTGCTCGATGCTGCGGGCGATGCGGGCGCCGATGCGGGCGGCCTCCCACGGCCCGTCGAGCTGCTCGCACACGACGACGAACTCGTCCCCGCCGAACCGTGCCACCGTGTCGCTCGGGCGTACCGTGCTCCGCAGCCGTTCCGCGACGATCGCGAGCAGGTCGTCGCCGGCCCGGTGGCCCATGCCGTCGTTGACGACCTTGAACCGGTCGATGTCCACGAACAGCACCGCCATGGCGCCGCCGTGGCGGCCCAGCTGCTCGAGGGCGTGCTCGACGCGGTCGGTGAGCAGCGTGCGGTTCGGCAGCTGGGTGAGCGCGTCGTGCACGGCGAGGTGCTCGAGCGCGTCCTCCATGACCTTGCGGTCGCTGATGTCCTGCACCTGGGCGAAGAAGTAGTCCACCGCGCCGTCGGCGTCGTGGACCGGGGCGACGTTCACCAGCGCCCAGGTGAGGGCGCCGTCCGGCCCGAGGAACCGGCGCTCCGTCTGGTACGCGCCCATCTCGTGCCGCACCGCGGCGGCGAGCCGCGCGCGGGCCGACCGGCCGTCGTCGGGGTGGAGGAACCGGTCCACCTGCTGTCCCACGACCTCCTCGTCGGGCCGCGCGAGCATCGTGCGCATGGCCGGGTTCACCATCGTGATCCGGGCGTCGCGGTCCAGCATGAGGATGCCCATCGCGGCGTTCTCGATGCCGAGCCGCAGCCGTGCCTCCGCCTCCCGGCGTTCGTCCTCGATGCGGCGCCGCTCGGTGATGTCGACGACCGTGCCGGTGACCGCGGCGCCGCCGGGCCCGGTCACCGCCTTCGCCCGGAGGTGGCACCAGCCGACCTCGTCGTGCCGCAGGACCCGGAAGACGAGATCCCCGGTCTCTCCGTGGTCCAGCACCGCCCGCAGCTGCCGTTTCACCGTCAGCAGGTCGTCCGGGTGTACCCGGAGGTACAGCTCCCCGAGGCTCGGCTCGGTGTCCGCGTCCACGCCGAGCAGCCGGTACAGCTCCGCCGACCACCGCGTGGCGCCGGTCGCGACGTCGACCTCGAAGCTCCCGAGCCCGGCCAGCCGCTGCGCCTCCGCGAGCCGCCGGCGGTCCTCCTGGGCCTCGGCGTCCCGGAGCTTCTGCTCGGTGATGTCCCGGGAGATCGACGCGGAGCCCAGCGTCCGTCCCTCCCGGTCCAGGATGGGGAACAGGGTCAGCGCGACGTCGACCGGCGTGCCGTCCTTGCGGCGGCGGACCGTCTCCCGGTGCTCCAGCCTCTCGCCGTGCTGCAGCGCGGTGAGCTGGCGCGTGAACTCCTCGGTGCCGTCGTCGGTCGCGAGGAACGAGATGTGCTGCCCGAGGGCCTCGTCCGGCGTGTAGCCGTACAGGCGGGCCGCGGCGCGGTTCCAGCTCGTGACGATGCCGTCCGGCGATTCCCCGATGATCGCGTCGCCGGAGGACTCCACGATGGCCGACAGCCGGTGCATCGCCTCCTGCGCCTCCGCGCGGGCGGTGACGTCCGTGCCGATCCCGATGAGGGCCGTGACCTCGCCCGCCTCGGAGACCATCGGCGTGACGTTGGTGAGCAGGTGCCGCGCGGAGCCGTCGGCGCGGCGGACCGTGTACTCGCCGGACCAGCTCTCACCCGCGAGCAGCGTCGTGAGCGTGTCCCGGCCGAAGACCCCCGGCAGCAGCTCGGTGACCGCCCGGCCCTGCGCGGCCTGTGGGGCCCAGCCGTGGAGCTCGGCGGCGGCCGGGTTCGCGTGGGTCACCGTGCCCGCCGCGTCGGTGACGATGACGCACTGGCCCACGGCTCCCAGGACCTGCGCCTGCAGGCGCAGCACCTCGGTGTCGGCACGCCGCTGCGACACGTCGCGGTGGTTGAGGACGAGTCCGCTGATGCCGGGCTCGGCGAGGTGGTTGCTCAGCGTGAGCTCGACCCAGTGGTACCCGTCGCCGCAGGCGGCGATCCGCACCTCGACGGTCCGGGTCGTCCAGGGGTCCGTGGTGACCTCGGTGAGCGCCTGCCGCAGCCGGGACGCGTCGTCGGCGTGGAGGAGCGCGGTGACGTCGGAGCCGGGGGCCACGTCCCAGGACCGCGTCCCGTCCCGCGCGGTGCTCGCGTCGGTGACCCGGCCCGAGGCATCGACGACGACCCAGCCCTCGGTCGCGTTCTGCAGCAGGAGCCGCTGCCGGCGCTCGATGTCGCGGACGGCCTGCTCGGCGGCCCGGGCCAGGGTGACGTCGCGGAGGGACTCCACCGCGCCGTACGGCGGCTCGCCCGGCGCGCGCACCAGCGGGGTCGCGGCGACCTCGAGCCAGGCGAACTCGCCGTCGGCCCGCGTGACGCCCATCAGCGCTCCCGACACGACCTCGCCGGTGCGCAGCGCGACCCGCCCGGGGAACTCCTCCGCGCGGAACGGCGCCCCGTCGGCGGTGACCGCCTGCCACCGGGGATCGCCGGAGGCGAGTCCGGTGACCTCGTCGACCGGGAGGCCGAGGATGTGGAAGGCCGCGGCGTTGGCGGTCTGGATCCGGCCGGACGCGGACAGCACGAGCACACCCTCGGAGAGGGCGCCGACCACGGACCGGTACAGCTGCTCGGTGTGCCGGAGCTCCGCGCGGGTGCGGTGGCGCTCGCACGCGTACTCCATCGAGCGCAGCAGGAGGCGCCCGTCGAGCTCCGTGGTGGCCAGGTGGTCCTGCGCGCCCCGCCGGAGGGCCCGGTGTGCGAGCTCCGTGGCGTCGGGGCCGACGAGCACGACCACCGGCGCGTGATCGTCGTGGCGCAGGACCGCGTCGAGCGGGTCGAGGTCGCCGCCGGTGAGATCGAGGAGGATGCAGTCGAAGTACCGGGCCCCCAGCTCGACGCCGGCCTCGCCGGCGGAGCGCACCGAGGTGAGCACACGGGCGGGGTCCACCCCGACGCCCCGGAGCGCCGCGCGGACCGCCGCGATCCCGGCCGCACTGTCGGAGACGAACAGCACCGCGAGCTTGCTGTGCTCCATGGCTCTGCGGGCTCCGGCTCTCGGCGAGGGGAAGAACAGGTCCGCTCGCCGTTGAACAGACCTGTCAGTCACCGAGCATGTACCATGCGTAACTAAAACGCAAATATGTCAGTACAGATCGCCGGGTACCGGAAGATCTCACCCCGGCCCGCGCGAGCCGCGCCGCAGCGGGCACCATCGGGGTCACCATGACGCTCACCGACCGCCTGCCCCCCGCCCCCGACGCGGACGCCGTGTTCGATGCCTTCGCCGCGTGGGCCGGGGAGTCCGGGCTCGAGCTCTACCCGGCCCAGACGGAGGCGCTCATCGAGGTGGTGTCGGGGGCGAACGTGGTACTCGCGACGCCGACCGGCTCCGGGAAGAGCCTCGTCGCCACCGGGGCCCACTTCGCGGCGCTGGCGGACGGCCGCCGGACCTTCTACACCGCGCCGATCAAGGCGCTCGTGAGCGAGAAGTTCTTCGCGCTCTGTGCCACGTTCGGCCCGGCGAACGTCGGCATGGTCACCGGCGACGCGAGCGTGAACGCGGGTGCGCCGATCATCTGCTGTACGGCCGAGATCCTCGCCAACATGGCCCTGCGCCAGGGGGAGGCCGCCGACGTCGGCCAGGTGGTCATGGACGAGTTCCACTTCTACGCCGACCCCGAGCGCGGCTGGGCATGGCAGGTGCCGCTGATCGAGCTGCCGCGCGCCCAGTTCGTGCTCATGTCGGCGACGCTCGGCGACGTCACCCGGCTGCGGGAGGACCTGACGCGGCGCACGGGGCGCCCGACGGCGGTCGTGGCCAGCGCGGAACGGCCCGTGCCACTGCACCACTACTACGTCACCACGCCCGTCCACGAGACGCTCGAGGAGCTGCTGTCGACCGGGCAGGCCCCCGTCTACGTCGTCCACTTCACCCAGGCCGCCGCGCTCGAGCGCGCGCAGTCGCTGATGAGCGTGAACGTCTGTACCCGCGCGGAGAAGGACGCGATCGCCGAGCTGATCGGGAACTTCCGGTTCACCGCGGGCTTCGGCAAGATCCTGTCCCGGCTGGTACGCCACGGGATCGGCGTCCACCACGCCGGCATGCTGCCGAGGTACCGGCGCCTCGTCGAGCTCCTCGCGCAGGCCGGCCTGCTGAAGGTGATCTGCGGGACCGACACGCTCGGCGTCGGGATCAACGTCCCGATCCGGACGGTGCTGTTCACGAGCCTGTCCAAGTTCGACGGCGCGCGCACGCGTCACCTCAAGGCACGGGAGTTCCACCAGATCGCGGGGCGCGCCGGGCGCGCGGGCTTCGACACGGCCGGCACCGTCGTCGTCCAGGCGCCCGACCACGAGGTGGAGAACGCGAAGGCGCTCGCCAAGGCCGGCGACGACCCGAAGAAGCGGCGCAAGATCGTGCGCAAGAAGCCGCCGGAGGGCTTCGTCTCCTGGGGCGAGCCGACCTTCGAACGGCTCGTCGCGGCGGATCCGGAGCCGCTGACCTCGCGCTTCGCGGTCAGCCACGCGATGCTCCTGAACGTCGTCGACCGGCCGGGCGACGCGTTCGCGGCGATGCGGCACCTGCTCGAGCAGAACCACGAGCCGCGCCCCGCGCAGCTGCGGCACATCCGCCGGGCGCTCGCGATCTACCGGGGTCTGCGGACGGCGGGCGTGGTCGAGCAGCTGTCCGAACCGGACTCCCACGGCCGCACGGTCCGCCTCACCGCCGACCTGCAGCTCGACTTCGCGCTGAACCAGCCGCTGTCCCCGTTCGCGGTCGCCGCGGTGGGACTCCTGGACCCCGAGTCGCCGTCGTACGCGCTCGACGTCGTGTCGGTCATCGAGTCCACGTTGGACGATCCCCGGCAGGTGCTGTCCGCGCAGCAGTACAGGGCGCGCGGCGAGGCGGTCGCGGCGATGAAGGCCGACGGCGTCGAGTACGAGGAACGGATGGAGCTGCTGGACGAGGTCACGTACCCGAAGCCGCTGGCGGACCTCCTGGAGCAGGCACTGGAGACGTACCGCCGCGGCCACCCGTGGGTCGCCGACCACGCCCTGTCGCCGAAGTCGGTGGCCCGCGACATGTACGAGCGCGCGATGACGTTCACCGAGTACGTCGCGTACTACGGCCTCGCCCGCTCCGAGGGCCTCGTGCTGCGGTACCTCGCCGACGCGTACCGCGCGCTCGACCGCACGGTCCCGCAGGAGGCGAAGACCGAGGACCTGGCCGACCTCGTCGCCTGGCTGGGCGAGCTGGTCCGGCAGGTCGACTCGAGCCTGCTGGACGAGTGGGAGCAGCTGCGAAACCCGGCCGACCCCGCCGAGCCCGTGCGTGTGGACGAGACCCCGCCGCCGGTGACGGCGAACCGGCGGGCGTTCCGCGTGCTGGTGCGCAACGCGTTGTTCCGCCGGGTCGAGCTGGCGGCGCTGCGGCGGTACGACCTCCTCGCCGAGCTGGACCCGGGCGTGGACTGGGAGACGGCCCTCACCGGGTACTTCGCGGAGCACGACGAGCTCGGCACGGGGCCGGACGCCCGCGGGCCGCGGATGCTGCTCCTCGACGAGGGGCGGGAGCGGTGGACGGCCCGGCAGATCTTCGACGACCCGGCGGGGGACCACGACTGGGGCATCGGCGCCGAGGTCGACCTGGCGGCGTCGGACGAGGCGGGCGCGGCCGTGCTGCGGGTGCGGTCAGTCGACCGGCTCTAGGGCGGGCCGTCCCCGCCACCGCGCGCCGGCGGGCTCCGGGTGCTGCTGCGGCTCGGCGTACCGCGTGAGCCCGAGGACCGACCCGAGCGTCACGACGAACCCCGCCGCGGCCAGCCACCCGAGGCCCGGCTCGAACCGGTCCCCGAGCAGCAGCAGGCCGATCAGCGCCGCGGGGATCACCGCCGCCGCGTCCATCGAGGCGACGGCGGCCGTCGTCGACCCCCGCTGCATCGCGAGGCCCAGCAGGACCTGGCCGACCGCGGCGTACGCCACGAGGATGTAGAGCAGCGGGTCGGAGACGAACCCGGACAGCGAGTGCACCCCCGCGAGCGGGCGCGACGCCACCGCCGCGGCGCCGAACGCCAGGCCCGCGAGTGCGCCCAGCGCGACCGACCCGCGTGCGCCGCACAGTCGGCCCGCGACCGTGCCGATCCCGGCGACGACGGCGACGCCCACCGCGAGGCAGACGATCTCACCGGTGTGCAGCTCCCGCGACGGCGATCGCTGGGCGGAGACGATGAGCGCGACGAGCCCCACGGCGAGCGCGGTCAGCAGCAGGAGCTCGGCCCGGGGCAGGGACCAGCCCAGGAACACCACGCCGAGGACGGCCGTGATCCCGAGCCCGGCCGCGGCCGTGGTCTGGACCAGGAACAGCGGCAGGTCCGCCCGCGCGAGGAACGCGCACACGAACGCGAGGAACTGGAAGGCGAGACCGGCGAGGTACGTCCGGTGGGTCGCGAGCCGGAGCAGCATGCCGGTGTCGACGCCGGTGTGCGCGCTCACGCGGCTCACGGCGACGGCCTGCAGGAAGTTGGCGACGCCGTACGCCACCACGCACAGAGCGAGGTACACCCAGCCACCCGTCACCGGCCGAGGATAGCCGTGGAAGCCGGGTCAGGCCCTCGCGAGCAACGCGAGGACGTCCTCGTGGAGCTTGCCGTTGGTCGCGACCGCGCTGCCGCCCGCGGGCCCGGGACGCCCGGACAGGTCGGTGAACGCGCCGCCCGCCTCGGTCACGATCGGCACCAGCGCGGCGAGGTCCCACAGGGACACCTCGGGCTCTGCCGCGATGTCGACGGCGCCCTCGGCGAGCAGCACGTACGAGTAGAAGTCGCCGAACCCCCGGGTCCGCCACACCTGCCGCGTGAGGTCGAGGAAGCCGCCGAGCCGTCCGCCGTCCTCCCACCCGGTGAGGCTCGAGTACGACAGCGACGCGTCCGCGAGCCGCGAGATCGCGGACACGTGGACCGGCGTGGCCGACGACCGCTGGCGGCCCGTGAACGCGCCCGTCCCCTGGGCGGCCCACCACCGCCGGCCGAGGGCGGGCGCCGACACCAGCCCGGCGACGGGCTCGTCGCCGTCGAGCAGCGCGATGAGCGTCGCCCACACCGGGACGCCGCGGATGTAGTTCTTCGTGCCGTCGATCGGGTCGACGACCCAGCGGCGCGACCCGCCCGCCGCACCGCCCGTCTCGCCGAACTCCTCGCCCAGCATCGCGTCCCGTGGCCGCGCCCGCCCCAGTGTGGACCGGATCGCCTCCTCGACCGTGCGGTCGGCGTCGCTGACCGGCGTCATGTCGGGCTTGGTGTCGATGCGGAGGTCGAGGGCGCGGAAGCGGGCCATCGAGATGGAGTCCGCGGTGTCGGCCAGGACATGCGCGAGGGCCAGATCGTCGGCGTACCGGGACATGGCCGTGACCGTACCGCCCCGCGTTACGGTCGTGGGCATGCGGTGGACGGTGCACGGCGAGCGGACCCTGTACTCGAGCCCGTACCTCGATCTCCTGCTGTCCGACGTCGAGGTGCCCGGCGGGCCCCGGTTCGGCCACCACCTGGTGCGGTACCCGTACCCCGCGGTCGGCGTTGTGGTCGTCCGGCCGGACGACGGCGCGGTGCTGCTGCTGTGGCGGCACCGGTTCGCGACCGACTCCTGGGGCTGGGAGGTCCCGGCCGGGCGGATGGAGGCGGGGGAGACCCCAGAGCAGGCCGGGCTCCGCGAGGCCGAGGAGGAGACCGGCTGGCGGCCGGCGGACCCGCGGCGGCTGCTCACGTACCACCCGATGAACTCGACCGTGGACCAGACCTTCCACGTCCTCCGCGCGGACGGCGCCACGCGGATCGGCGCGCCGGCCGACACGCACGAGTCGGCGCGCGTCGAGTGGGTGGGCGCGGACCGGCTGACGGAGGAGTTCGAGGAGGGCCGGATCACGAGCGGCCTCACGGTCACGGCCCTGCTCGCCCACCTCGCCGGGGTGCGGTCTCGGTGAGGCCCGTGGACGTCGCCGGCCTGCTGGCGGAGCCGGAACGGCTCCGGGTGGTGGCGGCGGTGGCCCTGGGCGCGGGCAGTGTCGCCGACGTCTGCGCGGTCACCGGCCTCCCGCCCCGGGCGGTGTGGCGGTGTCTGCGCCGCCTCCGCCGCGGCGGTCTGGTCACCGGGGACGACGGCGCGTTCGCCGTGGCCGTGGACTCCATCAAGGCCGCGGCCCGTGCCGGGACGCGCCCTCCGGAACGCGAGGACCACGGCGTGACGGACCCGGCCACGGCGGCCGTGCTGCGCGCGTTCGTGCGGGAGGGCCGGCTGGTGTCGATCCCGGCCGCCCGGTCCAAGCGCCGGGTCGTGCTCGAGCACGTCGCGATGGCGTTCGAGCCGGGCGTGCGCCACCCCGAGCGCGAGGTCGACGCGGTCCTGCGTGCCTGGCACCCCGACCACGCGGCCCTGCTGCGGTACCTCGTGGACGAGGGTTTCCTCGGCCGGGAGAACGGCCTGTACTGGCGGACCGGTGGCTGGGTGGACGTCGAGGGCCCTGGTGCCTAGACGAGGCCCTCGTTGTGTGGCTCGATGCTCTTCGACGGGTCCACGCCCTTGTCGGCGTCCGGGTGGACCCTGCCGGGGCCCGGCTCCGACCCGGTGCCCGCGGCGGTGTTGCGGGAGGACCGCTCGGGGTCGGTGACGTCCGTGGTGGTGAAGGCCTGGCCGATCCGGCCCGCCTCGGGGCCGAGGCCGTCGGTCTCGATGTCGTCCTGCTGGTGCGGGTCGTTCATGGCGGGCTCCGATGCTCCGGGGGTGTGCGGTGTGGGAGTACCCCCGGCCGGGCGGATCAGTCGTCCGCGGCGCGTGAACCCAGCAGCCGGCGGTACGCGGCGAGCCGGCGCTGCGGCGCGTGACCGGCCTCGACCCACGCGTCGAGCGCGCAGCCGTCCGCGGCGGAGAGGTGCGGGCACCCCGGGGGGCAGTCCGCGGATCCCTCGGCCAGGTCGCCGAACGTGTCCAGCAGGCTCTCCGGCGACACGTGCGCGAGCCCGAACGACCGTACCCCGGGCGTGTCGACCACCCAGCCGCCGCCGCCGAGGGGGAGCGCCACCGCGCTCGTGGACGTGTGCCGGCCCTTGCCGATCGCGCTCACCACGCCGGTGCTCCGGTCCGCGCCCGGGACGAGCGCGTTGACGAGCGTCGACTTGCCGACGCCGGAGTGGCCGACCAGCACGCTCACCTTGTCGGCGAGCTTCTCGCGGAGGGCGTCGGGTGGCGTGTCCCGGCGGGTGGTCACGACCTGGAGCTCGAGGTCGGCGTAGTTCGCGAGCAGGTCGTCGGGCTCGGCGAGGTCCGCCTTGGTGAGGCAGAGCAGCGCGGTGAGCCCCGCGTCGTACGCCGCGACGAGGCACCGGTCCACGAACCCGGTCCGCGGCGGCGGGTCGGCGAGCGCGGTGACGATCACGAGCTGGTCGGCGTTCGCGACGATCACCCGCTCGTACGGGTCGTCGTCGTCGGCCGTCCGCCGCAGCACGGAGGTGCGCTCGGCGATCCGCACGATCCGGGCGAGGGCGTCGGGCTGGCCGGACGTGTCGCCGACGAGGTTCACCCGGTCGCCGACGACCACCGACTTGCGGCCCAGCTCCCGGGCGCGCATCGCGGTGACCGTGCGGTCGTCGTCACCGACGCGGCACGTGTACCGGCCGCGGTCGACCGCGATGACGAACCCGTCCTCGGCGCCGGAGTGCTCGGGCCGGGTCCGCGTGCGGGGCCGGGACGAGCGGCCCGGGCGGACCCGGACGTCGTCCTCGTCCCAGTCCCGGTTGCCGTCCCGTCCGGGCCCCCGGCGGCTCAGCGGTCCCCGCCCGCGAGCATGCGGCCCCAGAGACCGGGGAAGTCGGGCAGCGTCTTCGCGGTGGTCGCCACGTTCTCCACCCGGATCCCGTCCACCACGAGCCCGAGCACGGCGGCGGCGGTGGCGAGCCGGTGGTCGTCGTACGTGGCGAAGACACCGCCGTGCAGCGGCCGCGGCCGGATCCGGAGGCCGTCCTCGGTCTCGGTCACGTCCCCGCCGAGGCGGTTCAGCTCCCGCGCCAGGGCGGCCAGCCGGTCCGTCTCGTGCAGTCGCAGGTGGGCGATGCCGCGCAGGTGCGAGGGGGAGTCCGCGAGCGCGCACACGGCCGCGAGGACCGGCGTCAGCTCGCCGACGTCGTGCAGGTCGGCGTGCAGTCCCCGGACGCGCCCGGTGCCCAGGACCGACAGGCCCCGCTCGTCGAGCGTGCACCGCGCGCCCATGTCGGTGAGCAGCTCCCGGAGGGCGTCACCGGCCTGGGTGGTCTCCTGCGGCCAGTCGCGGACGGTGACCTCGCCGCCGGTGAGCAGGGCCGCGGCGAGGAACGGCGCCGCGTTGGACAGGTCCGGCTCGACGTCCCAGACGCGCGCGTGGATCGGGCCGGGCGAGACCTGCCAGACGTCCGGGGTCCGGTCGTCCACCGAGACGCCGGCCTGGCGGAGCATCTGCACGGTCATCGCCACGTGCGGTGCGGACGGCATCGGCGGGCCGTCGTGGCGGATCACCAGGCCGGTGCCGAACCGGGGCGCGGCGAGCAGCAGCGCGGACACGAACTGGCTGGATGCCGACGCGTCGAGACGCACCTCGCCGCCGCGCAGGCGGCCGTGGCCGTGCACGGTCAGCGGCAGGGCACCGCGCCCGCCGTCGTCCACCACGACGCCGAGCGACCGGAGCGACTCGACCACGGGGCCGAGGGGCCGCTCCCGGGCCCGGGGGTCGCCGTCGAACGTCACCGGGCCGTCCGCCAGCGCCGCCACCGGCGGGAGGAAGCGCATCACCGTGCCGGCGAGGCCCACGTCGATCTGGGTCCCGCCGCGCAGCGGGCCGGGGGTCAGCCCCCAGTCGCGCCCGTCGGCCGTGACCGTGGTGCCCAGCGACCGGAGCGCGTCCACCATGAGCGTCGTGTCCCGGGCGTGCAGGGGACGGCGTACCGCCCCGGGACCGTCGGCCAGCGCGGCGAGCACGAGTGCGCGGTTCGTGACGGATTTCGAGCCGGGGAGCGCCACCGTCGCACCCACCGGTCCCTCGGCGCACGGGGCCGGCCAGTGGCCGTCGCCGGGTGCCGGGAGAGCGCCGTCCGGTCCGGTCGGCGTGGCCGCGCCCGCGGCGGGGTCACCGGCCGCGGAGGACAGGGCAGAACGGTGCATGACCAACAGTGTGCCCGGTCGCTCCCGCGGACGATCGGAGACCCGCGAGATCGACAGGATCTGTCGTACCCGCTCCGTACACTGGCCGCATGTGTGGCCGTTACGCCAGTACGCGGAGTGCGGACGAGCTGACGCTCGTCTTCGACGCCGAGGACGGCACCGGGGACGCGGCGCCGGAGGCCGACTACAACGTCGCGCCGACCAAGCCGGTGTACGCGGTGCGGTCCGCGGTGGGCGGCCGGCGCCTGGACGTCCTGTCGTGGGGCCTCGTGCCGTCGTGGGCGCGGGACCGCCGGATCGCCGCCACGCTGCGGAACGCGCGGGCGGAGACGCTCGCGACCACGCCCGCGTTCCGGTCGGCGTACGCACGGCGGCGGTGCCTGGTCCCGGCCGACGGCTGGTACGAGTGGACGCCCCGCCCGGACGGCCCGGGCAAGCAGCCCTACTTCCTCACGCCCCGCTCCGCCGGCTCGGTGCTCGCCTTCGCTGCCCTGTGGGAGACCTGGGGCACGGGGGCGGACCGGCTGGAGACCGCCGCGATCGTCACGACGGCCGCGCACGGCGCGCTCGCGGACGTCCACGACCGGATGCCCCTGGTGCTGCGGCCGGGGCGGTGGGCCGCCTGGCTCGGCGAGGAGGAGCCGTCCGACGACCTCCTGGCGCCTACGGAGAGTGACGTCATCGACGCTCTGGAGATCCGACCTGTGGGTCCCGATGTCGGGAACGTGGCGAACAACGGGCCGGAATTGGTTACCGCTCGGTACCCCGTCGGTGACGCTCCGCCGATACCCAGGCTCTTCTGACCGTTTCCGGGTGATTCGCGCGGTGCTGCACCTTGCCCGTCGTGGTTACGCAGGAGTAGAAAACTCCGCCGTACCCATCGGGGAGGGCAACGTGGAGCAGGACGACGGCCGGGCGATCCGGCGGCGTTCGACGCCGCTGGTCGTCGGAGGTCTGAGGTGACGCGGGCACGTGTGCCGCGGCCGCACGAGGTGCAGGCTGCGCACCGTGATCCCAGGTTGATGAGGGCACGCCTGGAGCGGCCGGCGGACGACGCCTGGCGGGTCCGGGGACGGTGCCGGACGGTGGACCCGGAGACGTTCTTCCCGCCGCCCACGGAGCCGGCGGACCTCGCGGTGGCGCTGTGCCGCCGGTGCGAGGTCCAGGGCGCCTGCCTGGCGGCCGCCCTGGACGCCGGGGACGGCAACGGGGTGTGGGGCGCGACCACGCCGCGGGAGCGGCGCGCGATGCTGGTGGCATGGCGCGCGAACTCGGTGGAGGCGGCACCCGTGAATTCCTGACGCGGGAGGTCACCACCCCGCACGGGGCCGCGCGGGTCCGGGTGGACTCGCCGGGTGGCCCTCCGGCGCTGCTGCTCGTGCTCGGGCACGGCGCCGGGGGAGACGTGGACGCGCCCGACCTCGTCGCGGTGCGGGACGCCGTCGTGCCGCTCGGCGTGGCGGTCGCGGCGGTGACACAGCCGTACCGCGTGGCCGGACGGCGCGCCCCCGCGCCGGCCCGGCAGCTCGACGCGGCGTGGACCGCCGTGGTCGCGGCCGTGCGGAGCTGGGAGGGGTTCGCGGAGCCGCCGCTCGTCGCCGGCGGCCGTTCCTCGGGCGCGCGCGTCGCCTGCCGGACCGCCTCCGCGGTCGGGGCGAGCGGGATCGTCGCGCTCGCGTTCCCGCTCCACCCGCCGGGCAGGCCGGAGAAGAGCCGCGCCGCCGAGCTCGGGACCGGCCTGCCGACCCTGGTCGTCAACGGGGAGCGGGACCCGTTCGGCATCCCGTCCGCGGGTGACGGCCGCACGGTGCACGTGGTGCCGGGTGCCGACCACACGCTGAAGCGCGACCCCGGTGCCGTGGCCGCGGTGGTGGCGGAGTGGGTCAGCGCGCGGCGATGGGAGCGACCGTCGCCGCGGTGAGCCGCACGAGCTCCGCGGGCGCCGGCTCGAGCTCGAGCCCCCGTCGCCCGCCCGGCACGACCACGGTCTCGCGGTCGAGCGCCCCCGAGTCCACCACCGTGGGCAGCCGCCGCAGGCCGAGCGGGCTGGTGCCGCTCCGGATCATGGGGATGAATCCGCGGAGGTCCGTCGTTGTACCGACGGAACGCCGTGGGGACCCTCCGCGGTGGGAAGGAGAACCGCGGTGGTGCTCGACGGTGACCGCACCGAGGCGGTGCGGCGTCTGCTGGACGGCCCGCGCTGGCCGGCACGGCAGGGACCCAGGGGCGGCGAGCTGGTGGGCGAACCGGGCGTATCCTCGGGCTCTGACGTACCGGAGACGGGAGTGCCCCTGTTGAGCCAGGAGACCGCGGAGCAGCGCAGCGCGCGCTTCGAGCGGGACGCCCTGCCGTTCCTCGACCAGCTGTACGCGGCGGCGTTGCGGATGACCCGCAACCCCGCCGATGCCGAGGACCTCGTGCAGGAGACGTTCGTCAAGGCGTTCGCTGCCTTCCACCAGTTCCAGGAGGGTACGAACCTCAAGGCCTGGCTGTACCGCATCCTCACGAACACGTTCATCAACACGTACCGCAAGAAGCAGCGGCAGCCGCAGCAGTCCCCGACCGAGCAGATCGAGGACTGGCAGTTCGCGGCCGCCGAGTCACACACCTCGACGGGGCTGCGCTCGGCGGAGACCGAGGCGCTGGACCGGCTGCCGGACTCGGACATCAAGGACGCGCTGCAGGCGCTGCCGGAGGACTTCCGGCTCGCGGTGTACCTCGCCGACGTCGAGGGCTTCGCGTACAAGGAGATCGCCGAGATCATGGGGACCCCGATCGGCACCGTGATGTCGCGCCTGCACCGCGGGCGGCGCAACCTCCGCAAGATGCTCGAGTCGTACGCGCTCGACCGCGGCGTGGTCCGCTCCGGTTCCGGGGAGGTGCCGTCGTGAGCTGCGGGGAGCCGCACGAGACGGACTGCCGCGAGGTGCTGGAGGACGTGTACCTGTACCTCGACTCGGAGTGCGACGACCTGAGCCGCGGCAAGATCCGGCACCACCTGGACGAGTGCTCGCCGTGCCTGCGCGAGTTCGGCATCGAGCAGGAGATCAAGGCGCTGATCGCGCGGTCGTGCGGCGGCGACCGTGCCCCGGAGACGCTGCGGATCCGGCTGAAGCTCAAGCTCCGCGAGGTCGTCATGGAGGCGGACGCGCGGGAGTACCGCCCCGAGTAGTCTCGGCACACGCACGAGGGCCCCGGTCGGATCGACCGGGGCCCTTCTCGCGCGAGTCAGGCGTTGGGACGACGCCCGTGGTTCGCCTTCTTCTTCTTGCGTGCCTTCTTCTTGCGTGCCTTCTTCGCCATGGGGACCTCCCGATCCGTACGTTGCGCGGCCCCCAGCGTCCCACGACGCCGGTCCCCGTCGGCGTCCGGGCCCGGTGCCGTGCCAGGATGGGCCCGTACCGCCGACGAACGGAGAGTGACGTCCGATGGCCGAGGAGATCCGGGCCGAGATGGTCGCCAACGTGTGGAAGGTCGTCGCCGCGACCGGCGACGCGATCGCGGAGGGCGACACACTGGTCATCCTCGAGTCGATGAAGATGGAGATCCCGGTCCTCGCCGAGGCCGCCGGCACGCTCACCGAACTCGCCGTGAACGAGGGCGACGTGGTCCAGGAGGGTGACCTCATCGCCGTCATCGGCTGAGAGGTCAAGGCGGCGGCTCGACGTGCCGATTCCCGGTACGTGACCGACGACGAGCTGCTGGGCATCGAGCCGTTCCTCCGCGCTCTCACCGAGTGCGGCGGTTCCGACCTCCACTGCAAGGTGGGGTCGCCGCCGCGGATCCGCCTGGACGGGCGCCTGCGCACGCTCCAGGTCCGGTCCCTGCGCCCCGCCGACACCGAGCGCATGGTGGCGGAGGTGCTGCGCGGTGACCTGGTGGACGAGTTCCGGAAGACCAACGAGGCCGACTTCGCGTTCTCGCTGTCGGGCGTGGGGCGGTTCCGCGTCAACGCGTTCCGCTCCCGCGGGTCCGTGGGCCTGGTGTTCCGCCGGGTCAGCATCGGCGCGATCCCGCTCGACGATCTCGGCCTCCCGGAGATCATCGGCGCGCTCGCGATGGAGCCCCGCGGGCTCGTCCTCGTGACCGGCCCCACCGGCTCGGGCAAGACCACCACGCTGGCCGGGATGATCGACCTGATCAACACCCAGCGCGAGTGCCACATCGTCACGGTCGAGGACCCCATCGAGGTCCTGCACTCCGACAAGCGCTCGATGGTCAACCAGCGCGAGGTCCGGGTGGACACCGCCGACTTCTCCACCGCGCTGCGCGCCGCGATGCGGCAGGACCCCGACGTCATCCTCGTCGGCGAGATGCGGGACCAGGAAACCGTCAAGGCGGCCCTCGCGGCCGCGGAGACGGGCCACTTCGTCATGTCGACGCTGCACACCGTCGACGCGGCCGAGACGATCAACCGCGTCATCGACTTCTTCCCGCCGCACGAGCAGAAGCAGGTCCGCCTCGCCCTGGCGGGCTCGCTGCGCGGCATCGTCTGCCAGCGGCTGGTCCCGCGGGCGGACGGGCAGGGCCGGTGCGTCGTGATGGAGGTCGCCGTCAACACGGGCCGCATCGCCGACGCGATCGTCGACCCCGAGAAGACGTCCACCATCACGCAGCTCGTCCGCGAGGGCGGGTTCTACGGGATGCAGACGTTCGACCAGGCGCTGGTCGCGCTGATCCGCGACGGGGTCATCACGCTCGAGGCCGCCATGCACGCGTCGACGTCGCCGCACGACCTGACGGTGGAGCTGCGCCGGCTCGGCCTCGTGGCCTGAGTCAGCCGGTCAGGACCCCGTGCTCGGAGCACCGGGCGCTCCACCCCGTCGGCGTCACCTGCACCACCATCCGCCTCCGGCACTCCCCGCAGTACCGCGGCGGCTCCAGCCCGAGCGCTCGCGCGCAGGCGTCCCGCTCGGTCCCGGTGTGCTCCGGGACCGAGCGTCCGCAGCGTCCGCAGTACGTGCTCACAGCGTCTGCGACAGCGCCTTGATCGGCATGGCGAGCTCCTCGAGCATCTCGAGGTCCTCGGTCGCCGGGCGGCCGAGCGTCGTGAGGTAGTTGCCGACGATCACCGCGTTGATCCCGCCCAGCACGCCCTTGTCGGCGAGGTCACCGAGGGTGATCTCCCGGCCGCCCGCGTACCGCAGGATCGTGCGCGGCAGCGCCAGCCGGAACGTGGCCACCGTCTTCAGCGCCTCGGTGGCCGCCATCACGGGCTGGTCCCCGAACGGCGTCCCCGGACGGGGGTTGAGGAAGTTCAGCGGTACCTCGTCGGGCTCCAGCGCGGCCAGCTGCGCCGCGAACTCGGCCCGCTGCGCTCGCGTCTCGCCCATCCCGACGATGCCGCCGCAGCAGACCTCCATGCCCGCGTCGCGCACCATCTCGAGCGTCGACCAGCGCTCCTCCCAGGTGTGGGTGGTGACCACGTTCGGGAAGTACGAGCGGGCGGTCTCGAGGTTGTGGTTGTACCGGTGGACGCCCATCTCGGCGAGCTCGTCCACCTGCGCCTGGGTGAGCATGCCGAGGGACGCGGCGACCTGGATGTCGACCTCGGCCTTGATCGCGGCCACGCCCTCGCGCATCTGCGCCATCAGGCGGTCGTCCGGGCCGCGCACGGCGGCGACGATGCAGAACTCGGTCGCGCCGGTGGCGGCGGTCTCCTTCGCCGCCTTCACCAGCGACGGGATGTCGAGCCACGCGGCGCGGACGGGGGAGGAGAACAGCCCGGACTGCGAGCAGAAGTGGCAGTCCTCCGGGCAGCCGCCGGTCTTCACGCTGACGATGCCCTCGACCTCGACCTCGGGGCCGCACCAGCGCATCCGGACCTCGTGTGCCAGCGCGAGGAGGTCGTCGAGGCGGTCGTCGGGGAGCTCGAGGCACTCGAGCGCCTGCGCCTCCGTCAGTCCGACTCCGTTGCCGAGCACCTGCTCGCGGGCCACTGCCAGGATGTCCGTCACTGAAGCTCTCCCTCTGTCTGTACCAGCGCGAAGTCTGCCGCATCGAACGTGCCGCCCAGCGCGGGCCCGAGCCCGTGCCGCGCCACGGACGTGAAGTCCGCCGCCGACGGTGCCCCGGCGGGCAGGGCCCCGGCGAGCGGGCGGCCCGCGACCGTGGCGAGGTCGCGCACGTTGCACCGTACGGCCAGGTCGGGATCGGCCGGCCAGGAGCCCACCACCAGGCCCTCGAACCGGACACCGCGGGTGGCGAGCACCTCGAGCGTGAGCGCGGCGTGGTTCAGCGCGCCGAGCCCGGCGGCGGTCACGACGAGCGCGGGCGCGTCCAGCGCGCGGGCGAGGTCGGCGAGCGTCCACCCGCGCGCGTCGTACCGCACCAGCAGCCCGCCGGCCCCCTCGACCAGCACCAGGTCGTACCGGGCCGCGATCGCCCGTACCTCGGCGGCGACCGCGGCGAGGGCGAGTCCCTCGACCCCGATCCGGCGCGCCGCGGCCTCCGGGGACAGCGGGTCCGGGTACCGCGCGAACTCGTACGTGGCCACGCCGGGCGCGAGTCGCGCCACCTCGGCGAGGTCCCCGGGCTCGTCCGGCCCGATGCCCGTCTGGGCGGGCTTCACCACGGCGACCGAGGCGCCGCGCGCGACCGCGAGGGCGGCGACGGCCGCGGTGGTGACCGTCTTCCCGATCTCGGTGCCCGTACCGGTGACCAGCAGGACGCTCACGACACCGCCACCAGGGAGTCGAACGCCGCCGCCACGCGGGCGAGGTCGGCGTCGGTGAGGTCCGCCCGGGCCGTGAGGCGCAGGCACGCGCCGCCCGGCGGGACGGCCGGGGGCCGGAAGCACCCCACCCGCACGCCGTGCTCCGCGCACCCCGCCTGGGCGGCGACGGCGGCGTGCGGGTTCCCGACGACTCCCGACACGACGGCGGCGGCGGGGACGTTCGCCACCAGGCCGGCGCCGGCCAGCATCCCGGCGAGCGTGCGGGCGTGGGCCCGCGCCGCCGCCGGACGCCACGGCTCGTCCCGCAGCACGCCGAGGGCTGCGAGCGCGGCGCCCACGGCCGCCGGCGCGAGCCCGGTGTCGAAGATGAACGACCGTCCGGTGTCGACCAGGGCCGCGGTGATCTCCGGTGCGCCGAGGACGACGCCGCCCTGCGAGCCGAGCGACTTCGACAGCACGGCCGTCCGGACGACGTCCGCCGCGCCGGCGAGCCCGGCCTCGTGCACGGCACCGCGGCCGTCCGGCCCGACCACACCCAGGGCGTGCGCCTCGTCCGCGATCAGCAGGGCCCCGTGGGCACGGGTCACCGCGTGCAGCGCGGCGAGCGGCGCGACGTCACCGTCCACGCTGAACACCGAGTCCGTCACCACCGCCGCGTGCTCGGTGTCGCGGGTGGACAGTGCGCGCTCGACGGCGGCGACGTCGAGGTGCGGCGTCACGACGACCCGGGCGCGGGACAGGCGGCACGCGTCCACGAGGGACGCGTGGTTGGCGGCGTCCGACACCACCGTCGTGCCGGGTCCGGTGAGGGCGGCGACGGCGGCGAGGTTCGCCGTGTACCCGGAGGAGAAGACCAGCGCGCTCGCCGCGCCGGTGAAGTCCGCCAGCGCCTCCTCGAGCGCCACGTGCAGCCCCGTCGTCCCGGTGACGAGCCGGGAACCGGTGGCCCCGCCGCCCCACGTGAGGGCCGCGTCCGCGGCGGCGCGCGTGACACGGGGGTCGCGGGTGAGGCCCAGGTAGTCGTTGCTGGCCAGGTCCAGCATCCCGTCACCGCCGGCGGTCCGCGGGCGCAGCGTGCGGTGCAGGCCCGCGCGGTCACGCTCGGCGGCGGCGACCCGGAAGCGTTCCAGCGGGTCGTTGCTCATGGCGCCGAGTCTCGCAGAGGTGCCGTCCCGCCCCGACAGCCGGTGTGCGACGCTGCCCGGTGTGTCCACGCTGAGCGAGCTCGTCGAGCAGCACACGACGCTGTCCCCGGCCGACGTCGACCACCTGCACCGGCTGGCGGCGGACTGGCAGCTGCTCGCGGACCTGTCCTTCGCGGACCTGCTGCTCTGGGTGCGGACCCGGAACGCGTACGACGAGCCCGCGTTCCTCTGCGTCGCGCAGGTGAGGCCCACCACCGCGCCGACCGCGTACCAGACCGACCAGGTCGGCCGGCTCCTGTCCGAGGACGAGGCCGAGGGACTGCACATCGCGGAGAAGCAGGGCCGGATCTGGCGCGAGGGCGACCCCGTGTGGGCCGACGACGTGCCGTCCCGCCGCGAGGCCATCCCGGTACGGCGCGAGGAGGCGGTGATCGCGATCGTCGGGCGGGACACCAACCTCGCCGCGACGCGCGTGCCGAGCCAGCTCGAGCTCAACTACCTCCGCACCGCGGACGACCTCTGCCGGATGATCACCGACGGCAGCTTCCCGCCGGGCGGCCACCCGGAGGAGACGACCTCGGCGCCCCGGGTCGGTGACGGGCTGGTCCGTCTCGACGGGGCGGGGATCGTCGAGTACGCGAGCCCCAACGCCCAGTCCGCGTACCGCCGGATGGGCATGACCGGCGACCTGGCCCGCGAGGACCTCGCCGCGCTGACCGGGCGGCTCGCCGACGACCCGCTGGAGGGCGGCGACGCGGCCGAGCGGATCCTCTCGGCGATCACCGGGCGCGAGGCCGTCCGGAAGGAGATCGAGGCCCACGGCGCCACCGTGCTGCTCCGGGCCCTGCCGCTGCGGCCGGACGACGAGCCGATCGGCGCGCTCGTGCTGGTCCACGACGTGACCGAGGTGCGGCGCCGCGACCGCCAGCTCGTCACCAAGGACGCGACGATCCGGGAGATCCACCACCGGGTGAAGAACAACCTCCAGACCGTCGCCGCGCTGCTCCGCCTGCAGGCGCGGCGGGTCGGGACGGAGGACGCGCGCGACGCGCTCCAGGAGTCGGTGCGCCGGGTGTCGTCGATCGCGCTCGTCCACGAGACGCTCGCGCTGTCGCTGGACGAGACCGTCGACTTCGACAAGATCGCCGACCGGGTCGCGTCGATGGTGGGGGAGGTGGCCGCCCCCGAGACGGAGGTGACCTTGAGGCGGGAGGGCTCCTTCGGCGTCCTGCCCGCCGAGGTCGCGACGCCCCTGGTGATGGTCGTGACCGAGCTGCTGCAGAACGCGCTCGAGCACGCGTTCGCGCCCTCCGAGGCCGGCCAGGTCGTGCTGGCCGCCCATCGGTGGCGCGGCACGCTGTACGTGACGGTCGCGGACTCCGGTCAGGGCCTTCCGGCCGGATTCGACCTCGAGGCGTCCGAGCGGCTCGGGCTGCAGATCGTCCGCACGCTCGTCACCGGCGAGCTCGGCGGCACGCTCGAGATGCGGCCGCGCGACGGCGGCGGCACCGAGGCCGTGCTCGTGCTGCCGCTCGCCCGGCGGTAGATGTGCGACGGCCCGGACCCCCGAACGGGACCCGGGCCGGCGTGCGCTCCGCGAGCGTCAGGCGGTACGAGCCCGCTGCCGGGCGCCGCGCCGCTTGAGGGCGCGCCGCTCGTCCTCGCTCATGCCACCCCAGACACCGGCGTCCTGACCGGACTCCAGGGCCCACTGCAGGCACGTCTCCGAGACGGGACAACGCCGGCAGACCGTCTTCGCCTCTTCGATCTGCAGCAGCGCGGGGCCGCTGGTCCCGATGGGGAAGAACAGCTCCGGGTCCTCGTCGCGGCAGAGGGCGCGGTGGCGCCAGTCCATGCCAACTCTCCTCGGTCAGTGAGACTCACGTACCCCGGTCGGGCACCGTGCAGTCACGTCGGTTCGCTTGTGAATGCTTTCACGAGATGGCGCTGTGTCAAGGGCATACGCCAGGACGGGGCCCATTCGTGAGTACCGTCACGGGCGACGTACCACAGCATCGTTACACGGCTCACAGTGGTCTGCCCGTTTTGGCCATGGACACGCGGCGGAAACCCTGCGGTCGCTCAGACGGCGACGCGGAGAGCCTTCGGTTCGGAGGTGAAGACGACGCGTTCCCGCTCGCCGAGGTAGTCCCCGTCCACCTGGAAGGCGACGGGCTTCCGGGCCACGAGCGTGAAGCTCTCCGCATCGTGCAGGCGGTACACCCGGCGGCCGTGCGGATCGGCGTGCCGCGCGAGGAGCTGGCGGGCGGCACGGAGCGTGCTGGGCAGGTGCAGCGCGCGGAGCGCGAACAGGTCCAGCCCGTGGTCGAACGACGCGTCGGGCGAGGGGTGTACGGGCCGGTCGCCCCAGTACGTCCACGGCGACGTGTTCTGCACGATCGCCATCGAGAGACCGCCCACGGCCGCGCCTCCGGGGTGTTCGAGCGCCAGGAGCGGCGTCGACCGGTCGGTCCCGGTGAAGTAC
This sequence comes from Mycobacteriales bacterium, assembly GCA_036402915.1. Classification (GTDB taxonomy): domain Bacteria; phylum Actinomycetota; class Actinomycetes; order Mycobacteriales; family HKI-0501; genus JAVEDU01. Next base: position 44,256 of record DASWRY010000100.1, read on the forward strand.
TGCGCGACGGTCGCACGGACGTACAACGACCGGGTGGACGTCCGGCCACGGGTGCGGGCGTGCTCGACCCGGCGGACCACCTCGGCGTCGAGGCCGAACCCGGCACAGAAGGTGAACCACCGCTCGTCCGCCCGGCCCAGCCCGATCGCGCGGTGCCGGTCGTCGCGGATCGACTCGAGGATCGTGGCGGTCGCCTCGACGGGATCCCGGGGGAGCCCCACCGCGCGGGCGAACACGTTCGTCGAGCCGCCGGGGACGACGGCGAGCGTGGGCACCGACTCGCCGGGGCCGTCGCGCAGGAGGCCGTTGACGACCTCGTTCACGGTGCCGTCGCCGCCGAGGGCCACCACGAGGTCGATGCCGCCGAGGCGGGCCTCGTGGGCGAGGTCCGCCGCGTGCCCCCGGTGCTGCGTCGAGCCGATCTCGAGGTCGACCTCGCTGCGGAGCGCCCGGACCAGGACGTCGCGGGCCCGCGCGGTGGTGGTGGTGGCGTTCGGGTTCACCACCAGGAGCGCGCGCACCACCGGAGAGTACCGGTCGGTAGGCTGACGCCCGTGAGCGACGCCCCCCCGACGACCCTGCGCGCGGCCGTGGTGCTCCTGGGCCTCGAGGCGGTGGGCATGGGAGTGCTGGCCGCCACGGAGCTCGTCGACCTGGTCACGAAGCCCGCGCGGTACCCGCAGTGGGCCATCGCGCTCGGGGTCGTGCTCGTGCTGCTGACCGCGCTGTTCGCGTTCCTCGCGTACCGCCTCTCGGGGCGGCACGGCGGCGGCCGGAACACCGCCGTCGCGCTGAACCTGTTCGCGCTGCCGGTCGGCTACTACATGATCAAGGCCGGCTGGTGGTTCCCCGGCCTGCTGCTGTGGGCGGTGTGCGCGGCGGCGATCGTCCTGCTCCTCGCGCCGCCCACCACGAAGGCGCTCGGGCTCCCGCCGCGCGTCACTCGTCCGCGAGGAGGCTCTCCCGGAGCCGCGTGAGCGTCCGGGCGAGCAGCCGGGACACGTGCATCTGCGAGATGCCGACCTCGGACGCGATCTCGGACTGGGTCATGCCGGAGAAGAACCGCAGCAGCAGGATCTGCTTCTCCCGCTCCCCGAGCCGGCCGAGGAGCGGGCGGAGCGCCTCGCGGTACTCGACCTTCTCGAGCGCCGCGTCGAGCTCGCCGAGGGCCTCTCCGAGGGTCGGGGCGTCGCCCTCGCCGTCCGTGTCGAGCGACACCGTCGTGTAGGCGTGGACGGTCTCGAGCGACTCGAGGACCTGCTCCTCGGAGAGCGCGGTGTGCGCGGCGAGCTCGGCGACCGTGGGGGAGCGGCCGAGGGACTGGAAGAGGTCCGTGGTCGCGCGGGAGACGACGGCCTTCTGCTCCTGGAGCTTCCGCGGCACCCGGACCGCCCAGGCTCGGTCGCGGAAGTGGCGCTTGATCTCGCCCGCGATCGTCGGCGTGGCGAACGTCGTGAACTCCACCCCCCGCTCCGGGTCGTACCGGTCGACCGCCTTGATGAGGCCGATCGTGGCGACCTGGACGAGGTCCGGGAGGCTCTCCCCGCGGTCCCGGAACCGGCGGGCGAGGAAGTGCACGAGCGGCAGGTGGCGGTGGACGAGCTCGTCCCGGAGGGCCCGCCACACCGGGCTGTCCGGCTCCTGCTCGCCCAGCCGGCAGAACAGTTCGTGGGCGCCCGCGGTGTGCTCGTTCGCGCGGGCGGCGCGCGGGTACAGGCGTGACCGGCTGCCCGAGTCCCGGGTCACGCCGTCGGTGTTCACGTGGGCCGGCCGCGCCGCTTGACGAGCCGGATGGCGATCCGGCCGTCGGAGTCGTGGGCGTCCACCTCGCCGGCGAGGGCGGAGAGCACCGTCCAGGCGAAGGTCTCCCGGCTCGGGGTCGGCGTGCTGCCCGCCGGGACGCTCACCTCCACCCCGATGCGGTCGGCGTCGAGGCCGAACCGGCACCGGAGCTCGGTGCCGGGGGCCGTGCCGGGCAGCAGCATCCCGCAGGCCTCGTCCACCGCGATCCGCAGGTCCTCGATCTCGTCGAGCGTGAAGTCGAGCCGCGCGGCGAGACCGGCCGTGGCGGTCCGGAGGACCGAGAGGTACGCCCCGGCCGCCGGGATCGTCAGGACGACGACGTCCCCCGGGACCGTGCCCGTCGCACCTGCGGCGGAGCCCTGCTGGTCGTCCACGCGTCCCCCCGGTCGAGCCGTCCCGCGCACTCTACGTCCTCCGGACGCTCAGGCCACAGCAGACGCGAGATCCGACAACGGTTCCCCGGTCAGCCGGAACACGGTCCACTCGTCCATTCCCAGCGCGCCGAGGGACTTGTAGAAGCCGATCGAGGGCGTGTTCCAGTCCAGTACCGACCACTGCAGGCGGCTGTACCCCCGGTCGACGCAGATCCGCGCGAGCGTGGCGAGCAGGGCGCGGCCGATGCCGCCGCCGCGCAGCTCGGGACGCACGTACAGGTCCTCGAGGTACACGCCGTGCACGCCGTCCCAGGTGGAGTAGTTGAGGAACCACAGCGCGAACCCGGCCACCGTGCCGTCGGGGCCGATCGCGACGTGGCCGAACAGCGCGGGCCGCTCCCCGAACAGCGCCGCGTGCAGCTGCGCGTCGGTGAGGTGGCACTCGGCCGCGGCCTTCTCGTACTCGGCGAGGTCGTGGACGAGGCGGACGGCGGCCGGGACGTCCGCGGGGGCGATCGGCCGGATCTGGGCGGTCGGGGTGGTGGTGCTCACGGTGCGGCGTCTCCGTCGGGGGTGAGGAGGTCGGTCGAGAGGTTCCAGTGGACCAGGACGGGGGTCTCGTGCTCGGTGCCCAGCACGCTCACCGAGGCCGTGCCGAGCCCGAACAGGGCGCCCGCCGACGCGGGCAGCCCGAGCCAGCGGGCGCCCAGGATCCGCAGGTGGTGGCCGTGGCCGACGAGGACCACGGCGGGGGGAGGGTCCTCGTCCGGCGCCGCGGAGAGCGCCTCGCACACCCGGTCGATCACCGCGTCGACCCGGGGGGTGGCGAGGTCGGGTGTCTCCCCGTGTGGCATCTCGCCGGTCCACACGGTCCAGCCGGGCTTGCCCCCGGCCCGGATCGCCGCGGTGGTGCGCCCTTCGTGGTCGCCGTACTCGAGCTCGTGGAGCGCCGGCTCGCACTCCGCGTGCAGGCCGGCGAGCTCCGCGGTCCGCCGGGCCCGCCGCAGCGGGCTGGTCAGCGTCAGCACGACCCGCCGCCCGGCGAGCATCCTCTCCAGCAGCGTGCCGAGAGCGCCCGCCTGCCGCTCGCCCGTGGGGGTGAGCGGCACGTCGGTGCGGCCGGTGTGGCGCCCCGCGGCGGACCACTCGGTCTCGCCGTGGCGCACGAGGACCACGATCCCGCGGGGCACCGGGACCACGGCGAGGGCCGGCCCCGGGTCGGAGCCGGCCCCGCTGGTGTACGCCCCGGTCATCGGACGGTGGCCGGTCAGGCCTGCTTGGTCTCCCAGAAGATCTTGGCGATCTCGTCGATCTTGCCCAGCAGCTGGTCCGCCACGTCGGCGTCGAGGCTGCCCTTGGCGCCGCTCGCGCCGGCGAGCTTGGTGGCGTCGTTGAACAGGGTGTGCAGGTCGGGGTACTTCTCGAAGTGGTTCGGCTTGAAGTAGTCCGTCCAGAGCACCCACAGGTGGTGCTTCACGAGCTCCGCCCGCTGCTCCTTGATGAGGATCGCGCGGGTGCGGAACGTCTCGTCGTCGCTGCCGTGGTACTTCTCGATGATCGCCTTCACGGACTGCGCCTCGATGCGGGCCTGCGCGGGGTCGTACACACCACAGGGCAGGTCGCAGTGGGCATGGGCCACGGCGCGGGGGGTGAAGAGGCGGGACAGGCGCATGGGTGTCCTCCGTTGTCTTGCGATGATCGGTTCGGCGAACGTCTCGCTGGGTTCCGACCCTACTCCGGTCGTGATCTCCCGAGTGAACGGAGGAGGGCCGTGCCGCGTGCGGTGCTCGTCCGGGGTCCCTCGATGGCGCCCACGCTCCGCGACGGCGACTGTGTGCTCGTCTCGCGGCGGGCCCGCGTGCGCGCCGGGGACGTGGTCGTCGCGCGCTTCCGGGCGCGCCCGGACCTCCTCGTGGTGAAGCGCGCCGTCCGGCCGTACGACGGGGGCTGGTGGCTCGAGTCGGACAACGAGTTCGTCACCGACGACTCCCGGGCGTACGGCGCCGCGGACGTCGTCGGCCGGGCCGTGTTCCGGTACCTCCCGTTACGCCGGATCGGGCGGCTGTGAAATCCCGCACCCGGGCCCCGGACACGGGTGCGCCTGTGCCAGACTTCGGGACACACCTCGGGCGACCCCCGGGATCCGTGCGCCCTGGAGGTGGCGACCACCGCCTCGTCGAGCACGGTGACCCAGCCCGCGCGGCCGCGCCGCGCCGCCGATCGAGGAGCAGTTGTGAGCGCCGAGCCCGTGTCCGACCACGAATCCCCCGTCTTCGCCCTGCACCGCGGCGGCAAGATGGAGATCGCCCTGACCTCGCCGCTCGCGAACCACGCCGACCTCTCCCTGGCGTACACCCCCGGTGTCGCCGAGGTCTGCCTGGCCATCGCGGCGGATCCCGAGCTGTACGCGACCTACACCTGGGCGCCGCGCACCGTCGCCGTGGTGACCGACGGGACCGCCGTGCTGGGCCTCGGCGACATCGGCCCCAGGGCCGCGATGCCGGTCATGGAGGGCAAGGCCGTCCTGTTCAAGCAGTTCGGCGGCGTGGACGCCGTGCCGATCTGCCTCGGCACCACCGACCCCGACGAGATCGTCGAGACGGTCGTCCGGCTCGCCCCCTCCTTCGGCGGCATCAACCTCGAGGACATCAGCGCGCCCCGGTGCTTCGACATCGAGGACCGTCTCAAGGACGCGCTCGACATCCCCGTCTTCCACGACGACCAGCACGGCACCGCCGTCGTGGCGCTGGCCGCGCTGGAGGGCGCCGCGGCGCTCACCGGGCGCGCGCTCGGTGACCTCCGGGCCGTCGTGTCCGGCGCCGGCGCGGCGGGCGTCGCGGTCAGCAAGATCATGCTCGCGGCCGGGGTCGGCGACGTCGTCGTGCTGGACTCGCGCGGCATCATCCACGCCGACCGGCAGGACCTGAACCCCGTCAAGGCCGAGCTCGCCGGGCTCACCAACTCCTCGGGGCTCTCCGGCTCACTCGCGGACGCGCTGAAGGGCGCCGACGTGTACCTGGGCCTGTCCGGCGGCACCGTGCCGGAGGAGCTGGTGGCGACGATGGCGCCGGGGTGCTTCATCTTCGCGATGGCCAACCCCGTGCCGGAGATCCACCCCGACGTCGCGTCGCGCTACGCGGCGGTCGTCGCGACCGGCCGCAGCGACTTCCCGAACCAGATCAACAACGTGCTCGCGTTCCCCGGCATCTTCCGCGGGGCGTTCGACTCCGGCGCCCGCCGGATCACCGAGGGCATGAAGCTTGCGGCGGCCTCCGCGCTGGTCGGCGTCGTGGCCGGCGAGCTGCGGCCGGACTACGTGATCCCGTCGGCGTTCGACCCGCGGGTGGCGCCGGCGGTCGCGGCGGCGGTGGCCGCGGCGGCGCGCGCGGAGGGTGTCACCCGGGCGTAGCGGCCCGGTGCGGGCGGCTCAGGACAGCGCCCGGTACGTCCCCCGGAAGAACACCAGCGGCGCCCCGTCCGCCGTCGCGCCGAGGGCCCGTACCCTGCCGAGCACGAAGTGGTGGTCGCCCGCCTCGTTGACCCCGGCCACGTCGCAGTCGATCCACGCCAGCACGCCGTCGAGGATCGGGGCGCCGGAGTGGGGCGCCGCCGTCCAGACCCGGTCGCCGAACCGATCCGCCCCCGGTGTGGCGAACGCGCGCGCGAGGTCCTCCTGGCCCTCCGCGAGGACGTTCACGCAGAACGCGCCGGCCTCCTCGATCAGCGGCCACGAGGACGACGTCTGCGCCGGCAGGAAGCCCACCAGCGGCGGCTCCAGCGACACCGACGTGAACGACCCGACCGCGAGGCCCACCGGCCCGTCCGGGGTGCTGGCGGTGACCACCGTGACGCCGGTGGGGAACTGGCCCAGCACACCGCGGAACAGCAGCTGGTCGGTCGGCTCTCCGGTGCAGGTCCCGTTCGGGGTGGGCATCCGGTCCGCGAGGTCGGGGCGGCCGGGGTCCGGGCGTCCGAGGCCGGGGGGCGTCTCCACCCCGTCATTCTCGCGCACGTGCGGCGTTCGGGCCCGATCCGCGCCCGCGGGATGAGGAATCGCTCACACCCCCGTCGCGCGCCCGGCGGCGCGCCGCTACGGTCGAGCACGTGCTTGCCGCCTACGCCGCCCGTATCAGCCCCGACGACCCGCTGTCCGGCCTCGAGGTGGGGGAGCGCCCCGACCCCGACGTGCCCGACGGCTGGGTCCTCGTCGACGTCCGCGCCGCCACGCTGAACCACCACGACCTGTGGTCCCTGCGCGGTGTCGGCCTGGACGCCGACAAGCTCCCGATGATCCTCGGCTGCGACGCCGCCGGGATCGACTCCGACGGCAACGAGGTCGTCGTCCACGCCGTCATCGGCGACCCGTCGGTCGCGGGCGGGGACGAGACGCTGGACCCGAAGCGGTCGCTGCTGTCCGAGAGGTACCAGGGCACGCTGGCCGAGAAGGTCGCCGTGCCGAAGCGGAACCTCGTGCCGAAGCCGGCCGGGCTCTCGTTCGCCGAGGCCGCCTGCCTGCCCACCGCGTGGCTCACCGCGTACCGCATGCTCGTCACCCGTGGCCGCCTGCCCGAGAACGGCACGGTGCTGGTCCAGGGCGCCGGCGGCGGCGTGGCCACCGCGGCCATCGCGATCGCGAGGGCGCTCGGCGCGACCGTGTACGCCACCAGCCGGGACGCCGAGAAGCGGGCCCGGGCCGAGCGGCTCGGCGCACAGACGGTCGAGACGGGCGCGCGCCTGCCCGAGCGCGTGGACGTGGTGATCGAGACGGTCGGCAAGGCCACGATGGACCACTCGCTCAAGTCGCTGAAGCCGGGCGGCCGCTGCGTCACGTCGGGTTCGACCAGCGGCCACGACGCCACGATCGACCTGCGCCGCGTGTTCTTCCTCCAGCAGGAGATCGTCGGCTCCACGATGGGCACGCGCGACGAGCTCGGGGCGCTCCTCGCGCTCTGTGCCGACACGGGCCTGCGGCCGGTCGTCGACTCCACCTACGCGCTGGCCGACGCCCGCAAGGCGTTCGAGCGCCTCGAGGCGGGCGAGGTGTTCGGCAAGATCGTCCTCGACGTCTGACGGAGTACGACGAAGGCCCCGGTCGGATGACCGGGGCCTTCGCCGTGCGTCCCTACTCGTCGAAGTCGTCGTCCGCCCTCGCCAGCCAGGTGGCGAGCCGCTCGACCGGCACCTCGAAGTCCGGGTTGAGGTCGACGAACGTCCGGAGCCGGTCCGCCAGCCACGCCAGCGTCACGCTCTCCTCGCCCCGCCGCGCGTCGAGCTCCTCGATGCCCTTGTCGGTGGAGTACATCAGGCCGGGTCGGGCAGCGCCGCCTCGACGAGCGCCTTCTGCTCGGCCTCGTGGACCTTGGACGACCCGGTCGCCGGTGCCGACGCGGCCTTGCGCGACACGCGGCGCAGCCGGACGCCCTCGAGGTGCTCGAGCAGGTTCAGCGCGATGAACGTCCACGCCCCCTGGTTCGCCGGCTCCTCCTGGACCCACACGTGGTCCTCGGCGTTCGGGTACCGGCCGAGCACCTCGCGCACCTCGTCCACCGGGAGCGGGTACAGCTGCTCCACACGGACGATCGCGGTGTCGGTGATGCCCTTGGCCTCGCGCGCCGCGACCAGGTCGTAGTAGACCTTGCCGGAGCACAGCAGCACCCGCCGAACCCCCGCCGCGTCGCGCACGCCCGCGTCGTCGATCACCGTCTGGAACCGGCCGTTCGTAAAGTCCGCGACCTCCGACACCGCCGCCTTGTGGCGCAGCAGCGACTTCGGGGTGAAGACGACCAGCGGCCGGTGGTGCAGCTGCTTCGCCTGGCGGCGGAGCAGGTGGAAGTAGTTCGCCGGCGTGGTGCAGTTCGCGATCGTCATGTTGTCGTCGGCGCACATCTGCAGGAACCGCTCGACGCGGCCGGACGTGTGGTCCGGGCCCTGCCCCTCGTGGCCGTGCGGCAGCAGCAGCGTGACGCCCGAGGTCTGGCCCCACTTCGCCTCGCCCGCGGACACGAACTCGTCCAGCACCGACTGGGCGCCGTTCACGAAGTCGCCGAACTGCGCCTCCCACAGCACGAGCGCGTCGCGGTTCGCCACCGAGTACCCGTACTCGAAGCCCAGCGCGGCGTACTCCGACAGCAGCGAGTCGTAGACGAAGAACCGCGCCTGGTCGTCGGCGAGGTTCGAGATCGGCGTCCACTCCCTGCCGGTGTTCCGGTCGATGATCACCGAGTGCCGCTGCACGAACGTGCCGCGGCGCGAGTCCTGACCGGACAGCCGCACCGGCGTGCCGTCGACGACGAGCGAGCCGAACGCGAGCAGCTCGCCGAACGCCCAGTCGATCTTGCCCTCGCGGGCCATCTGGGCGCGCCGCTCGAGCACCTTCTGGATGCGCGGGTGCGGGGTGAAGCCCTCGGGCGGGGCCGTGTGGGCCTCGCCGATCCGCCGCACCAGGTCCACCGGCACCGCCGTCCGGACGGTCTCGCGGGTGTCCGGGCGCGGGGCGCGGGGCTCCGTGCTCGGGGTGTCCCGGGAGTCCTTCGTCGCGAGGAAGACCCGCTCGAGCTGGCCCTGGTAGTCCCGCAGCGCGGCCTCGGCGTCCGCGACGGAGATGTCGCCGCGGCCGATGAGGGCCTCGGTGTAGATCTTCCGGACGCTGCGCTTGTTGTCGATGATGTCGTACATCAGCGGCTGGGTCATCGACGGGTCGTCGCCCTCGTTGTGGCCGCGGCGGCGGTAGCAGATGAGGTCGATGACCGCGTCCTTGTTGAACTCCTGGCGGTACTCGAACGCCAGGCGGGCGACGCGGACGACGGCCTCGGGGTCGTCGCCGTTCACGTGGAAGATCGGCGCCTGGATCATCCGCGCCACGTCGGTCGAGTAGAAGCTCGACCGGCTGTACTCCGGCGCGGTGGTGAAGCCGACCTGGTTGTTGACGACCACGTGGACGGT